>NZ_BAAHAA010000004.1:0-212608 GCF_054777915.1 Nocardioides marmoraquaticus | reverse complement strand
CCGGTCGAGTTCGAGGACGAGCACTACCGGCACAGCCCCGCGCCCACTACCGTCAGCGCGTCACTTCAGAGCCTCTACTGAACCCGGCACGCGACAACGCTCCGCGTGACGATCCCGCACTGGTCACGCTCCGCGAGCCCATCATCACGCGGAGCGTGACCAGAATGGGATCCGGCTGTGGTCACGCTCGGCGTGACGATCCGGATCCTGAAGCCATACGCAGCCGCCGGTTCGCAGGCCCGACAGCGACGACCTGTAGATGACCACACGGATGGTTCCTTGCACTACCTGTCCGTCGCCATCAGGGCCCAATGGGCAGCTCACGGCCTACGCGTCGGCGTGGCATCACTCGGCACCTGGGCCGGTAACGAGCAAGCGGTCAGGTTGCCGCTGTTGACGGCGCTATCAAAGGTGGGCTAATCGGGGCTTGCGTCTTTCCAGACACGGCTTGCGGGGCGGTGGCGTTGCCGTTCGACTACAAGCCGGCGCAGCATCAGTCCCTGAGCGCAAGGGGTCCTGGGTGACGCACACAGAGCTGAGACCACGGTCTAGCCCGCCAACGAGAAAACTGCCGTTGCGTTGGAGTCCAAAAGAAACATCCGCCAAAGATGTCTGTGCCACCCCGCGTTCGTCACACCATCGGGCCGACAGGCACAACGGGAGTTCGAATGACTATGCCGGACACGTCCTCTATCGCCAGCGTGTGGGTCGCCGACAAGCCAGGCGGTGTGCCCCGTGTGCCCCATCAGGCCCGACCACAGGACCGGGGCACGGGCGCAGACGGTTCTACTGCGGCAAGTCTGGCGTCCTCCCGGTCAACAGGTCGGCAATGCCGCGTCCTTATTGTGGACGATGTTGCCGAGATGCGGGAACTGGTGCGGCTGCAGCTGACGATGCGGCCGAACGTGGTCGTCGTTGGAGAGGCTGAGACGGGAGATGCAGCCGTCAGCTTGGCCGCGCACCTACGTCCTGATCTGGTCATCCTGGACGTGTCGATGCCCGGGATGGACGGCCTGCAGGCACTGCCGCGCATCCGAACGGCCACGCCGTCGACCCGGGTGATGGTCATCTCGGCACACCACAACGAGGTCATGGAGGATCAGGCCCTCGAGGGCGGGGCGGTCGCGTACCTCGTCAAGCCGGTGCGGTCACGTCAGCTGCTTGCGATAGTTGACTATCTGACTGACGAGGAGACCTGACAGCCAGTCGGCGATCGCCAACGGTCACCTAGCGCACCGTGCCCGTCCCATGCGGGAGACGGCGTGACAGAATCGTAGTGTGGTGACCGACGCGAGCAACCAAGACGACATCCATGCGTTGGAGGAGAACCTCGCGCGCCTTGACAACAACCCCGTCATGGCCTCGTTCCCGCCCAGCTCTGTGTTCGCGTTCGACACACAGCTTCGCTTTCTCGGTCCGGCGACCGGTGGTGACGCGACTACTTTCACCCGTGGGGTGATCGCTGGCCGAACGATCGACGAAGTGTTCGACCCAGCTTGCCTGGCGAACGTCGAGCGACACTATCGGGCAGCGCTCGCCGGCGAGCGCGTCAGTCTCGTCGTGCCTTACCTGGGTCGGCACTATTCTCACCAGTTGACTCCTGTCGCGGGGACTGATGGCGAGACGGTGGCAGTGGTGGGCTTTTCCACCGACGTCACCGAGGCCCGTCGCGTGCAAGCAGAGCTCCGCCAGTCTGAGCAGCAGCTGCGTCTGACGGCGTACAACGCTCCGATCGGTCAAGCGATCGTCGACCTCGACGGGCACTGGCGAACTGTCAATCCCGCACTTGCCGCGCTGACCGGGTACACACCCGAACAGTTGCTCGGCATGACGTTCCAAGACATCACGCATCCCGACGATCTAGACCTCGACCTGGATCTGTTGCGACGGCTGCTTGAACGTGAGATCGACTCCTACCGCATGGAGAAGCGCTACTTTGACGCCGCCGGCGACATCATCTGGGTGTTGTTGTCGGTGGCCCTTGTGCGCGACGACGACGGCGACCCGCTGTACTTCGTCTCGCAGATACTTGACATCACGCGGCTGAAGCAGCACCAAGCAGCACTGCAGGACCTCACCGCGATGCTGGCTCACGACTTGCGCACACCCACCGCAGTGGTGGCCGGCTCTGCGGAGACGCTGTTGTCGGCGTGGGATGTCATTGGCGATGCAGAACGACGAGCGGGGTTGCAGCGCATTTCTGACGCAGCCGACAGGATGTGCGAGCTGCTCGACAACTCTTTGACCACCTCGGCCCTCGACGCCCGGGGGCTGCGCGTCCAGCCAGCTTGGGTCGATCTACGCCAGGTAGTCCGCGAGGCTCTCGACATGATCGACTTCCGCAACGTCATTGTCACGACCTCTGACGTAGGGGACCACCACGTGTGGATGGACCGCGGTCATCTTCAACGAGTACTGATTAATTTGTGCACGAACGCCAACAAATACGGCGGCGACCGGTTGACGCTGGCCTCAAGAGTCGTCGACGGCGCAGTCGAGCTATGGATCAGCGACAACGGACCGGGCATCTCGGCTGAGTTCGTGCCACGCATGTTCGAGCGGTTCACGCGTTCAGCTTCCGCCGTCGCGGGTGCGGAGCGTGGCAGCGGCCTCGGCCTGTACATCGTGCGCGACATCCTGACTCTCAACGCAGCCAACATCCAGTACCACGAGACCCCCGGTGGCGGTGCGACATTTCGTCTTCAGGTTCCGGCTAAGCCTATTGCGCCCAAGGACTAGTTCACCCGCGAATGCCTCGGTGTCGTTCGTCGCATGATTAGGCCGGCGCGGCGGGTGTCAGATGGACCGAGACCTCTGGTTTGGCCGAAGTCCCCATACGAACCCTGCCGACCAGAGGTTCTCGACGTCTCACGCGCACACCCCACTGACCGCTCTCGGCCGCACCCGGCGGCCCAGTCGATCGTCGAATGCGGATGGAGGAGCGTGATGCAGCGGTACGTAACACCCTTCGGCCAGTACGACCGCGTGGACTCGCCGATTCCGATGTCCTCGGCAATCTGCTCTAACAACACCCCCGACACACGGGTACGAGCCATAGCCATAGCCACAGCCAGAGCCACAGCCACAGCCACGACATCGTCGTGAACTGTCGGGGAAACGGAGCAGGCAAGGCAGACACCCTCCCCTCCGGCGCCGAGCACCAGAAGTCAGTTCCGCCCGCGACAGGGAAGGCAGCCGCCTGGGCGTGAGCCGGGACGCGGCTGGAGAGTTGCGTCAGCTGCGGCGCCGCGCCAAGCTGCTCGAGGCGGAACACGTCGTCCTGCGGCGGGTTGGGGCCTACATGTCGCAGGCACCCGAAAGCTCGGCGCCTCCTGAACCGACCAGGGCATGGCCGCGCTGGTTACCCGTAGGCAGCCGACAACGCCACAGCACCACGCTGTTCATCAGGGCCCCGGTTCGCCGGGGGCGAACGGCGAGTGAGGCACTGCTGCGTTCGCGGCGCCACTGGCCAGGGTTGCCCGACAAGCGTGCCTTGGGCGATTCCTCACTGGGTGGCGGGTCGGCTCGATACGGTGCGGGCGTGCGCGTAGACAGCTCCACCCAGGACGGCCGTGTGCGGCGCCGGCTGCTCAACATCGAGCGTGTGCTCGACGCGCTGTGCCAGCTCGGCGCCGATCAGCACGCCGACCTCGGGGTTGGCCAGATCGCCCAGAGCTCGGGCGTCTCGGTCAGGTCCATCAACCGCTTCTTCCCAAAGCGCGAACAACTGCTGGTCGCGGCGCTCCGACGACAAGACGAACGCAACGCTGACCTTTACGACCCGCCGGACGCCGACGGCGCCGACCTGCGAGACCGAGTTGTGTTGTACGTGGATCGGCGGCTGCACCTGCACCGGCAGATGGCTGCCGCCGTCTACGTGACCGCATCCGCTGACGCGTCTATGCACGAGCTGCGCTCGACCTGGCGCACCCACCACGCCCATACCGAGGGGCTGACCCGCGCCTTTTTCGCGCCCGAGCTCGAACGCATGAGCGTCGCGCACCGCGCACGAGCCCTGAGGATCATCGACCTGCTGTGCCAGCACGCCTCCGTCGACACGCTCCTGAAAGAGCAGGCTTTAGACGTCCACGAGGCCCGCGATGTTCTGCGATGCGCCGTCGGCGTCATTGTCGAGGACGCTCTGGCAGCCAGCCGGCCGTCTGAGCTCACCCCCTGACCCCGACGGCTCACCCCAACACCCGTCCCACCCATCGGACATACGGGGAGGAAGCGGCGCCGGCGCACGGCTGCACGCCCGGACGACCCGGACGTGTGCGGCGGGTCCGTCACGACCCGCTTGGGTCTACGTGTGGCGCATCCACGGAGAGCATGACTGATCGGAACTCTGCGGCAGTCACGGGTGCGGCCGCCACGACCTTGCCGCAAAAGTCGGACCCGTTGGACATGACCTAGACCCCGTCATCAGGACGCGCCACTGCGGTGGCCGCGGCTCGCATCTCGAACCGCGGCCACCTCCGTGCACCGAGCTGGGCCCCTGACCTGGGCACGTACCGCCGCCAGATCCACAACGCGACAGCCCACGCGACCAGGACGCGCCCGCGGGCTGGGGTTCACGGGGCCTGCAGCGTGCCAGCGTTGTGGTGCTCGACGAGCCGACGGGCCACCTCGGCTAGACGCGTGTTGGACGTCTGTGACAGTTTGGCGAGGAAGTCGAAGGCGCCCTTGTCGTCGAGCCGGTAGGTCACCATCAAGATTCCCATGGCCTGGCCGATGATGCTGCGAGTGTCCAGGGCCCTCTCCAGCTGAGAGATCTTCTGTGACGCCGCGACCGCCAGCGCGCTGCTGGCTGCGAGCGCCTGTGCGGTCGCGACGTCGCGACTGTTGAAGGCATCGGGCCGCATGGCGTAGAGGTTCAGGGCGCCGCTGTGCCGGTCGTGATCGAATAGCGGTAGGCACAGCATGCTGCGCACCCCAAGCGCCTCCAGCACCCGGTCGCGCCACCTCGGCCAGCGTGGGTCATCCGCGAGGTCGATGACCCTCACCATGCGGCCGTCCTCGGCCGACGTAACGCACGGTCCTTCACCCAGCTCTGTTTGCAACTCGTCACCGAGACGTGACACCTCATCAGACGTCGCAACCGTACGCACTTGAGCAGCGGTGGTCACGGTGATCCCCGCGCTCGAGCAGGTCGCCAGCACCTGTACACCGAGGTCGACCACGCCCTGCAGATCCGCGCTTGTCCACTCGTAACCCTTGCCATCGCGCAGCAGCGCATCGAGACGCTTGACCACCTCGTCCGACGCTTCGCCCACACCGTGATCCACGAAACCACATTCTAGTCAATCAGCGCACCCGCCCTTCGCGGTCCCGCCCCAAGTTCAGCTCGACGAGGGCCCGAGAGCCAGAACGTGGTCAGCGGCAATTCGGAGCCGCCGGGTGCCCGTGAGCATGACGCCTTAATTGCTCGCCGCGACCCGGCCCCCGGCGGAATCCGGCCCCAGCCGCGTAGTCCGACACCGGCCACGGCGAGTCCTCTCGCGAGGTCACGTCGCCGTCAGGTCCATCGACCTGCTCGTGGCCCCCCATCGCTAGGCCCGCTTGCGCTGCGCCGCGGCCGCTGGTCAATCACCACGCTTCCCGTCGACGGTCACCTTCAGGCAATCCCACCGGCTCGCGGTCGTTGGCGTCGCCGGGAACGTGTTGTCGCAGCCCCTAAATCATCGGTGATACCGACACACGGGGCCGAACGCCATGCTGAGCTACACCCCCCTGCCCGAGCTCATATGGTCGGTCCAGGCCGCCGAGCTGCTCGACGTCTCACAGCGGCTCGTCAAGGCTTGCAGTTGCACGGCGCACGCGTCGGCCGCGCTGGCCCCGCGGAAACCCTCACCCGGAGGGTGGACAGTTCGCCGATCCCCACCGGTAGCGCGCCGGTGAAGGATCCCGCACCGGCACGCTCCGCGAGCCCATGGCGCAACGGCTACGTCGAATCGTTCAACGCACGGGTCCGCGACGAATGCCTCAACATCAACACCTTCTGGTCCCTGGCCCAGGCCAGGGTCGTCATCGCCGACTGGAAGGTGGACTAAAACGCCCGTCGGCGGCACAGCTCCCTCGGCTACCAGCCCCAGCGGTCTACGCAGCTGGCTGCACCCACCGATGAACACCGACTCTCACAAGACCTGGATCACTTCTCGGGGTCCTGCCAGTACGTCTACACGGCAGGTGGCCTAGGCATGGCACTGCGGACGCCGCTTCCCAGTCGGCGTCCGCAGTCGTGGTGCTAGATCAGCCGTTCTCCGTCACCGTGGTGCCCGGGTGCCGCTGAGCGGTGCCCTTGGTGACGTACCGACCGCTGATCGCGGACCGGTAGGCCTTGCCCGAACCCTTGTTGCCGCCGGACTCCGCCACGGTCGTACGCGGGCTGCGCGTCGCCGTCGCCTTGGTGACGTACCGCCCGGTCCTCGCCGAACGGTAGGACTTCCCTGAACCTCGAGCCATGAGTTCCTCCTGGAACTCTCGTGCAGGAACTTCGTCGAGTAGTCTTCGCGCTGCTACCCGTGACGGCTCTTCGACTGGCTCCTGCTGGTTGGAGAGCCTCACCCTTTTGTGGGGCTCCATCACCTGGTCGTTGTTGACCAGGTGACGTCTCTGCATAAGTGCCGAAGCGCCGGTTACCCCCCGGACTTCTTCGGACTTCTTGCCACGTAGCGGCCAGAGGCCGCACTAGCCACGATCCGCCGCGACACATTGTTCGAGACGGTACGTCGAGCGGCCTTCGCCGATCGCGTTCCAAGCGAGCTGCGCTCCACCTGCGCCCTGATCTTCTTGCTTGTCACCCCAACCCCTTCTGCTGAAGACCCTCACGCGCACGCGCGAGCATCCGCTCCACCGCCTTGGTGGATACCCCCAAGACACGTGCGATGTCGGGCTGCGTGTAGCCCTCCGCCGTCATGAACATGGCCTTGCGAACCCGGGGGTCGGTGATCTGGGCCATGGCTTGCGAGCACACGATCGAAGCAATCACGCGGCGATCGACAGGCTGAGTGTGCTCGGTGTGGAAGTCCATCTCGAGGACATCGTCGGTGAAGCCGTGGAGCCAGTCGGCGTCGACATCGGCCAGGAAGTCCCGGTAGATGTTCGGGAACTGGAAGATGCACTGGCCGATGAAGAAGGTCCTCAGCGAGGCGCCCTTCGTCGGGTCCCAGCGCCGGCGCATAAGCACCTTGTCCCGGAAATACTTGAGGGCCATCGCCACCGTGAAGTTGGCGAGGCCCTCGATCTCTTGCTGGGTGAAGTCCCGATCCAGGACCACCAGCCCGAAGCCCCTCTGCTTGCATCGCTCGAAGATGATCTTCTGCGCGATCCAGCTCTTCATCACCGCGTAGCCATACTTGGCCAGCTCGTTGGCGAAGTAGTCGTAGAGGTCGCCCTCGTACCTCGCCAACGCCAGCGCCGTCACCAGGTCCACGTCTCCTTGGAGCCGGTCGACGTTGTCCGCAAGGTCCTGGTGGTCGCCCAGCCAGTCCTCCGGCACCCAGCCGCTCTGAGGCCGTTGTAGTGGCTCGCCGGCGTAGCCGGGCTCTCCCGGCTCGCGCTCCGGCCTCGCAGCCATCCGTCTCTCCTCATCGGGCAACGGCAGCTCGCAAGCTCCCTGTCGTTCCCCTCTTAAGTGTCGCCAGAGCCGTTTCCCCCCGAACTTTCTCGAGGTTCTTCTAAGGCGGCTCTGACCTGCACCTTTAGTGTGCGCGCCGCTACTGACAGTCCGACAGGTCTACTCGGCGCGTCGCCTGCTCAGAGGTGACGGCCGGCGGGGTGACAGCCTTGACGACGCGACAGTAGGAATTGCCCGCGGCGAGAGTGGTTGCATGACTGAATTGCGCGGTGAGGAGAAAGTGGTCGCGGCCACGATCGCGGCGACGCTGGGCCTGAGGGTCGAGCAGCACGACGACGGTAGCCGCCCGGGCATGCACGATCTCAACATCTTGACCGCAGACGGTGGTCCGGGTGCCGTCGAGGTGACAGCAGCCGCTGACCCAGACAGCATCCAACTGTGGAAGCTGGTCAACGGGCGGGATGAGCGGTGGACTATTCCAGGCCTGCAAGGCGGCTGGATGCTGCATCTGCAGCCCACCGCTCGTGCCAAACGCCTGCTCAGGGAGCTGCCCGCCTTCCTTCAGGAGTTGGAAGGCCAGGGGATCACCGAGATTCCGACCCAACGACGGCGGCACGAGGTGCCGGAGTCTATCGAGGGGCGCGCACGGGTCCTCGGCATCGTCAGCGGAAATCAATCCGGCACCGACTTCCCCGGCTCGATCTACCTGACAATCGAGCGATCATCCGAGCGGACCGGTGGCGTGGTTGACAGCACCGGCAGTGCCGTGCCGGGCTGGGTCCGTGACTTTCTGCTGGATCCACACCAGAGCGACGTCTTGGGCAAGCTGGGACGCTCCGGGGCGAGCGAGCGACACGCGTTCATTCTGGTTCCGGGCTTCTCGATTGCGCCCTTTGGCGTCGTGGACATGCTTTGGAGAGACGAGGACGGCGTAGTACCGACAAGGTCACCTCACCTACCTGACCAGGTGACACACGTATGGCTGATGGCGTTCTGGGCCGTGGGGAGTGGGCTGCGCTGGTCGCCAGACCGGGGCTGGGAGCGTTTCGAGCGCCAATTTCACATCAAGGACTGACCTTGCCAATTCCTTGCCGTTCCACGATCCCGCACCGGGTCGCTCCGCGAGCCGGTGCGCGAGCCCGACCAAGAATGGCTATTTCGCAAGACGGCGCGCCAACTTCAGCGCCTCGCTGGCTTCGGCGTGAGGGCTGAGGCGCGAAACGAGCATCCACACGAACACGACAAGCGGTGCGAGGAGCATCGCCACAGCAAGGACGGCGACAGCGGCGTCGTAGGCCGCCGAATCCTCGCCAGCAACCGAACCGACGACCGCACCGAGGATGGAACCGGGGCAACAGATGATCAGGAACGCGAGGAAGGCGGCACCAGCAATCGGCATGCCCGCAGGTACACGCTGAGGCGCAGGCAAGACCGGGTTCGCGTTCAGCCGCGCGTGTTCGATGTGGGCACGGTGCTCGGGACTGGTGGCACGAACGTCGTTGAAGCACGGGTGTTTGGGCCACGGCCGCCCAAGCGCATCGAACCAGACCTTCGAGCCCGACTTGTTCTTCCAGAAGTAGACGCGCGCTCCGCAGATTGGGCAGGTGGCGTTCGGTTCCAGAGGCATTGGGTGTACCCAGACCTGCGCGACGGGACGCGGGCTCCGCGAACCCCGCCCACCGCTGCTCCAAGGACCCCCGCCCGAGCCGCGACTCACTGTGTGCGGCTGCACGTAGTGGTAGCCACCGTTCGGGCTGCGCCGGTAGTGGCCACGACGGTAGTGAGCCAAGTCGGTAGTCCTTTCAGTGGTGCGGCAATGCGACCGCATCAGTATCAGCGAGGACGCGGGAGCGTCACCGGTCTTCTCCCGATCTCCACTAGCCTGACTCGATCAAGCGCGGCGCCGGGCCGCGATGACTTCCGCCTGATATCGGTCGACCTCGCTCGACCAGCCGTGTTGGTAACGGCCGGTGGCCCCGTCCGCTGAGATATCCCGTGGAGAGGCAGGGCTGCGAGGAACGCCGACACCTACCTCGACGTCATCGCCCAGTAGCGCCGAACTCGTGAGGGTTCCGCGCGGCGGCTCGGCGGGGCGGCCGGCCGCCGGAGGCCGCCGCAGGCTTCCGGGCAGGCCGAGGACCCCTCAGGCCCCGGGCGCGGCTCACAACGCCGCTGAGCGCGCCGGAAACCCCCTCTCGGGGCCGGATCGGGTGCGTGCGCACGCCGCGGTTGTGTCAGCGGCATTCTGAGCGGAGTTGCCGTATTGCTCGGGCGGGCGTGGTGATGCCAGGCCTGGTGGGAGAATCGCGTGATGGTCGACGACGCTGAGGCCGGCATCGAGCCTGTCATCGAGCCCGGTTCGCCGCGGCGGTGGTGGGTGACGCGGCGACGTCGCAGTGGCGGCCGCCGTGCGGGTCGCGGGGCTGGTCTCGGGGCTGGTCTCGGGGCTGGTCTCGGCGTCGGGCACGGTCGACCGGAAGCGTGCTCGTTCGAGACCCCGTCGGGCAGTACGCCAGCACACGCTCGTGCGCTCGAGATCACCCGTCGGCTCGCGCGGCGAGCGGCGATGCCGGCGCCGGCGGTGGTGGTCGTCGCGAGCATCGGTCCCCGGCCACGGAGCCGAGGTCGGCAGCGCGGGGCCCTGGGTCAGCTGGGCCTGACCACGGCGATGCCGCGCCGCGATCCGGTGATCACGCTCGCGGCCGCGGCGTTCGACGTCGACGACGTCGACATGCTCGATCACCTGGTGGCCCACGAGCTGGGCCACGTCGCCTACCTCCGCTCCTGGGCCGGTCGCCGCTATCAGCGCGCGGTTCTGATCGGCCTGGTCATCCTCGGCCTGGGTCTGCTCGCGTGGTTCACGGGCGCCGTGGCGCAGGTCTCCACCGGCACCAACCCCTGGCCCTGGGCCGCCCTGGTGTGGCCGACCGCGGGCGTGCTGAGCCTGGCGCTGCTGGCGGTGCGGCGCCGACAAGAGCTCGCCGCCGACGACTTCGCGATTCGCCTCGCCCCCAACCTGGCTGCCGCCGGCGCGCTGTTCGAGCTCGAGGAGGGCGCCGGTGTGCTCGCGGAGTCACGGGCTTTCTCCCGGCTGCTCGCGCCGCATCCGCCTCCTCGGGCGCGTCTGGCACGGATGAGGAGGCAGCTCGCCCGCGCCGCATGAGCCGCGTCAGCGGGAAGCAGGCTTGGTTACCGGTCGTGGTCGTGGTCGTCGTCGACGAACTCGCCGGTTTCGGTGTCGACGGTGCGCCCGTCGACCACCGTCAGCCGCGGCGGTGCGGGTGGTGCGGCCCGCCGGGCGCGGCGGGGACGCTCGGCCGCGTCGAGGTCCTCGACGTAGCGGTCCTCGCGCTCGCGGCGCTGGGCCTGACTGGTGGCCTTCACGAAGCGGCTCCGGCCCGGCCAGGGCTGGTGCCCCTCCTCGCAGTGGTTGCGCAGCCGGAGCCGCATCCGGTCGACGAAGGCCGGGAGCGCGTAGCGGTGCCAATCCTCGAGCGGGTCGCTGCTCAACGCGAGCGCGGCACGACGTCGCTGGTCAGCGAGTACGGCGATCTCGCGGACCAGGTGCGGGTGGTGGGTCCAGCAGGGCGGCACGGTGCCGGCGAGGTCCCAGCTGTGCTCGTGGTTGAGCCAGAGCACGAACTCATCCAGCCAGGCCCACAGCTGGTTGCGCAGCTCGGGGTCGACACACGTGGCCGGATCCCACGGCCTGGGCAGCTGTGACGGTGGCCCGATCGCCTCCTTCTGCTCGGCGGTGCCGTTGACGGCCAGGTGCAGCTCTCGGTAGGCGACGTGCACCCGCTGCCCGGGACGTGGGAACGCGCGGACCATCGGCGCCGGCTGCTGGCCAGCGGCCTCGGGCTCGTTGCTGGCCATCAGTCACGCCTCCGGCGGTCGTCGCGACCCGACGGCGCACCGGCGGGGTCATCCCACTCCGACGTGGTGTACCAAGAACCGTGCCCGCGACGACTCGACGCGGCCTCCGTGGTCTCGCAGTGCCCGGGTTGGTCGGCCGCCGGCGCCGCCGAGTCGGCGCCCACCCGGGGGGCGGGGTCGCGGTCGAGTGTCGTGAGCCCGTGTCGCCGGGCCTCGACGAGCGCCGCGGTGGTGCGGGCTTCTGGGGTGATGACCATGCGCCGCCGGCTGGTGATCTGCTCGCGCAGCGTGCGCTGTTCGGCGAGGAGCTGGGCGCCAGCTCTGCCGTCGACGCAGCGGTGGAGTCGGGCGATGATCGGCTTGCCGTTCTCGGCGATGACTAGGGCGTGGCGCTCGGGGAGCTGGCGGACCTCCTCGGGTCGCAGGATCGGAATGTCCTCCCCGGAGACGGTGCGGCCGCCGCCGTGGTAGCCGCCGGTCTGCCAGCTGGTCCGCGAGACCCGGACGGTGCCGAGCAGGTCGCTGACTTCCTGGTTGAAGGCGACGTCCTTGGAGCCGCCGAACATCAGCAGCACGTTGGTCAGGCCGAGGACCGCGCGGGCCTCCTGCTCTCCGAAGATCGAGGTGAGCTGGGCGCGGGTCTGGGCGGCGTAGATGAAGCTGAGGCCCAGGGCGCGTTCGTTGGCCATCCGGGTGCGCAGGGTGGGCAGCGGGGCGGTCGAGGGTAGCTCGTCGAGGCAGGCCAGCAGCGGCGGGCAGAGCCGGCCGCCGTACGGGGAGGAGTTGGCCAGCGCGAGGCCGGTGTCGAGGACCTGCTCGGCCACCGCGGTCATCAGCGGGGAGGCGGAGGCGTAGGGGTCTTCGCGGCCCAGCAGATAGATCGTGCCGCGGCGGCGGATCACCTCGGTCAGGTTCGTGGCCGGCCGGCCGGGGCCGGGGATGCAGCGGTTGCGGATCTCGGCCTGGAAGAACAGCGACATGGCCTGCTGCACCGTGGTGGTGGTGTTGCCGGCGGTCCGGTCGTCGCCGTGCAGCGCGCCCTGGAGCAGGCCGTGCCAGAACGGGGCGGCGTGGGGGTGCTCGCGCAGGATCTCGGCGGGGTCGGTGGTGGCCATCGGGTTCGCCACCCAGCGCAGCACGTCCTCCAGGGTGCGGCCGGTCAACGCTGCGGCGTGGAAGTAGGACTGCAAGACCTTCGCGGCCTCGGCGGCGTAGAAGCGCGCGGAGTCGTCGCCGGCGCCGCCGTGGATCGCACCCTTGACGGTGCCGGCGCAGAAAGCTTTCGCCCGCCGCTCCGCGACCATCGGGTCGACACAGCCCTCGATCGGATCCCACACCAGCTCGCTGGCGACCCGCACCGAGCTCGTCGACGTCGACGAGCTGGTCGACGAGCTGCGGGTGGGCGGGTCGAGCAGACCCTCGGTGAGCCCGAACGGGTCGAGCACCACACAGGGCCGACCGCCGGCCGCTCGCGCGGTGAGGCTGAGCAGCAGGTCCTCGGTCTTGGTCAGCGTCACCAGCGCGGCTCCGGGGGCTTCCAGGAGCGCCGGGGTGAGGAGGTCGAGGGTCTTGCCGCTTCCCTGGGGTCCGATCACTCCCGAGGTTCGGTCCCAGGGCACCCACAGCTCGCCGCCGCGTGGCTCGTGGGCGGTCCCGATGCGCCAGCCGACGTCGCGGGGGTCCATCCCCAGCCGCGGCCGGCGTCGACGCCGGGTAGTCGGGTCCGGGCTCGTGGATCGGGCGCGGGTGCTCATCGGGCCTTCCTCTCGCCTCGGTCGCCTCGGTCGCCTCGTTCTCCTCGGCCGCCGCGCTGGAGCAGGCCGGTGCGTTCGGGGAGGAACCTCGCACTGAGGCCGCGTCCGAGCGCGGCCGCGCCGGCTTCGCTCTGCGCGTCAGCGCCGGCGCTCCTCACGATCTGCGGGTCCTGTCCGGCCCGTGGGCCGGCGTGCTTTCCGTACAGGTCCGGCCGCACGATCGAGGACACCTTGCGCAGCCTGGTCAGGCCGAGCATCTGCTCGGCCTCGACGCGAGTGGCCATGCCCTTGAGCCGGCCAGGTCCCCAGCGGCGTAGCGCCCAGATCGCGACCCACCCTGCCCCGATCAGCAGCAGCAGCTCAACGACGCCGATCCCGGTCCACACCAGGCCCGGCGAGGCCAACCCATCAGCGGTGTCGGCGGCGCCGGCGGCACCGGCGGCACCGGCGGTCTGGGTGGGGAGGCCTGCTGAGGCGTCGCCGCCGGCGACGGCGGGGATGGTCCGCCAGAAGGTGGCCTGGTCGACCGGCCAGGTCCAGCCCGCGCCGGCGAGCAGGTTGGCCAGGCTGCGGCCCAGCTGAACCCCGACCGCGAGGGCGAGCACCAGCAGCACGCACACCAGCAGCGGAATCTCCCACGTCCACGGGTAGGGGTCGTGGCGGCGGGCTCGTTGCAGTTGGGGCTGCGTCGAGGACTGCATCATGATCAGCGCTCCAGGTCCGGGTCGGGTGGACAGTCGGGTGGACAGTGGTGTGGGCAGTGGGGTGGGCAGGGGCTCTCACCTAGGACAAGGCGGACGAGGGGGTCCTGGCGATCACCGCGACGGCACCGATTTCTCGTGCGACGTCGAGAAGTAGTCGGTGGGCTCATCGGGTGTCCCGGGCGTTGTCCTCGAGCCACTGGCTCGGGTCGACGTTGTCGGCGCCGTAGATGCTGCCGTTCTTCAAGTGCACCTCGAAGTGCAGGTGACAGCCGGACACGTTCCCGTCTAGCGGGCTGTCGCCGCCCACCTCGCCGATCTGCTGGCCGGCGCGGACCTGGTCGCCGGCGTCGACGGTCAGGGTGTGCATGTGGGCATACCAGGTGGTCAGCGAGCTCGGACCGATGGTGACCTTGACCAGCCACCGCCCGGCCCACGACTGGCTCCGGTCGATCTCGATGGTGCCGGCGTGTGCGGCGACCACCGGGGTCCCGCAGGGGACGGAGAAGTCCGTGCCCGTGTGCCAGTTGGACCAGTAGGACCCGGACTCGTGCCAGTTGTGGGCGTCGGCGGCCGCCATCTGCGGGGGCACCGGGTAGACGACGTCGCTGGCCCCGAGGCCGGTGCCGGCGTTGCCGTGGACCGAGACGTGGACGTGGTCCATGTGCAAGTTGGTGGGGTCGGTGGCGCCCGAGGGGTGGGTGTAGGGCCGCCAGCCCTCCCCGTCGCGGGCTACCGACCAGATCTTCGCCCGCCAGATCACGTAGGTGACGCCGAGCTCCTTGGCGTGCTCACGGACCCAGTTGGCGATGCGGGTGCCCTCGGCCTCGCCGCCGGGGGTGTTCCAGGCGTTGATCATCACGTCGACGGCTCGCCCTGCGGGATGGTCCGAGCCCGGGTTGGCCGCGCGGTCGCCGACGCCGCCGTAGCTGTGGGCGCCGAACTCGGCGTCGACGCAGCGCAGCACCAGCAGCGCGTCGGGGGTCAGGCCCTCCTCGGCTGGGGAGCCGGTCGGTGGGCAGCTGGTGTCGCCGCCGCCGATGCTGGCGGTGACCAGCGGGTGGTCGCTGATCTTCTGCTGCTTGACCTCGTTGTCGACCTCGGCGCTGGTGAAGGTGGCGTTCGCGCCGAAGATGTGGTCGATGGGCGCACCGCGGGTGGGCGGCTTGCAGGGGTCGCTTGAGCCGCCGAAGGCGTTCGCGAGCAGCGGGGTGAGCTGGCAGTGCGCCCGGCTGGGGCCGTCGCCGCCGTCGTTGAAGTCGCCGACGATGAACACCGGCTGCCCGGACCCGACCAGCGGCTCCAGTTCGGCGGCCTGACGGCGGAGCGCTTCCTTGCGGTGCTGCAGCGCGGGACCGTTGGCGTTGGCGGGGTTGTGGATCGACCAGACCCAGATGCTCTGCCCGTCGACGCGGCTGGTCAGCTGGACCAGCGGCATCCCGACGTTGTGGCCGCCGAAGTACGGGATGGGCACGAGTCGGGCGTTGGTCATCTCCCAGGTCGAGGGGTCCCAGGCGACCACGTTCTGCTTGCCGCTGCGGGGGTAGACCTCCCAGGTGGTGTCGTTGGCCAGGGCCTTCTGTTGGGGTGGGTGGACCTCCTGCAGGCCGGCGACGGTGGCGCCGCTGGCGCGTAGCGCCCGAAGTGCCTTGGGGAGCCGGACGTCCCAGGTGGCGAACCCTGCTCGCTCCTTGCCGCCGCCGGCCTGGTTGTCGGCGTGGCCGGCGCCGAGGAGGTTGAGGGTGCCGATCGTGTAGGCCACGTCGCCCTCGGGCTCGCAGTCCTCGCGGGCGGCGGCCGCGTCGGTGGCGTCGAGGATGTTCAGCGGGGTGCCAAGGTCGCCGCCGGTGAGGACTGCGGCGATCTCCTGGGCGGCGGTCTCCCACTGCGCGTAGGCGTCGGGGTAGCCGGAGCGCTGCACTGCCTGGGCGGCCTCGGCGAGCGGCATCAGGGCCCAGCCGGGGATGTCGAGCAGGCCGGGGTTGCTGGTGTGGTCGGCGCGGCCGAAGAAGGCCCGGGTGGCCAGCCGCGGGTTGGTGACTTGGTCGTGGCTGCCCCAGCCGGTGGAGGGACGCTGTTGGAACAACCCGGCGGAGTCGCGGTCGCCGCCGTCGAGGTTGGCCAGCTTCGACTCCTGGATCGCGGTGGCGATCGCGATCTCGAGGGCGCGGCGTGGCAGGTCGAGCTCGTCGAGTGCGACCTGGCCGATGGCGATCGCGTTGTCGGCCTGCTCGGCGCTCATGGTCGGGTAGTCGGAGGAGAACTTGATCTCCATCAGCCGGCGTCGCACCTCGTCGCTGGCGACGTCGCCCCTCTGGTCCATCTGACGGTCGCCGGCGGCGGCGGTGAGGGTCGTGGAGTCGCCGTTGCTGCTGGCCCCGCTGAGACCGCCGACCTCGAGGTCGGCGGCGATGAGCTTGTGGTCGCTGTTGAGGTTGCGGGTCCACTGCCGGGTCGGGGTGGCGACCGAGGACTGGTAGAAGAGGTAGTCGATGATCCCGCCGCCGTCGTGGGTCGACTCCTTCCCGAGCTGGTCGAAGGTGGCCTTCATCCCGATCGCGCCGAGCATCTTGCGCGGGCCCCACGGGTCGTTGGCGGTGTACTGGGAGTTGAAGTCGCCGCCGATGAAGACCGGGCCCTGGGCCGAGAGCCGGGTGACGAGGTCTTGGACCTTCTCCAGGCCGGCGCGGTAGAGCCGCTGCCGTTCGGGCTTGTTGGGGCCGTACTTGGCCGGGTTGATCATGTGGTGCAGCGAGATCATCGAGACCTGGCCGAGCCCGCCGTCGCCGTTCTCGGAGTCGACGCCGGTGCTCCGCAGGGTCACCCAGGTCGCGCCGCGGTCGTAGTCCCATTTCTGCGGGCCGCGGGCCACCATCTCGACGCGGCCGGCGTCGACCTTGGCCCACCTGTCGGTGCGCCACATGACGACGCTGCCGTCGGCGCCGCGGTTGGGGGCGCGGTAGAGCTGGTAGCCGGGGCGCTTGAGTTCGCGGTTGGAGCGGCGGCCGACCTCGTTGAGGGAGACCAGGTCCGGGCCGAGCCCGATCGTCTGGTCGAGGTCGGCGTTGAACGCGGCCAGCGGGAGGCTGACCTTGATGTTGGCCTGGGCGACGCGGACGGTGCCCTCGCCGGCGAACGGGACCGTCGGGGTACCGGTGCGCTGCTGTTGGAGGCAGTCGGCGGCCGCGGTGGAGAAGGTGACCATCATGACGGCCACGAACAGGGGCGCCATCATCAAGAACGCCAGGATCGGTCCGCCGATCCACGCCGCCTTCTTCACCTGTTCACACCCGCCTCGGACCGTTACGGTCGTCTCGTCGCCTCATCGCCCAGTCGCCATCCAGTCGCTCGATGCGCGGGCGCTCAGGCGGCGTCCTCGATGGCCTCGTTGGTGTAGGTGAGCTCCATCTCGACCGGGTGCAGGACGGTCTGGACCTTGTAGGCGGACTCGCCGACCAGCCACAGCGCGCGGCCCTTGCCCTGCATGGCCCAGCCGGTGACGAGGTCCTGGGCCATCGGCCCGAGGCCGAGCATGGTGTCGAGCTCGCGGGCGACACCGACCTTCTGGCCGTGCAGGATCTTCACGTCGGCCAGGTGCAGCAGGTCCTTGGCGATGGTGGTGGCCTGGGAGCCGACGTCGCCGGCGGAGAGCAGGTCGCTGGGCTTGTGGGCGACGGCGAACTGGATGTCACCGCCCCGGCCGGCGACACCGCGCGAGAGGCGCAGGTCGGCGTCGAAGGACTTCACGGCCTCCGGCCCGAGCCGAAGCTGGCGCCAGGACTCGTCGCGGACCACGATCCGCTGGTCGCCGGGAGCGGCGATCTCGCGCATCCCGCGTCCCCAGCTGTTCAGACACAGCAGCGCGATCCCGACCGCCTCGTCGCCGAGCGGCTCGAGACGGGACAGGCTGAGGGACTGGATCGGGGCGGTCCAGTCGACGTCGACGGTGGTGTGGTCGTCGAAGAGGCCGGCCAGGGTGCCTGAGACGAGCTGGCCGAGCGCGTCGCGCAGCAGCCGGGTCTCGTCGAGGAAGTGGCGGGTGGAGGCGTAGCGGCAGCGGGCGACCAGGTCCTCGGTGGGGTTGTCGAGCAGGTGCCAGACCTGCGGGATGGTGGTCTCGGCGAGCTCGGTCTGCCCGTGGGCGTACCCGGTGAGGGTCTCCAGGGCGGCCTTGACGACCTCGGCCTCGGTGGGGCCGAACGGCACCCGGTGTTCCCCGATCCGCATCGAGCCGACCAGGCCCCGGACCAGGGTGAGCCAGCGGGCGAAGATGATCGCTGCCCGCCGTTGGGCCTCGGCGGCGTCGAGCTGGTCCCAGCCCTGACCGAGAGGGCCCTTGGCGAGCGGGTTGATCCGCGCCGGCAGGCCGTGGCCGATGGAGAACGGCTCGACCCCGTAGGCGCGGCACAGCCGCTCGTACTCGTCCTTGGGGTCGCCCAGGATCAGCACCCGGTAGCCGAACTCGAGCATCCGGTTGCAGAACGCCTTGGTGGTCGCGGACTTGCCCAGGCCGGGCTTGCCGAAGGAGAAGATGTTGGGGTTGGTCACCGGGAGGTCCTCGCGGAGCACCCAGCCCAGCGGGTCGGCGTAGAACGAGCCGCCGGAGAGCTGGTCGATGCCCATCTGGGCGCCGGTGGGCGGCAGCCCGGGCGCGGAGATGAAGGGCCACAGCACCGGGGCCTGATCCGAGGTCATCCGCCAGGTCGAAACCGGCGCGGCCGCCGGGGACCAGCCGCGGCCCGACTTGCGGGCGCCGCGGCGCGCGACGTAGCGGAACAGGCGGGGGTCCTTGACCCGCGGTGCCGGGACGGGGGCTGCGGGCAGGTCGTGCCCGAAGTCGGCGAGCAGCCGGTTCATGTCCCGTCCGCCGCGTGCGCGACCGCGGCGAGGGCTGGTGCTGCGGGAGGTGCTGCGGGAGGTGTCGGTAGCCATCAGGCGTCTCCCTTCCGGGTGAGGCTGACGCCGAGCGGCACCGCGGAGGCGGCGAACCCGGCGTCCTGGGCGAGGTCGAGGCGCAGCGGAGCGAAGCCGGCGCGGCGGACCGCGGCGTCGAGGCGGCGACCGAACTCGGTGACCCGCGCGGTCTTGGGGACGGTCACGGTGCACACCGCGTACGGGCGGGTCATCGAGTTGCCGCGAGCGAGCTTGTAGTCCATGCCGTGGGCCTTCGCGGCCTCCTCGCGCTGCTTGGCCCTCATTCGGACACCGGCCTTGGCACGCAACGCGGAGCCGAGGTCGGCGGCCCACTCGGAGTTGGCGGTCTGCCGGTCGGCCGTCGACTGGCGCAGGATCGGGTAGGCGACCATGAACGAGCGCCGCTCCCCCGGCTCCCCGGGGGTCAGGACCGGCGCGAGCGCACCCATCGCGGCGCCCTTGTCGGGCAGCTTGATCGTCGAGCTGATCGAGTTCCACGCATCGTGGCTGTAGTGCCTCACCACCGGATCGGCACCCGAGGGACCGGCCATCGCCCACGGCACCTCGGCGTTCACGGTCGGGTCCTTCTCGGCGGCCGCGAGGGCGTCGATGATGCCGACCCGGTCCGAGGGAGCGAACCCGGTACGACAGGCCAGCGCCAGCTGGGGCGAGGTGAGCCACGAGACCGCGGTCATCGCCATCCCGCCGCGCAGCTGGGCCTCGACCTCGCCCATCAGCAGGTAGAGGGTGCGGGCCCGGCCCTCGAACCCGCCGCCGGACTCCTTGGCCTCCTTGGCGATGCGGGTCTCGGGGACCACGATCGTCACGAACGCTTCGGTCCGCACCGAGGCCTGGGTCAGACCGCGGGCCAGGTCCTCGTTGATCTGGGTGGCCAGCGCGGGGGCGTTGGCGCGGCGGTGCCGCTGCACCCACAGGTCACGTTCGGCGCCGTCCTCCGGCACGGTGCGCACGGTGAACAGGACCTCGTCGATAAGCTCGGTGCGGGCCGCCAGGTCGAGCAGGTCGGTGAGCCCCTGCCCGAGCCGGGCGCGCTCGTCGGACTCGGCCATCCCGATGCCGGGGTGCACGATCGCGGCGGTGACCGCCCAGGTCTTGGTGGCGTGGTTCTGGATCACCGCGACCCGGGCCAGCGCCGGGCCGTGCGGTGGGCCGTCGTGGATCTGGACGCCTTGCAGCACCCCGGGCAGGTCGGCGGCCGCGAGGTCCTCCGCAGCGCCGGCGGCTGCCCGGGAGCCGAAGCTGGTCCACCGCATCAGCCCGCCCAGGGCGTAGGCGATCGAGGCGGCCAGCCATCCGGTGGCCGAGCGGCCGCGGACCGGGACGACGGTGATCACGAAGATCAGCGACCACAGCACCAGCAGCAGGCCGGCCGAGAGCCAGGCGTTCTCCTTAACCGACCACAGCACCGGCATGACGCCGATCGCCAGGACGGCCAGCTGGGGGCCGGAGAGGCCGAAGAACCAGCCGATCTTGTCTCGTGAGTAGTCGGTGTACGTGGTGGCCATCACCAGGCCTCCTTCTCGATCAGGTCTCGGTCGCGGTCGTCGTCGTGGGCGTTGTCGGGGTCGTTGTCGGGGTTGTCGGGGTGCGACGGGCTAGCCGCCTGAGCTCGCAGCGCGAGCCGGGCGGGCCGATGGAGCGGGGTCAGACGGGCACGGGCGGTACGCCGCCGGCGGCTGCTGCGCCACCACCACCAGCTGCGCCGCCGCTGGTGCCGCCCGCTCCCCCGCCGCCGGGACCGCCCTTGGGCGCTCCGGCCGGGGCTCCGTGGCCGCCCTGGTCGCCCTGACTGCCCTGGCCTCCGCCGGGTCCGGCGGCCGGGCCGCCGGGGCCCGCGCCGACCGTGGCCGGGTTGGGGACCAGGGTCGAGGGGTCCGGACCGCCGGGGTAGCCGCCCTGCCCGGCGTCGCCGGGATCGCCCTGCCCGTTCGAGCCTCCGCCGGTGCCGTCCTGGCCGCCGCCGGGGGTCCCTTCGCCGGTCGGGCGCTGGGGCTGACCGCCCTGGCTGCCCTGCCCGTCGCGGTTGTTGCGGATGCCGGAGAAGTCGGGCTGGTAGCCGTTGTGGCCCACACCCATCTGCTGGGTCTCGTCCGCACCGATCGCGGCGCCCTTCGCGCCGATGTTGGCGACCATGCCGGCGCCGGCGCCGAGCGCGGCCCCGACCGGGCCGAGCGCGCTCATCGCGCCCGCCACCCCCTTGGTGAACCGAGAGCTGGTGTCCTCCTCGGCACCGGACTCCCCGGACGAGCGGCCGCTGGAGTCGGTCTGCGAGGCCACGTTCGATCCCGAGCCGCCGCCGGCGCTGGCGCCGCCCCCGCTCAGGAGGCCCTGGACGCCGCCCACGCCGGCGAGCCCGGCGCGGACCGAGGCGCCCGAGGGGGTGCCGGGGTCGACGAACGCCAACAACTTGAACAACGCCAGCGGGGCGACACAGCTGATGCAGATCAGCACCACCGCGGGCAGCGCGGTGCCGATCGCCTGCTGGGTGGTGTCGGTCAGGCCACTGGCCACGCCGGTGGCCAGCTGCACGCCTATCCCGAGGACCAGCACC
Organism: Nocardioides marmoraquaticus; assembly: GCF_054777915.1. NCBI lineage: Bacteria > Bacillati > Actinomycetota > Actinomycetes > Propionibacteriales > Nocardioidaceae > Nocardioides > Nocardioides marmoraquaticus. Next base: position 191,215 of record NZ_BAAHAA010000004.1, on the reverse strand, counting down.
ATGATCACCGGGGTCAGCGCGGCCGCGTGGAACCACCGCAACGACTTCCAGAACCACGAGCGCCCGGCGTCGGAGACCAGGCCGGCGGCGGAGATGGCGCCGGTGGCGGCGAGCACGATCAGCGCTGCGGCGCGGGTCAGCAGCACCAGCAGGTGGCCGATCGCGGCGATCCACAGCACCATGCCGAGCAGGCCGAGGACGGTGGCGACCGTGGCGTCGGTGACGTCGTCGGAGGAGAAGTCGGACCAGGGGTCCCACTCGGGCCAGGAGTCGACGCCGAGCAGGGCCTTCATCAGCGCGCGGGTGAGGCCGCCGCAGGCGGTCACGACGATGACGCAGTAGCCGATCCAGGCAGACCACACCACGACGAACTGGCCGGTGCCGATCAGCATCGTGGCCAGGCTCTTGCCGTCGCGTCGGAACGCCGCGATCGCCAGCTGGATGAACGCCATGATCAGCACCAGGGCGCCGCCGATCCACAGCGTGTAGGCGTAGACATTGCGGCCCGGTCCGTCCTCGGAGAGGTCGGGGGTCAGGAAGCTGTCGGCGAAGTTCAGGACTACCTTGAGCACAAACAGGCCGGCGTTCCAAACCGCCAGCATCGCCGCGGTCCACGCGTCAGCGGCCGCCTTCGCGATCGCCTCGCCGACCTGCTCGAGCGGGTTCTCGATCAGGTCGCCAGGGTCGGGAAGGTTGATGTCCGGGGTGACGGCGTCGACCACGCCGCCGGCGACGTCCTGGACGTCGCAGCGGATGTCCGGCCCGATGCACCCCCGCGCGAGGCCCGGACCGGCCAGCGCGGACGCCTTGCCCGAGAGGTTCGCGCTCGACGACATGGTCGTCGAGGCGAGCCCGGTCTGGACGGTCGAGCCGGCCGCGGCGGTGGAGGCGGGGGTGGCCACGCTCCCCGACGCGGGGGCGGTGCCCGCCAGAAGGGCGAGGACGGCCGCGGCCGCGACCAGGGCGACCGTCGTGACGACTCGACCGACCAGACCGGCGCTGGCGCCTGTGGTGGGGGCGGGGTGGCCGGTGAGGCCGCTCTCGGCCGGCTGCCGGGTGCTCGGGGTGGTGGACATGGCGTAGTTCCCTACTGCTCGTCGGCGCTCTGGTCGGAGCCGTCGCTGCTGGGTGAGTCGGCGGATGAGTTGGTGGATGAGTTGGTGGACGACTCGAGGAGCGGGGTCCAGCCGGCCTGCTCGAACTCGGGGGTCCCGAGCGGAGCGGTGGCGGGTGGGTCCGTGGCGAGGAGCCGGTCGCGGTCCTCGGCGCTGGGCTCGACGAGCTCCCAGTCGCCGCTGACCCCGCCGTCGTCGGTGGCTCGCTGGGTGTCGGGGTTCCAGGCCACGAGCTGCTGGCCGACGTATGCGCTGCGCTCGACCTGGCCGTTGGCCGTGGTGGCGCTGACCTCGTTGATGACCGAGACCAGGTAGCGGTCCGCTCCGTACTCCTCGACCTGGTAGCCGATGGGGGTCTGGGCGTAGCCGGCCGGCGCCAGCACGTCAGCGTCCTCACCGCCGCCCTCGCTGCCGGCCTCGCTGCCGGCCTCGACCGGGACGCCGAGCGTCTTGCGGCGCTGGGCGATCGCGGACGTGGCGAGGTCGTCGAAGAACGTCTGATCCGTCTCGGCCGCGTAGGTCCTGATCGTGGTCAGGGCGTCGTCGTAGTCCAGGCCAATCTGGGCGCGGTTGAGCCCGACGACCATGGCGGCGGCACCGTCGGCGGTGCGGGGAAACCCGACGGGGTGCCCGTCCTGGGAGGTCGCGGCCATCGGAAGGCCGGTGTCGGTGTCGGTCTCCCACTCCCCCGCGTCGGGGCTCGAGCCGGCGACGTCGGCACCGGGGTCGGTTCCGTTGGTGGTCGAGGAGCCCTGGTCCTCGCCGTTGCCGGTGGCGACCTTGACGCCGAGGGCGATCAGCGCGACCAGCGCGACGAGCACGGCCGCCGCGGCGGCAAGCACCAGCAGATGCCGGGCGCGGCTCGGTTCCTGGGCATACCTCACGAGGCACCCCCAGCGGAGGAGCCGTTCGACGAGCGGGTCGCGGTGGTCCAGGTCGACCAGCCGGCCTCGACGGCGGCCGGGCTTCCCGGCCAGGCCGAGGGTGCGGGTGCCGGTGGGGTGCCGGGGGCGATCATCCAGCGGCCGCCGACCCACTGCATGCGCTCGCAATGCCCGTAGCCGATCTGCACCTCCTGCTCGAGTGAGGCGGTGAGGGTGACCAGAACGCAGGCCAGCGTCCAGTCCGGGCCGTCGGTCCCCTTCACGATCGCGCCGGCCGGCTCGATCGAGACCCGGGCGGCCTCGTCCTTGGTGGCCTCCATGCCGGCGCCCTGGAGGAAGGCCCGGACGCTGGTGGTCAGCGGCCAGGCCTCCGCTCCGGTGCCGCCGGGCAGCGCCCAGGCCTGGTACACCTCGTTGGTGGTGGCCAGGCTCATCGACTGCAGCACGGTGGTCTCGATCGCGGCGAGCTGCCCGACGGCTCCCTCGGGGGTGTGGTCGAAGCCCGTCAGCACCGCGGCCGGGCCCGGCACCACCCCGCTGGGGACCTCGATGCTGTCCGGCTCGTCGGCGCCGGCGGGAGGCTTCTCCTCGGTCGGGTTGACCGCGCCTGCGGGTAGCGCGGTCATGGGTGCCTCGGCGATCTCGTCGCGCCGCTGCTGCCCGCCGGCCACGGCGCTGTACATCGCGGCCTGGTCGGCGGTGTCCTCGGTGTCCTCGCCTCCGGCGCCGAGGGCCTGCGCGACCGTGTAGCCGAGGCTGGCGAGCAGCACGACGACCGCGGTCGCGGCCCCGATCAGCACGGCGAGCAGTCGGCGGCGGCTCCATCCGCCGTCGGCGGTGGCGTCGAACGAGCTGACTGTCCGGGTGCCGCCGCAGCGGGTTCGGCTCCTCATCCGGCTGGTCATCGGTGCCCTCAGACGCAGCCGTTGCCGAGGATGCCGTCGAGCATCCCGGGCAGGACCAGGTAGGCGACCGCGGCGACGAACACCACGACCAGGCTGATCACGCCGACCTTCGAGGCGTGGGGCATCGAGAAGATGCGGCCGGCCACGATCGCGCCCAGGCCGATGATCAGGGCGAGACCGAACAGGATGATCACGCCCCAGACCACGTAGCCGGTGATCTCGTTGACCGGCTGGGTGGCTCCGGGCGGGGCCTTGGGGCAGATGGCCATCGGGGTCGGGCCGGCCGCGGCCGAGCCGGACAGGGCGCTGTGCAGCCCCAGGCTGAGCCCGTAGATCGACTCGGTGGCGCGGCTGACCAGCGGGAGGGTCAGGGTGTTGAGGCTGATGCTCATCGTGCGGTTCCTTCCGGGTTGGTGCCTGTCCCGTCGTGGGGCTCGGCATCGAGGTGGTGGGTGGTGCTCGCCGTCGCTTCCTCGTCCGCCGGCGAGACACCGGGGAGCTGCGGAAGGTCGTCGACGTCGTGAGGTCGGCCCGTCGGCGGCGCCCCGAGTTGGGCGCCGTGCTGGGCCGAGAGGGCTTCGCGGAGCAGCTGGTCGGCTGCCGCGAGGAGTGCGGGCGGCAGCGGGGTCGAGTTGAGGCCGGTGACGGCCAGCTGGCGGTCCTCGGGGATCTCGTGCACGCGCTCCTCGCGCAGCGCGGCCCGGGTGCGCGGTCCGGCGCTGTGCTCCACGCCCTTGGCCCACCGCTTGCGGCGGCCGCCGATGACGGCGACGAGGGTCGCCGGCGCGGCGGTCCCCCGGTCAAGGTCGTGCGCCTGCTCGTGCGCGTGGTCGTGGTGCTCGAGGAACTCGAGTGCGGCCTCCAGGCGCCGGAATCCGGGGATCGTGGGCCGGGCCACGACGACCACGACCGGTGCGGTCCGGGTGAGGTGTCCGACCCAGCTTCCGCTCGCGGCCAGCTGCCCGACGTCCCACCCGGTGTCGATGACTGTCAGCGCACCTGCGCCGGTCGGGCGCTTCGGCCGGGCCCTGCGCGCCGTCCCCTCACCACCGGACTCCGGGTCGTCCAGGGGTGCCGGGGCCGCGACCTCGTCGAGGCTGAGGAGGACCTCGCCGGTGCGCTCGAGCAGGACCGCCTCTCGCATGCCCTGCACCCAGCCGGACTCGTGTCGCCCCAGCTCGGCGGTGCTGGCGGCCGCCAGTCCCGAGGTGTGGGCAGAGGAGCACTCCACGACTCGGCTGGTCCCATCGGCCGTGCCAGACGCGGCCGCGGTCGCCAAGGCGATCGCGATCGTCGAGCAGCCCACCGACCCGGCGGCGGCAACGACCGGCACCACTCGCTCGCCCGCGGTCGGCATCCACCGGCCATTCGGGTCGGAGGAGACACGTCGACCCCTCAGCCCTTCGGTGAGGTCGCCGACGCCGTCTTCATCGGACTGGATGTCCTGGCTGCCCTGGTCGAGCTCGTGGTACTTGTCGGTCAGCTTCTCGTCGTACGGCTCGACCAGGGGGGAGTCGCCGGCGGCGGAGACGCCGTGGAGGTTGGGGGAAGCGGCGCGGCGGTGCAGCTGGCGGAACTCGCCGGCCTGCACTGCGGTCCACGCTCGCTTGAGCTCGGAGACTGCGACCGGACGGTTCGGCTGGACAGCCTGGCCGTCGGCCGACTGCGTGGAGGCGTTGGGCGTGGTCGTGATGCTCATGCGGTGGCACCTCGCAGGGCGGAGGCGCGCAGCTCGAGTGCGGCCCGTAGCTGGGTTGGGGGGACCTGGCGGAGCTCGGCCTTGGCGCGCTGGACCTCACGCAGCCGCGCCACGCTGTCGTCGAGGCTGGCCATCGCGGCCTCCTCGCTGCCGGCCACCTCGAACAGGGCGGCGATCTCTTCGACGCTCAGGCCGGCGTCGACGGCCGCGGCGACGCGCGCCCCGTCGAGGCGCGTGGCGAGGTTGGTGGGGAGGCTGGTCGGCACGCCAGCCGGGGGTGGTGTCGCTCATGCCACGTACCGATCGGCGGCCGCGGCCAGCGCCCGGATGCTGCGGGCGGCACGACGGCGGACGGTGGCCTGCGACATCCCGCGCCGGGGAGCGGCCTGGACCGAGAGCTCGTTGGAGGTGAGCCCGTAGTTGCTGCGTCGGACGCGGTCGATCTCGACCTCGCCCGCCACTTCGACCAGGCTGAGCAGCACGTCGCGGTCGAGCTCGCTGATCACGTCGTTCTCGCACGCCCACTCCAAGACCTCGGCGACCTCGAGCCGGCCGGCCGGCTCGGCGGGCATCGGAGCGAAGTGGGTAGGGCGGAGCATCGGGGCGTCCTCTCCGAACCGGGGTCGCCCGGCACGGCCGGCTGCGGTGATCCGGGCACGGTCGCCGGCGGCGAGGTGGTTCCAGAACATCGAGGACGGGTCGACCAGGTCGGTGGCGCTCCAGGCCCGGTCGACCCGGCGGACCTGGCCGGCGGTGCCGACCTCGCGCAGGCACCCGGTGCGGGTGTTCATCAAGACGTTCGCCGCAACCTTGCGCAGCCGACGCCACGGGAAGCTGCGCACCTCGATCCACAGCTGCGCGGCGACCATCAGCTTGACGTCGCCCTCCAGGCGTCGCAGCTCCCGGGCCAGCGCGCACGCCCCGGGCAACAGCACCCAGGCCAGCACCGCGGCCGCGGCGACGTCGTCTCCCCCATCGCTCGCGGCCCGTGTCGCGAGCGCGTGGAGGACCTCGTCCGCTTCGGCCGGCGAGGTCTCGGCCAGCCAGTCCTGCAGCTCGTCGAACGCGACAACCGACAGCCGCGGGTCCTGGTCGGCCCACTCTCCCCATGCCTCGCGGGCCTGGGCGAGCAGCTGCGCGTCGTCCTCCAGATCGAGGTACTGACTCACTCTCATCGCTGGTCCTTTCGCCGTGGTGACACGTCGAAAGGTCGCGGTCGTGCGTACCCGATTGCGTTCCCCCGAACGCTGATTTCAAGGGGGGAACGCGACTGCGTTCCTAGTCGTTTGTGCAGGTCAGAGCAGCGTTCCTAGGAAATCTCAGAAACTTTCCGCCAACCGCTTGCGTAGGCCCGAAACCGACACCATTCCGCGGGTCGCCCGCCGAGCGGAGCGTGTGTGATCGACCGCCACCCGCCGAACGATCGACCACCCGGCCGACGCGCCGAGTACCCTTGTAGGCACAGGTACTACTTTGAGGAGGTGGTCACGATGCCGACCGTCACCGGCGCCGAGTTCAACCGGCGGCCCAGCCAGGTCAAGCGCGCAGCTGAGACCGAGCCCGTCGTGATCACCGAGCACAGCCGCCCCTCGTTCGTCCTGATGACCTACGACGAGTACCAGCGCCTCCACAACGCCCCCGTCAACCTCGCGGAGTGGCTCAAGATGGACGACCCCGAGGGACTGGACAACGACGTCGACTTCGGACCCATCGGCTTCCGGATCGAGCCCGCCGAACTGTGAGGTATCTCCTCGACACCAACATCGTCAGCGAGCTGCGCAAGCGCCCCGGCAACCCGGGCGTCAACGACTGGGCCGCGCAGCAGGCCGCCACCGACCTCGCCATCAGCGTCATCACCGTCCTCGAGATCGAGACCGGCATCCTGCGCATAGCACACCGCGACCCCGCCCAAGCCGGCCGACTCACGGCCTGGTTCGAGACAAAGGTGCTCGGCGGCTTCTCAGAGCGCATCCTCCCCATCGACCTGCCCACCATCCGGCAGACCGCGCCGCTCCACGTCCCCGACCCTGCGTCGAGCCACGACGCGCTGATCGCGGCCACCGCCCAGGCTCGTGGCCTGACTGTGGTGACCCGCAACGTCGGCGACTTCACGCGCGCCGACGTCGAGGTCCTCAACCCCTGGTCGACCTGACGACGGAAACTCGCTCGGCCGTGCACGACGAAAGCGGGCCCTCCGACCACTTGGGGTCGAAGGGCCCGCCTTCGCGTCTCTCTCGGCGCCGGACCGGTTACTGGTTGAGGACCTGCAGCTCGCCAACGCGAATCTGAGTCTCGGCGACGTGGTCGATCGGGATGGTCCCGGTCTGGCCACCACCGGTCCACTCGACCACCCATTGCGTGGTCGCGGTGATCGTGTACCTGTGCCCGGGCTTGTCCCAGCTCGTGGTGGTGTAGCGGTGGCCACAGTCCGGCGAGCCCGACTCCCCGTACTTGTCCTCGTACGGCGTCCCGTCGGTCGTGCAGGTCACCTCGTTTCCATCGCCCATGCTCCACACCGTGGACTGGACCCGAGCTGTCGCGGTGACCGTCAGCGACCCGGCGGTCGCGGACTCGGTGATCGGGCCGAAGGTGTTAGCCGTCGGGTTCTCCACCCACATCCACACCGGCATCCCCACCAGGCCTATCCGGCCGGGCTCGTCCTCAGGCACGATCCCGATCTGGATCGGCTCGAGGTCCATCCGCTCCAACGCCTCCTGGGCCAGCGCCGCGGGGCTAGGCAGCTGCTCGGGCGGGTCGTCGAGCCACAGCGTGCGGCGGGTGCAGGTCGTGCCCTGACAGGCTCCAGGCTCGGTGCACTGGTACCAGGCCCCGTTGGGATTGCCGGCGGCTGGAGGCGGCGGTCCCCCGCCAGGAGCCAACTGGAGGTAGCAGCCGTAGCCGCTGTTCCAGACCCCGTCGGGCGAGCTGCACGGGATCTCCTTGCCCTGGTACGTGCAGGTCTGGGTGCCGGTGTTGCTACCGGTGTCCCCATCCCCGCCATCGCCCGGATTACCGGGGTTGCCGGGGTCAGTCGGGTTGATCACCACATCACCGTCATCCTCACAAGCCGGCCCCTCGCAAGGGTCGTCGGCTTGAGCTGGAGACACGCTCACCACCATCAGCATTCCGCCGACCACAACGATGGCCGCCAGCACTCGCAACAAGAACGTCCCGAGACGGCTCATCACTTGCACTCCCTTCCGGGGATCGTCTCGACCGCGATGTGCCAGCCGTCGGGCGAGGGGTAGTCGTAGTTGTAGACCTCGTAGGTCGCGAGGCCGGGGCTGATCTGGTTGGGTGCTGCGTCGTTGCCGTCCTTGTCGAGCGTCGTGACGGCGTCGTAGTTGTAACAAGCGCGGAGCGACACCTGAGCGTCGTTCTTCTTCGGGAACAGTTGGACGTCGGTGACCTTCATCCACTCGAAGGTCGTCGAGCCGCCGTTCGTTCGGAAGCCTTGGTCACGGAATCGCGTCAGGTAAGTGAGTTGGGCGGTCAGTTCGGGGTTCTGTAGATATGCCCCAAGGCGCTGCTCCGTGATGGTGGCTGCTTCGGGGTCGCCCAACAACTCATCCCTGAACGCAGTGAAGTCCCGGACCTCGCCCATCGCGCCCTCGGCCGCGCGGTCCTCTTCCGTCGCCGGCTCCGCCGTCGTCTCAGTTGGCTCGGACGGCGAGGGGGTGGAGCTGGTCTCGCTGGTCGCCGGGTCGGAGGGGAGGGTGTTGGGTTCGGTGTCGTCGTCGCCGCACGCGGCTGAGGTGATCAGGAGGGCGGCGGCGAGTAGCCCGGTGGCGATGCGGCGTCGTGTGGGGCGGGTCATGGTGTTCCTCCTGGTCCCGAGTCCAGCGGTTCTAGGGTTCCACGGCGTGGTGGTGGCTGGGGTTGTCTCATGTGGGGGCCTCCTTGCCGTGTGCTGTCTTCCGTGGCTTGGTCATCCGGTGGCCAGCCAGTCGTGGTTGCGCAGGATCGCTTCGGCGCGTGCGGTGAGGTCGAGGGGTGCTCGTCCGTCGTCGGAGCGGTTGCAGACCTCGTCGCGCAGGATGCGCTCGACCTCTTCGGGGAAGCCTTCGGCGGCCGCGAGGGCCGCTCGGTTGAGTTGGGTGGTGTCTTCGTCGGGGGCGGCTGTCGTGGCCTTCTCGACGGCAAATCGGGCTAGGTCGAGGTCGCCGGTGGTGAGGCCGTGGGTGGCGACCAGGTGGGCGACGTCGGCGACGGCGGCCTGCATCTGGTGGTCGGTGCGGTCGCCCTCGAGGAGCCAGCTCCAAGCGCCCTTGCGCAGCTGGTCGAAGGGTCGGCCGACGACGAGGTCGAGCGCGCGGCGCAGATCTTCGATACCGGCCGGCCCTCGGCTCTGGCCGCGCTTGTAGAGGCGGCGGAACAGGTCGGCGTCGACCAGGAGGCCGTCGTCGATCTGGTAGACGTTCACGCCGCGGGTCTTGGTGGCGGGCGCGTCGGTTGCGTCGGGGAGGTGCTTGGTGCCGGTGGCCGGGTTGGTGCCGAGCCAGTCGCGGACGACCTTGACGTAGCCGCGTGCCTTTGGGGCCTTGAGGTTGAAGGCGTCGGCGACCTCGTCGGGCGTGACGCCGTGCCGGCGTCGTAGCGCCAGGTAGGTGAGCAGCTCGGTGAAGTAGGCCTTGCGCTCGATGAGCGCCTTGCCGTGTGCCTGGGCCGCGACGGGGCCGAGCAGGGTCAGCTTGGGGCGGCCGCTGTTGGTCGCGAACCAGTCGGCTACGTCGGCGTCGAGGCCGGGGTCGGAGGCCTCGACCTCGGCGCGCACTCGCGCGGTCACCTCGGGCGCCAAGGCGGCCAGGTCCTCGGGTGTGGTTGCCGCGGCCGCGACGTAGTCCTCGTCTGGCGCGGTGAGGACCGACTCGGCGTAGTCCTCGTCCTGGTCGGAGTCCTGGTCGTCGCCATCGTTGAGGTCTTGCGGGTCTTCGTAGCGTGCGGCGCTCTCGGGGGCCGCGGCGGCCGATCCCTGGGCGACCTCGTCCTCGTCGTGAGCGCCAGCGTCGTCGGTGCGGACGGCGTACTCGAGGTAGCCGAGAGTGGCGGGCCTGGTGGGCTCGGCGTAGGGCGATGCGGCGGCCGCTGCTCCGGTTCCTGATGCCGTGCCTCGGGGGCGGGTGTATTCCGGTCGGAGGGAGCCGGACTGGGTGGCGTAGGCCTCCCAGCCCTCGTCGGCGTCCTCGTCGATGGGGATCTCGGTGTCGGTGGTGTCTTCGCTCTGTGCGAGCAGGGCGGCGCAGCCATGCGCCTCGTCGCTGGTGAGCCCGACGGCGACCAGGTCGAGCCCGGCGTCAGCGAGCTGGACACGGCCGGCGCTGGTCATGTGCAAGACCGTTCCGGCCGCCTCGCCGTCGGGGCTCTCCGTCTCACTGGTGCCGGCGATGACGACGGCGGTGCCGGTGTGGCCGGTGTGGTCGACGGCGAGCCGGACGAGCTCGGCCACGCCTGCTGCCGCCCGCGACGAGCGGGCGCCGGCGTCTGGCGTCTCGGCATCTTCGGCGTCGAGGCCGGCAGTCTTGTCAGCCCGGGTTGCGGTGACGTCGACCAGGATCAGGCGGGCGGTCCAGACGTCGGCGCCGACCTGTGCCGCGCGGCCGGTGACGACGTCGACGCCTGCTTGCGTGCTTCGGTCGATGGTGGCCACGGCGTCGGCGAGAGCATCGCTGGCGACGGCGCCGACCGGGTCCGCAGAGCCTGCCGGGCTGTCGGAGGTCTCGGCGGCGGGGTGGTAGTGGATGCGGTCGCGCTCCATGGGCGCGATCTCTTCGGCGATGCCGATGCAGTCGACCTGGATGCCGTCGGACCACGGATTCATGGCCAGCTCGGCGGCCAGGTAGCGGACGAAGTCGCGGCCGTAGGTCTCGTCTCCGGTGATGGTGATGGCGGCGAGCTCTTCGCAGTTGAGCAGCCACACGTCGCCGTCGTCGCTGCTGCCGATGGTGACGAGCATCGGGTAGGGGGCGGGCTGGTCGACGAGCTCCTCGAGCGCGGGTCCGAGGTCGTCGAGGTCGACGTCGGTGCGGCAGCGCCAGTGCATGCCGTCGGCGGTGCCTTCCCACGGGCTGTCGAGGTCGATCGGGTCGGTCAGATGGAGCACGAGGTTGTGCTCGTTGAGCTCGACCGCGGCCAGGGCGGGCATGGGGAGGCTTGCGGTGGACTGCTGGCCGGCAAGGCGGCGCAGCGCTTCGTCCATGAACTCGACGGTCGCGGCGGCCGAGGCGCCGGTGGTGTTGATGGTCTTCTCCACCGGCGCCAGCTCGGGGCCGGGGACGGCGACGGCACGCCCCGGTCGGCGGGCCCTCCACTGCGCCCGCCGGCGGGCCTTGAGGCCGCGGTACAGGCCGGCGGCGAGCACCACTCCCCCACCGGTGAGCCCGATCAGGAGCCACGGCGCGTCGAGTCCGCCGGCCTCGTCCGCGGTGTCACCGTCGCTCGCGCCGGCTTCGTCGACGCGCTCGCTCCCGTCCGCCTGGGTTCCGGGATCGACCTGGTCGGACTGGTCGGGCTCGGCCGGCGGTTCGGTGGGCTCCTCGACGGGCGGGTCCTGCTCGCTCGAGGGCGGGGTCTCCTCCCCCCGGTCATCACGGCCGCCCCGGTCGCCCCGGTCGCGGTCGTTGCCGTGGTTGTGGCCGGCGCTGGCGCCGTCGGCGGGGATGACCAGGGTCCAGCCGACGTCGATCATGTCGGGGTCGGTGAGCTTGGCCCCGCCGGGCTGGGTGATGTCCTTGGAGGCCTCGAAGATCTTCGGGTAGGCATTGGGGTCGTCGAGCTCGGTGTCGGCGATCTCGGAGAGGGTGTCGTGCGGCTTGACCGTCACCGTCCGCTCGCCGTCCTCGAGGTCGACGTCGACTGCACCGTCGCCGCTGGGCTTGTCGGGGTCGGGGACCTGGAGAACCCAGCCGACCTCGAGGAAGCCGGGGTCGTCACCGAGGAGGTCGCGGTTGAGTTCGACAATCTCGGGGTAGCGGGCGCCGTCGTCGAGGTGGGTGCGCGCGATCGACCAGAGCGTCTCGCCGGCTCCGACGGGGTGTGGCTTGGTCGCCGGGCGCTGCCGGTCGCCGCGGTCGCCCTGCTCTCCTGCCTGGCCGGCCTGGTCGCTTTCCTGGTTGCCGGCCTGGAGGTTTCGGTCGAACACGGTCTGGTCGCCGGCGCCGGTGCCGAGCGGGCCTTGCGTAGCGGTGGCTGCGGAGTGTGTGGGCTCGGCTGCGGCCGCCGGCGTGGTGCCGGGCTGCCCGGGCTGCAGGACGGCTGGCGCGGCGATGAACAGCAGCGCCGCGGTGGCGACGAGGCTGCGGGCTGCGCCCTGGGACAGCTGCAGTCCCGGCAGGCCGCGCAGCCGGGGTGCCTGGACGCCGCGGAGCTGGGCGACGACCTCGACGAGCACCGAGAGGGCCATGAAAGCCCATGCCAGCCAGGCGACCAGAGCGATCGCGCGGAGGAACAGGGTGCCGTCGTCGGGGCCGGTCAGTGCGGTCTGAACTTGGTCCCAGCTGGGCACCCCGCTGGGGAGCGGGTTGGCGCCGATCGCGACCAGCACGAAGGGCAGCCCGATGACGATCGCGAGCAGCCCGAGGGCGGCGGCCAGCCCGGCGAGTCGGTCTCGCAGGCTCGGGCGCGGACGAGCGGCAGGTTGGCCGTTGTGGCGGTGGGCGTTCACTGTTCGACGCCTCCTTCGGTGCGGATCATGCGGGCGGAGGCCTCGCCGGTCACGCGCATGCTGTCGAGGTTGATAATCGAGAGGAACTTGGAGTCGTAGGTGTCGCTGACCTGGACGACGATGGTGTCGCCGCCGCGAACGGTGACGGTGCCCTCGACGCCGGCCTGGGCCAGGTAGCTGTAGGCGGCCGCCTTGGCGTTGCTGATGCTGGCCTGCGGCAGTCCCCCACGGATCGCGGTCGACGCCTGCACCTCCTGAGCGCCGGTGCGGGCGGCCTGGGCGGCGACGTTGCGGGCCTGCTGCTGGGTGTGGACCTTGCCGCCGAGGTCGACGGCCATGCCGACCAGGACGATCATGATGAACGAGGCGGTGGCCATCCAGATGCTGATGGACCCGCGCTCGTCACGCACGCGGCGCCGGCGCGCCGGCCGCGCGGAGCAGGGCGGGGTGGTGGGTGTGGGCCGGCGTGGGCTCATCGGCGTTCCCGGTAGGCGTCGATGGGGCTGGTGACGGTCTCGGTGATCGTGCGCGAGCCGGGCATGCCGGGGACCGCGAGGTCGGAGAGCTTCACGGTGCAGCTGACGGTGGCGCGGACCTCGCCGGTGGTGCCGATCGGGGCGTTGAAGCCACTGGTGTCGATCTGGACGCTGGTGGTGGTGCACTTGACGTCCTGGTCGGCCAGGCTGCCGTTGGCCGCGGTGCGCGCGTCGGCCGAGGCCTCGCTCGAGGTGCGGGCGATCGAGGCGGCGCGGGCGGCGTCGTTGGCTGCGGTCTCGACCGCCTGCCGGGCCAGGGCGATCCGTCCGCCGGCGACGGTCATGCCGATGAACAGGCCGAACGCGGTGACGCCGATGACGGCCTCGATCGCGGCTGACCCGCGCTCGTCGCGTCGACGACCTCGACCACGCTTCGTGGTGGCGACGGTGCGCGGCTGCTCCGGGTAGGGTCGGCCGAGGATGAGCCGCGCGGCGATTCGCCGGATACGGGCCAGTGCCATGCCTCCTGCCAGGTTTGCTGAGCGACGCCTGGTGGCCGCAGGGGTCTGGTCTCTCACCGAGCTGTCTGGGTGGGTCGTCGTCGCGGTCATTGGGTCAGCCGTTCGACGGGCACCGAGGAGCTCTGGGTGATGGTGATCTTCCAGCCGGGGATGACCGAGAGGCTGTGGCCGGTGACGGTCACGGTGGCGGTGGTGGCGCTGCGCGAGCCACTCACGCTGGAGCCGGCGAGGGTGTCGGAGCCGCCGGCTTGGCTGATGAAGTCCCGGGCGGCGCCGACGCCGGATTCGCGTGACCCGTTCTCGCTGCCGGCTTCCCTGGCGCCTTCTTGCGCCGCGGCGATCGCCACGGCCCGGGCGTGGTAGTAGAGCGCGGCCTGCACGCCGGTGAACATCACCAGGAACATCACCGGCATCAGCACGATCATCTGAATCGACACCGACCCGCGCTCGTCCCGACGCCGGCGCGCGAACGACGACCTTGGCGCCCGCCCGGGGCGGTGCCGGTTGCGGTGCCGGTCGCGGTGCCGGTCGCGGAGGCGGGCGCGGTGCCGGGCGCGCACGTGAGCCCACACGAGAGCGGCTCTCGCGTGGGCTGCGTACCGGGCCGGCGTGCTCACGGTGCTACTTGATCTCCCCGGACTTCGACTTCACGTAGGCGGTGATGGCGGCGACGACGATCCCGACGATGACGATCACCGCGCCGGCCCAGATGACCTGCTCGATCGTCACCGAGCCCCGCTCGTCACGCACCCGGTGGCGGCGCGGCCCGAGCTGGTGGCGTTCGCGTCGGGCGATCGTGAAGGTGTCGAAGGCCCGGTCAAGACGGCCGCGGGTGTGGCCACTGAGTCGGGTCAGGAGGGTGAGGCCCCACAGGTGGAGAGCCAAGAGGAGCTTGATCATCGGGTTTGCCTTTCTCCGAGTCGGCATTGGGTGGTCGGTGGGTCGGCGGTTGATCGACGGATTGGTGTTAGCGGTGGTTAGCGGTGGTGGGTCTCATGTGGTGCCTCCGACGACGCGGAGCAGGGCCGGTGCGACGAGCAGTGCCATGAAGATGACGCCGACCAGGGAGCCGGGGATGTACATGCGCTCCGCGATCGCGTTGGCCTTAGCGACCTCGGCCGAGAGCATGGCCGAGCGCATCGCCGCGCCACGAGCGCGCAGGTTGCTGTAGACCTGGGCGCCTTCCTCGCCGGACAGCCGCATGATGTCGGCGAGGTCGTCGAGCTCGGGCACGCCCAGCTCGTCGGCGAGCTGGCGCAGCGAGTCCCACGGCGGCTGGCCGTTCCACGAGGAGCGGTTGAACTCCTCCGAGAGCCGGCGGAACACCCAGGTGTCGCCGACCTTGGCGGCCTCCTCGAGTGCCTTGCGAGACCCGGACCCTGACTTGCGCTCCAGGGCGACGAGCTCGATGTAGGCGCCGAGAGCGCGTGAGAACTCCACACGCGCCTTCTTGGCGTCGTCGTGGGCGTTGTAGTTGGGCAGGAACCACATGACCGTGGCCAGCGCGAGGGCACCGAAGGTCGGGATCACGAACGGCAGGTTCAACCCGATCAGGGCGAAGAACCCGGTGATCACCACGGGCATGAGCAGCCCCAGGATGGCGAAGATGACCTTCTCGCCGTAGAAGCGGGCGGTGGAGATCCGCAAGATCGCGAGCTCGCGGGTGGGGACCGCGCCCCACACGCCAGCTGGGAGCACCTTCATCGCCCACAGGCCGAGTCGCTCGCGGCCGTCGGGCTCCTCGTCGCCGTCAGTGCCGCGGCGCACCACTGCTCGGCGCCGGTAGGTCGGGGAGAGCCGGTCGAGTGCGTCGGTGAGGTCTGGGTCGGACGGGGCGAGGCGCCAGACCACCAGCGCGAGGCCGAGACCGACCATCGCGCCGCCGAGGAGGGCCAGCTGGAGTCCGGTGGTCATCGGGTCACCGCCTGCCCGTTCGACCCGGCGACTCGACTGTCTGCGGCGGGGCTGTACTCGGCGAAGACCGGCGGACCGGGCTGCTGCTCGGCGGCGCCATCGGGGCCGGGGCCGCGGGTGAGGTTTGTGTTGGTCTTGGTGGCGCGCTTGCGGCGGTTCTCCCGCGAGGTCTGGCTCAGGAAGCGGGGCAGGGGCTTGGCGGTGGCCATCGACCGCATCCAGATGAGGGTGGCCACGTAGGCCGTGAGCAGCACGGCGAGCACGACCTGACCGAGCGGGGTGCCGTAGGGCTCGATGTACTCACCGGTGAGCGCCAGGACGCCGAGGAAGCCGACGGTGAAGATGGTGACGTAGCGGGCGGTGGTGCGCGGCTTGGCCTGGTCGGCGTCGATCTGCCGGCGGGCGCGCACGTCGGCGGCGACTGACTCGGCCAGCCCGTCGAGCACGGCGGTGAGGCCGGTGCCGCGGCGGCGTGCGCCGAGGATGAGGTTGGCCACCAGCAGGTCGCCGGTGGCGTCGTCGAGGTCCTCGGCGAAGGCGCGCAGCGCCCGCTCGGTGGTCCAGCTGGCGTTGAGTCGGGCGACCAGCCGGGCCACTTCGGGGCGGATCGCCTCGGGTGCGGTGCGCAGGGACTTGATGAGGGCCTGGTCCAGGCCGCGGCCCGCGGTGAGTCCTGAGGACAGGGATCGCGCCCACTCCTCCATCGCCTCGAGTCGGTCGATGCGCGCCGAGGAGGGCGGCGTGGACAGCAGCACCGGCAGGCCGACCACCGCGGTCGGCAGGACGACAATCGCGATCAGCCACCCGGTGAGCAGAGCGACCACGACGCCGACGCCGAACCCGGCGAGCATCGCCAGCCGCATGGTGCGCGACATCGACCGGAACCGGTCGAGCAGGCCACCGGGCCGGCCAAGCGACCCCTTGCGAGATGGCCCGGCCGGTGCCGGCGGAACCTTGCGGAACCCGACCACGATCCCGATCAGGCCGGCCACGATCACCGCGCCGCCCAGGGCGGGCAGCAGTGCTCCGGTGGCGCCGGTCATGACCGTCCCCCTCCCCCGGACTCGCGCTCGCCGCGGTCCACTCCCCCGGTGTCGACGCTGTGGACGCTGTGAAGTGGCTGCAGGGCCGGGTCGAGCTGGGCCTGGGACTGCGCCTGGGACTGGAACTCCCGAGCCTTGTCGGGCCCGAACCCGTAACCGGCGAGCTCGCGGCGCAGATGGTCGGGAAGGATCGAGGGGACCGCGGGACCGCCGTCGGGATTCGGGGCGAACACGTGGGTGGTGGCCCAGCCATGCAGGTCCTCGCCCGGCTCGACCGCGATGATCTCGTTGACCCACCGACGCCGGCGGAAGGTGCCGTCACCGACCGGGGTGGTCTCCATGTGCATGTGCACGATGACGTCGATGGTCTCGGCGAGCTTGGCGTTAGCCAGCTCGGCGGTGACCTGCGGGCCGGCCTCCTGCGCGCAGGTGGCCAGACGCCGCATCGCGGCGGATGCGTCGCGGGCGTGCACGGTCGACAGCGACCCGGAGCCGGCCTCCATCGCCTTGATCATCGCCCACACCTCGGGGCCGCGGACCTCGCCGACGATCTGCCGCGACAGGTTGAACCGGAAGGAGTCGTAGAGCGCCTCGTCGAGGGTGAACTCCCCGGCTCGACGGCCGTTGATGCCGATCTCCCCGGAGCCGGGCCGGGCCTCCCAGGCGTGCACGATGAGGTGCTGGTCGGTGAGCTCGTTGAGGTGCAGCTCGTACTCGGTCTCGAAGGTGCCGATCGCCTCCCACGGCTCCATGCAGGCGCACAGCGCTCGGACCGCGGTGGTCTTGCCGGCGCCCTGGTGGCCGCAGACCACCACGCTCTTGCGGGACCTGATGCAGGCGCGGAGGAAGTCGGCGGCCAGGGGGCTGAACGTCTCGTTCGGGACCAGGTCGTCCTCGAAGGTCACTCGACGCAGCCTGTGCCGGCGGATGACCACGGACGGTCGCGGGGTGACCCACGCGGCCGCGGCGAGACGGGCGCCGCCGGGCAGGCGCATGTGCAGCCGGGGGCTGGACTCGGAGAACGTGCGGGCGGCGGTCTGGGAACGTTCGGCCAGGAACACCAGGTCGCCGACCAGCTGGTCGTCGCTCTCGGCCACGGCCGGCCCACGGACCAGGGTGCCGTCGTCGTACTCGAGCCAGACGTTGTCGCAGCCGGCGATCACGATGTTCTCGACCCGCTCGTCATCGACCAGCGGCTGCAGCCGGCCGAGACCGAACAGGGCGTCGAAGATGACCTTGGCCAGCTCGTTCTGCTCCACCACCGACCAACCGGGCCGGCCGTGCTCGACCTGCTCGGCGACCTCCTCGGTCAGCAGCTCCTGGATGATCGAGCGGCCCAGCTGGCGACGCGCCGGCTCATCGAGGCGTCCGTCGGCGGCCTCGAGCGCCGCGGTGAGCTGGTCAGAGGCCTGCGAGCGCAGCGCGGCGACCTGGTCCCAGTCGACCCGGGCGCCGACACGCGCCCCTCCCCCGCCACCGGCGCCGCCCGAGGCGGCGCTGCCGGCCGCGGGCGTGGCTGGTGCGGCGTGGGCACGCCGCCCCCCTGAGGAGACCTCCGATTCTCCGGCATGAGCGCGACCCCCAGGGGTCTGCGACAGCCCGGACTGAGGGCGGAGCGCGAAGTCGGACCGGACCCGACCCGGTCGACCGTCCTCGGGCCTCCCGGGGGCCTCGGCCGCCGCGCTCGCCTCCGCAGTGCTGGCGAACAGCGGCAGGTCAGTCGGGTCCTCGGGTCCCTCGTCGACCGGCGCCTCGGAAACCGGGGCGGGTCCGCGCTGTCCCGGACCGCCGGCTCGCGACGGGGAGGGCCGACCGCTCTGCTGAGGGTCCTCGGGGTGGTACTGGGGCTGCTGACCGTTGGTGTCCTGGGCCTCGTCGGCCTCACCCTCGAAGCGGTGATGCTGGCTGGACCACCCGCCGGGACCTCGGGGCGGAGGCGGAGGGACCGTGCCGCCGCGGCGCTGGCCGGGGCCGGCACCGGCACCAGGGCCGCTGCCGGAGCCTGATCCGGTGGGAGGTGTGGGGGGAGGGTTCGTCACCAGGAATCGGCCCCTTCGGTGCCGGTGGCCTCCAGGTTGGAGTGCAGGCCGGCGGCGTTGGTGTCGAGTCGGGCGCGGATCGCTTCGCCGGCGGCCTGGTAGGCGCGGGACAGCGGAGAGGTCTGCCACCTGCGGGGCGCCTTGGCGCCGTGGGAGTAGTAGTCGGCCCCCTCGGGCGCCCAGGGCAGCGAGGCGACGACGCCGGTCTGCAGGGTCTTGGCGACCTGACGGTCGGTGTAGGGGCGCACCCGCGGGACACCCAGGGCGCCGCCGCCCTTGGTGGCCCGGACCGGGGTTTTGGGCCAGCGTCCGGACTCGTCGACGAGCAGCACACCGAAGCGGTGCAGGCCGCCGGCGTTCTCGAAGCTCGTCCGCAGACCGTTCGCCCAGGAGCGGGCGCCGGCCAGCGCCGGCAGGGTGTTGCGCGTGACCAGCAGGGTCAGGTCCGCGCTCATGACGAGCGGCGCCGGCCACCCGGCCAGACCGAGGCGCCCGGCATCAACGATGACGTCCTGGCCGTTGGCGCGAAGCTCCCGCAGCACGGGGGCGAGCGGCTCCCACAGATTGATCAGGCTGCGGGCCTGGTCGTGGGAGCGGACCCCGGCCAGCAGGCTGACCGTCGAGGGCGGCCAGGTGCGCACGACCCGGGGCAGGGTCTCGGCGAGGACCCCCTGGCGATGGGCCAGGGCCAGGTCGATGAGCCCAGCGGTGGGCTCGACCTTGCCCTGGAAGTAGCCGGCGTAGATGCCCGAGCCGCCGGTGGGGTCGGCCTCGACCAGCAGCACCGGGCGGGGCCAGCTGAACGCGAGCCCCAGCGCGCTGGTGGTGGCGCCGGGCGAGCCGGAGGCGGAGGTGAGGACGATCGTGGCCATGTCGGTACCTGTCGACTCCCTGCTCAGCGCTCTCGCGAGTCCAGGACGAGAGCGACCTTGCGGGTCGCTGCCCGGGAGGCCAGATCGGCGGCCTCGCTCTCGTCGACCGCGACGTCGACAACGGTCTCGCCGGTCTCGGCCACTCCCCTGACTCCGACGACGGTGGCCTCGATGGTGACCGGGGTGGTGCCTTCGCGGATCTCGCCCGCCTCGCCTGGCGTGGAGACGATGCGGACCGTGTCGCCGGCGTAGATGGGCTCGGAGGGCATCATGGCCGAGGTCAGGCTGACCCCGACGATCGACTGGCCTTCGGCCGGGATCACCTCCTCGGTGACGCTCTCGGAGGTGACCAGGCTGCCGGCGGACAGGTCGACCGCGGCGCGCTGGCCGATCAGGTCGTCGAGCTCGGAGGCCGACAGCGGGTCCAGCGCGGGGTCGAGGCCGACCTGCACGGTCATCAGGTCCTCGGCCTCGATCACCTCGCCGCGGGCCACCGACTCACGGACCGCCACGACGTCCTCGGTCTCGCTCGTCGACAGGTAGGCGTAGGCCGAGACCAGGCCGCCGAGGCACACCAGCGCCACCATCGCCGCGATCAGGAGCGGGCGTCGTCGCTCCTTGAGCCGAGCCGGTGCCGGCGGTGGGGCCGGCAGGTGCACGTCGGTGCGCGCGCCGGCACCGGTGTTGCCGGGCCCGTTGGCCCCGGCGTCGCGCTGTGAGGGCGCCGAGTCGATGCTCATCTGGTCTCCCGAGTTTTCCGGTGGTGCATGCCTTCCCACTGACCGCTAAGGCGCCGTGGGGGGTCTAGCCGATCACTTGACCCTGAATGAGACTCCATCACACTAGTGCCGATATGAAACGATAGCGAGTGATCGTGGAGCCGTTTCTCCCGAGACATCACTGGCTCACACCCCCGCATCTAGTACAGACGGCTACTGGTTTCGTGCGGATCCATGGGACCACACGGGACCTACGCCGTGCCGAGCTCGAGCGGGGCCTGTGGATTACGCGCCAGCGGAGGGAGTCTTGGTGCTCAAGTTGCCGCCCTGTTGTCGATGCTGGTTCTGGGCGGCGCGGAACGCTCGTTCGACCTCGGCGCGAGAGACCTCGAACGTGCGCGCCAGGGCGTCGATCGTGCTGCGATCCGGCAGGCGTCGCCACCGGCCCTGCTCCCACTTGCGGTACGTCGGAAGCGACATGTGGATGGCCGCCACGACCTCGTAGGCGTCCAGGCCTGCCGCCAACCTCAGCGCGCGAAGGTCAGGCACCTCGCTGGCTGGAAGCACCAGCTGGCGCGGGTTGAGGTGCAGGACCTCGGCGAGACGGACCAGCAGGTCCGGCCGTGGCTGGGACAGGCCGTGCTCGTAGCGCCAGATCCGTTCGCCGCCGGCGACACCGATCTCGCGCGCCAGGTCGCTCTGCGTGAGCTTGGCAGCCTCGCGCGCCGCTCGTAAGGCACGAGCATCGAGGCGGGAGATCACGGTCCATGAGGCTAGTGGAGTCCGGGGGCTTTGGTTGATAGGTGGCCGACCGGCTGGCCCCCGCGAGCCTGCGGCAACCACGCGATGCCTGCAGTGAACCTCTGGGTTCAGGTGTGGCGCACGTCGACCGCACTCTTGACGCGCCATCCCTCGGCGTCCACGGCTTCGTTGTGGGTGCGGCTAGACGGCAGCCGATCGTGTGGACGACCGTCGCGTTGGCGGCGCGGGCCGCTCAGAACCATTCCCCCACTGGTCCCCCAAGGAGGCTGACCACCAGTAGCTCCGGTGTGGGGAAGCTCGGATCAAGCTGCGTCTGAACTGCGGTTTCAGTGAGTGGAGCCTAGGGGACTCGAACCCCTAACCCCCTGCTTGCAAAGCAGGTGCGCTACCAATTGCGCCAAGGCCCCGGGTGGTGCGGAAGAGCCGGCCTCTCAGCCCTTGCGGACCGGGTCGGTGGCCTCACGCCAGAGGTCCTGCTCGTGACGCGTGGAGTCCATCCGCTTCTTGGCCGCCACCGCGCCGGCGGCCGCGAGTGCGACCAGCACGAGCTTCTTCATCCCTGCCTCCTCCTGCGTCGTCCCCGACCGGAGACGAGCACCGACCCTACCCCGGCCCGTGGTCCCCGCTGCCGGCCCACCCTCACGCGGGCAGCTCGGAGCGGAGCCAGGTCTCGAGGTGTGACCAGTCGGCTCTCGTCGGAGGTGGTGGGCTGGGCGGTCTGGGTCGGTGACCCCGGTAGGTGTGGCCGGTGGGCGTCAGCGTGACGACGCTTCCGTCGAGCTTGGGTTGTTGTCGCACTCGGGCTGCTTCCTTGGCGTGGTTGCAGGCTTCGCAGAGGCCTTGGGCGTTGCTCGCCTTGGTGGGGCCGCGGTCGGTGGCTCGGCGAATGTGGTCGAGATGGCGGATGGGCGCGTCGCACCAAGGCGTGCGGCATCTCTGGTCGCGCAGGACGAGCAGCCTGCGGAGCTGGCCGGTGAAGGAGCGCCGGCGTGAGTCCATGGCGACGAGGTCGCCGCGCTGGGGGTCGGTGTAGAGCCGTCTGACGAACACGTCGGCGGCGTCGCGGACGAGGGCGCGGGCGTGGTCGGCGGGGATGGTGGACTGCAGGCCGGTGTCGGTGACGACCTGGGCGGGTTCGTGGTGGGCGGCCGGGTCGTCGGTGCCGAGCAGCGCGGCGTCGGTCATCACGAGGGTGACCTCGACCGGGGACTCTGCGGCCGTGCGGCCGAGGATCCTCGTGACGAGCTCGTCGGCCATGACCTCCCCGCGGGCTCGTTCGTCACCGTGAGCTCTGGCGGTGTCGGCGATGCGGCACAGCTCGGCCCACACGCTGATGCCGTCGACGACGGGCAGCACCGCAGACAGCCGGGCCATGCCGTCGGGCGCGGGTCGCAGCGACACCCGCCGCTGCTTGACCGCGGCGGCGTTGCGGCGGACCGCGGCGGCAGGGTCGAGACGCTGCCCGATGAGCCGGGCCTCGGCTTCCGCGCCGCGGTCGGACAGGGCGCCGATGCCGCCGGGGCGCTGGTGCAGCTCCCGGTCCACCGCCGCCCGATCCTCTCGCGAGAGCAGCATCGTCTCCCTCGCGATGGAGAACGCCCGGAACTCGCTGGTCTCGCCGGCGGCGAGCGCGTCGTAGGTGCGGGGCAGCTCGGCCAGGGCGTGGGCGAACCCCACGAACCGGCGGGCGCGGTACGGCGACTGCCTCGTGGCGAGGCCCACCTGCGCCGGCACCCCGTCACCCCGGCCGACGGCGCGTTCGTGGTCGGCGAACGCGACGGTCGCCCTGGCCTGGCAGGCTGCGGCTGCGCCCTTGAGGCGCTCGCAGACAGCGAGCAGGTCGACAAGTGCCTCGGGTGGGAGGTGGTCGACGTCCTCGGTGCCGAGGCGCGCGACCAGGGTGGTGGCGGCGTCGGTGAGGGTGTCGATCATGTGTTCGATTCTAGCTATCACCGCCGACAAGATGCGGGTTGTGCACGGGGTCGTAAGCGGGTTGCGGGGTCTCGAGGCTCCTCGCCCGGGGGCTCGTCGCACCTCGACCACCCCAGTTCCGCGCTCCGGTGGTCGAGGTGCGAGGAGCGCCAGCGACGAGCCTCGGGACCCGGCGAGACGACCGGTGCGGCCCTTCGAGACGGTCGCTGCGCGACCTCCTCAGGGAGCAAGGAGGGCGTGCGGCGTCCGGGGCCTCGAGGCTCCTCGCCCGGGGGCTCGTCGCGCCTCGACCAGCCCCGCTCCCGCCCTCCGGCGACCTCAGGGGGTGGCGTCGAGCCAGCGGGTGGTGGCGGCGACGTACTGGGTGACGACGGCGTCGGGCTCGCCGGTGAGGACGGCGGCGACGACCTGCTCGATGCCGAAGGTGCGCCACCAGGTGCGGGCACGGTCGTACGTCGTGGGGTCGACGACGGCGCGCACCTGCTCCCAGCCGAAGTGGGCGAGGCAGGCGGCGTCGACGGCGGGGTCGAAGGGGGAGGCGACTTCCCAGTCGAGCACCCCGCAGACGCGGCCGCGCTCGTCCCAGTGCACGTTGGCACCGGCCAGGTCACCGTGCACGAGCCGCGGGGCGACGGGGTCCAGCGCGGCGGCGGCGTCGACCCGCCGTCGGGCCTCGTCCTGCAGCCGCTCGGGCAGCCGCGGCACGGCCTCGGCGAGGAGCAGGTCGTGCCAGCGCTCGCGGCCGGCGTATGCGTGCGGCACGTCGAGGTACGCCGCCACGGCGGACAGGTCGACGCCTGCCAGGGCGTCGAGCAGCTCGCCGAGCGCCTCCGGCGAGACCTCGTCGCGCGAGCGCACCTCGCCGGGCAGCCACGACAGCGCGACGGCGGTGCGGCCGCCCACCTGCCGGACCGGCGACAACGGCGTCGGCACCGCGAAGGGCAGGTCGAGGGCGTCGAGGGCCCGCAGCAGCGCCGTACGCCGCTCGAGCGCCGCGGCCGCGGACGGGTGCCGCGCGACCCGCACCACCGCGGTGCCCGGGAACAGCAGCACCTCGTGGTCCTGGCCGGCGGACACGGAGACCCGGTCGGCGTCGAGACCGGGCAGCAGCTCGGCGGCGACCGCCAGGAGCTCGGGGAGGGGAGTCGACATGAGGGGGTGGGCCTAAGAGGACTTGAACCTCTGACCTCTTCCTTATCAGGGAAGCGCTCTAACCGTCTGAGCTATAGGCCCGGGTGGCCTGCCGAAGGGATCGCCCCGGCGGACCGACAGGGAAGGTTACCCGACCCTCTCGGGCCGCCACAAAACGGGGTCAGTTGTCCTCGGCGAGGGTGACCTCGACGCCGCCGAGCAGGGCTGCGGAGAGGTTGTAGAGGAACGCACCGAGGGTGGCGATCGCGGTGATCAGCACGACGTCGAGCGCCGCCACGAGGGCGGTGAACCCGAGCACCCGGGAGGTGCCGAGGTAGTCGGTGACGTCGAACTGCGGACCGTCCGCGTTGCCGACGGCCTGCTGCACGATCGAGTTGACCGAGTCCCACACGCCGGCCGCGCCGAGCACCGCCCAGATGATCGCCACGGCGACGATGAGCACGATTCCGAGCGCGATCGAGAGCAGGAACGACGTCTTCATCACCGACCAGGCGTCGACCTGCACCAGCCGCAGCTGCGCCTTGCGGGTACGCCGCGCGGGTGCCGGCGGGGCGCCGCGACCGCGGGTCGCCTGGCCCGAGGGCACCCCGGCCGCCTGCGAGGCCCGCTCGCGCTCGGCCTGCTGGGCGCGCGCCGCCTCCTGGCGGGCCGCCTTGTCACGGGCCTTCTGCTCGGTGGCGGCGGACTTCGCGGCCTGACGCTCCTCGCGTGCGCGCTGCCGCTCGGCGGCCCGGGCGTCGCGCTCGGCCTGTTTGGCCTCGGCGGCCTCGCGCTTGGCCTGCTCTGCGGCAGCGGCATCCCGCTCGGACTGCTCGGCGGCCGCGCGGTCGGCGGCCGCCTTCTCGGAAGCGGCGCGCTCGTCGTCGGCGAGGGCAGGCGGCGGGGGCGGCAGGATGGGGCGCTTGCTCCCGGACTGGCCGCCGGCGTCTGGCTGGACCATCAGCTCTCCCGGGGATCGTCGGTCTCGTCGGGCCCGATCATGTCACCTGTGCCGTCGAGGTCCTCGTCGACGGCGTCCTCGCCCTGCACGTCGGCGGGCACGTCGGCCAGCTCGGCCGCCTGGACCTCGACGTCGTCGGCCGCCTCCTCGACGACCGCCTCGACCTCGGCGTCGCGCTCGACGCTGCGCGCCACGACCGCCACCTCGTCACCCGACTTGGGCGTCACGAACTTCACGCCCATGGTGGACCGACCCGTCGGCCGGAAGCCGTCGTCGATGGGGCTGCGCACGACCTGGCCACCGGAGGTGATCGACAGGATCTCGTCGCCGTCGACGACGATGAAGGCGCCGACGAGACCGCCTCGGTCCTCGTTGGTCAGTGCCATCGCCTTGATGCCGAGCCCGCCACGCGACTGGGTGCGGTAGTCGGAGATCGCGGTGCGCTTGGCGTAGCCGCCGTCGGTGATGGTGAAGACGTACTGCGGCCTCACGTCGGGGTCGTCCTCGTCGGACTGCACGACGTCGGCGCGGATCACCGACATCGACAGCATCGAGTCGCCCGGGCGGAACTTCATGCCGGTGACGCCGGAGGTGGCGCGGCCCATCGGACGCAGCTGGGAGTCGTCGGCCGGGAACCGGATCGCCTGGCCCTTGCGGGAGACGAGCAGGATGTCGTCGCCCTCGGCGACGAGCTCGGCGCCGATCAGGGCGTCGTCGTCCTCGCGGAAGTTGATGGCGATGACACCGGCCTGCCGCGGCGAGTTGTAGTCGGCGAGCCGGGTCTTCTTGACCAGGCCGTTGCGCGTCGCGAGCACGAGGTAGGGGGCTTGTTCGTAGTCGCGGATCGCCAGCACCTGCGCGATCTCCTCGTCGGGCTGGAAGCTCAGCAGCCCGGCCACGTGACCGCCCTTGGCGTCGCGCGAGGCCTCGGGGAGGTTGTAGGCCTTGGTGCGGTAGACGCGACCGGCCGTGGTGAAGAACAGCAGCCAGTGGTGGTTGGAGGTCGCCATGAAGTGCTGCACGACGTCGTCGCCCCGCAGCGCCGCCCCGCGCACGCCCTTGCCGCCCCGCTTCTGGGTGCGGTAGTTGCTGGCCAGGGTGCGCTTGGCGTAGCCGCCGCGCGTGATCGTGACGACGAGGTCCTCGTCGGGGATGAGGTCCTCCATCGACATGTCGCCCTCGGCGGCCACGATCTGCGTGCGGCGGTCGTCGCCGTACTTGCCGACGATCTCGCCGAGCTCCTCGACGACGATCGCGCGCTGGCGCGAGACGTTGGCGAGGATGTCCTCGAGGTCGGCGATCACGGCCTCGATCTCGGCCAGGTCGTCGATGATCTTCTGGCGCTGCAGCGCGGCCAGCTGCCGCAGCTGCATGTTGAGGATGGCGTTGGCCTGCAGCTCGTCGACGTCGAGCAGCGCCATCAGGCCGGTGCGTGCCTCCTCGGCGTCGGGGCTGCGCCGGATCAGCGCGATGACCTCGTCGAGCATGTCGAGCGCCTTGACCAGGCCGCGCAGGATGTGGGCGCGCTCCTCGGCCTTGCGCAGCCGGAACTCGGTGCGCCGGCGGATGACCTCGACCTGGTGCTCGACCCAGTTGCTGATGAAGGCGTCGAGGGACAGCGTGCGCGGCACCCCGTCGACGAGCGCCAGCATGTTGGCGCTGAAGTTGGTCTGCAGCTCGGTGTGCTTGAACAGGTTGTTCAGCACCACCCGCGCGACCGCGTCGCGCTTGAGCACGACGACCAGCTGCTGGCCGGTGCGCGAGGAGGTGTTGTCCATGACGTCGGCGATGCCCTGCACCTTGCCGCTCGTCGCCAGGTCGGCGATCTTCTCGGCGAGGTTGTCGGGGTTGACCATGTACGGCAGCTGCGTGATGACCAGGCGCACCCGGCCCGAGGAGTCCTCGTCGATGTCGACGACCGCGCGCTGCATGATCGAGCCGCGCCCGGTGCGGTAGGTCTGCTCGATCCCCTGGCGACCGACGATGAGCGCCTTGTTGGGGAAGTCGGGCCCCTTGACGCGCTCGAGGCACGCCTCGAGCAGCTCCTCCTTGGAGGCGTCGGGGTGCTCCAGCGCCCAGGTCGCGGCGGCCGCGACCTCGCGCAGGTTGTGGGGCGGGATGTTGGTCGCCATGCCGACCGCGATGCCGGCGGAGCCGTTGACGAGCAGGTTGGGGATGCGGCTCGGCAGGATGGTCGGCTCGGAGGAGCGCCCGTCGTAGTTGGGCGCGAAGTCGACCGTCTCCTCCTCGATGTCGCGCACCATCTCCATCGCCAGCGGCGCCATCCGGCACTCGGTGTAGCGCATGGCGGCGGCGGGGTCGTTGCCCGGCGAGCCGAAGTTGCCCTGGCCCTGGATCAGCGGGGCCCGCATCACCCAGGGCTGCGCGAGCCGCACCAGGGTGTCGTAGATCGCGCTGTCGCCGTGCGGGTGGTACTGACCCATGACGTCGCCGACGACGCGGCTGCACTTGGAGAAGCCGCGGTCGGGGCGGTAGCCGCCGTCGAACATCGCGTAGAGCACCCGCCGGTGCACCGGCTTGAGGCCGTCGCGCACGTCGGGCAGCGCCCGGCCGACGATGACGGCCATCGCGTAGTCGATGTAGGCGCGCCGCATCGAGGTCTGCAGCTCGATCGGCTCGATGCGCCCGCCGCCGTCGCCGTCGCCGCCACCGGCGAGGTTGCTCGTGGTCTCGGTCATGCGTCAGTGCCCTCCTGGGCTGGTGCTGTCGTCGTACGCCGCGGCACGCGGCGTCAGATGTCGAGGAAGCGGACGTCCTTGGCGTTGCGCTGGATGAAGCTGCGACGCTGCTCGACGTCCTCTCCCATGAGGACCGAGAAGATCTCGTCGGCCTGGGCGGCGTCGTCGAGGGTGACCTGGAGCATCAGCCGCTGGCTGGGGTCCATCGTGGTCTCCCACAGCTCGTCGGCGTTCATCTCGCCCAGGCCCTTGTAGCGCTGGACGGGGTTCTCCTTGGGAAGCTTCTTGCCCTGGGCGAGGCCGTCGGCCATCAGGGCGTCGCGCTCGGCGTCGGAGTAGACGAACTCGTGCTCGGCGGGCTTGTTCCAGCGCAGCCGGTAGAGCGGGGGCTGCGCCATGTAGACGTAGCCGTGCTCGATGAGCGGCTTCATGAAGCGGAACAGCAGCGTCAGCAGCAGCGTGTTGATGTGGTGGCCGTCGACGTCGGCGTCGGCCATCAGCACGACCTTGTGGTAGCGCAGCTTGTCGAGGGTGAACTCCTCGTGCACCCCGGTGCCGAGGGCGGAGATGATCGCCTGCACCTCGGTGTTGGCCAGCACCTTGTCGATGCGGGCCTTCTCGACGTTGAGGATCTTGCCGCGGATCGGCAGGATCGCCTGGATCCGTGGGTCGCGGCCCGACTTCGCCGACCCGCCCGCGGAGTCGCCCTCGACGATGAAGACCTCGCACTCCTCGGGGTTGCGCGACTGGCAGTCGCTCAGCTTGCCGGGCAGGCCGCCGCCGCCGAGCAGGCCCTTGCGGTTGCGGGCGAGGTCGCGGGCCTTGCGCGCGGCGACGCGCGCGTGCGCGGCCGCCTGCGCCTTGCGGACGATGTCCTTGCCCTCGGCGGGGTTCTTCTCCATCCAGTCGCCGAGCTGGTCGTTGACGATGCGCTGGACGAAGCCCTTGGCCTCGGTGTTGCCGAGCTTGGTCTTGGTCTGGCCCTCGAACTGGGGCTCGCCGAGCTTGATCGAGATGATCGCGGTCAGGCCCTCGCGGATGTCGTCGCCCTTGACGCGGTCCTCGGGCTTCTTCATCAGCCCCCAGGTCTCGCCCCAGCCGTTGACCAGCGAGGTCAGCGCCGCGCGGAAGCCCTCCTCGTGGGTGCCGCCCTCGTGGGTGTTGATGGTGTTGGCGAAGGTGTGCACCGACTCCTGGTAGGAGACGTTCCACTGCATGGCCAGCTCGAGGCTCATGTGGTTCTCGACGCCGTCGGGCGTCTCGGCCTCGAAGCTGATGATGCTCGGGTTGGCGGCCTGCTTGCGCTTGTTGAGGTGCTCGACGAAGTCGACGAGCCCGCGCTCGTAGCAGAAGCGCCGCTCCATGCCCCCGGTCTCGGAGGCGCGCACGGCGTCGTCGCCGGACTGGTCGACCTCGGGGTCGACGGTGCCGTCCTGGACCGCCTCGACGATGCCGGCGGCCGAGGGCCGCTCGTCGCGCACCACGATCTCGAGACCCTTGTTGAGGAAGGCGTACTCGCGGATGCGCGAGACGATCGTCTCCAGCGAGTGCTCGGTCGTCTCGAAGATGTCGGGCGAGGGGTAGTAGGTGATGGTGGTGCCGGTGCGCTCGTCGGGCTCGGTGGCGCGCACCTCCTCGAGCGGGCCGTCGGGCACGCCCACGGTGAAGGTCTGGCGCCACAGGTGGCCGCGGTTCTTGACCTCGGCGATCACGCGCGACGACAGCGCGTTGACGACCGAGACGCCGACGCCGTGCAGGCCGCCGGAGACCTTGTAGCCGCCACCGCCGAACTTGCCGCCGGCGTGCAGCACCGTCAGCGCCAGGGTCAGCGCGGGGAGCTCCTGGCCGGGCGCCGTGTCGGTGGGGATGCCGCGGCCGTTGTCCTCGACCCGGACGCCGCCGTCGGCGAGCAGCGTCAGCACGATGCGGTCGCAGTGGCCCGCGAGCGCCTCGTCGACGGCGTTGTCGACGATCTCCCAGATCAGGTGGTGCAGGCCGCGCTCGCCGGTCGAGCCGATGTACATGCCCGGACGCTTGCGGACCGCCTCGAGTCCCTCGAGCACCTGGATCGCGCTGGCGTCGTAGTTGCCGTCGCCGACGGAGTGACCGTCGACGATCGAGGCGGGCACGACGTCGGGAGCCGGGGGGTGGTCGTCGGGGAGCTCACCGGGGACGTTCTGCTCGGGGGTCTCGTCGGCCACGGACGCGGGTCCTCTTCTCTTCCTCGGACAGCGGAGGAGCCGCCTCGCGGAGCGGTCGGCGACTCGTGTCGATCCTACCTCTCCGAGCGCCTCGGATCACGCCCGAGGAGCCCTGTGAGCCGGGTTTCCGGCCCCTCGCGGCTGCTGATCCAGGGCGGGGTACGCCCGTCGGGCTGCCAGTGGCTCCACGGAGGATTTTCAGCCGTAGGTGTCGCGGGGGCCACGACCCTTGACCCGGAGCCTCCCGCGCGACCAGCTCGGGGGCCGCGGACCCTGCACGTCGATGGCGGTCACGGTGCCGTCGCCGAGCACCTCGTTGAGGCGGCGCACCAGGTCGGGGGCGAGGAGCGTGACCTGGGTGGCCCAGGCCGTCGACCCCGCGCGGACGACGAGCCGGCCGTCGGCGTACGACTCGGGCCGCACGTGCTGGCCGACCTCGCGCCCCACGATCGCCTCCCACCTAGCGAAGACGCCGTGCACCCGCAGCTCGGTCTCCCAGCCCTGGTCGAGCACGAAGCGCCCCAGCGCGGCGTCGACGGTCTGCGGGTCGCGGTCGTCGGGGTGCGCGCCCGAGGAGCGCGGCGTCGCCGGCTTGCGGTCGCCGAGGCGCCGCCCGGCGCGCAGCCGCCGCTCGCCGGTGCGCCCCGCCAGGCCGCGCGCCACCTGCTTGGCGAGGTCGAGGCCGGTGTCGTCGTGCTGCTCGTCGGGGGTGGTCTCCTCCTCCTCAGCCATGCGCCACCACCTGGCCGTCGGCCACGTCGTAGCGACGGCCGCGGAGCGCCTCGGGCACGTCGTCGGCGACCGCGGCGGTGACGAGCACCTGCTCGGCACCGACGACGAGGTCGGCCAGCTGGGCGCGGCGGGTCGCGTCGAGCTCGGCGAAGACGTCGTCGAGCACGAGGATCGGGTCGTCGACCCAGTGTCCTGCTGCGCCGCCCTCCACGCCCTGCGTCGGCTGGCGCAGCAGCTCGTACGACGCCAGCCGCAGCGCGAGCGCGAACGACCAGCCCTCGCCGTGGGAGGCGTAGCCCTTGACCGGCAGCTCGCCCAGGGTGCACACCAGCTCGTCGCGGTGGGGCCCGACCAGGGTCACGCCCCGGTCGACCTCGTCACGACGCCGACGGGCGAGCTCGGCGAGGAACGCCTGCTCGACCTCGGCAGGCCCCGCGCCCGGGTCGACCTCGAAGCTCGGGCGGTAGGCCAGCACCGCGTCGTCGCGCCGCGCACCCCGGGCGACCGCCTCGTAGGCCTTGCCCAGCAGCGGCACCAGCTCGTCGACGAGGGCGGCGCGGCGCAGCATCACCTCGGTGCCGAGGGCGGCCAGCCGCTCGTCCCACACCTCGAGGGTGGCCAGCATCGCCTCGGCGGCCGAGCCGCCCCGCACCCGCGCGGAGCGCAGCAACGAGCTGCGCTGCTTGAGCACGCGGTCGTAGTCGGCGCGGGTGCCGGCGTACCGGGGCGTGGCGAGCACCTGCAGGTCGTCGGCGAAGCGGCGTCGCTCCGACGGGTCGCCCTTGACCAGGGCGAGGTCGTCGGGGGCGAAGACGACCGTGCGCACCAGCCCGACGAGGTCGCGGGCCCGCGGCAGTGCGGCCCGGTTGACCCGGGCGCGGTTGGACTTCCCGGGGTTGATCTCGACCTCGAGGGTGGCGGTGCGGTCCTCGCGCACCACCGCGGCCCGCACCACCGCGCGATCGGCGCCCTGCCGCACCAGCGGCGCATCACCCGAGACGCGGTGCGAGCTGAGCCGCGAGAGGTAGTCGACCGCCTCGACCACGTTGGTCTTGCCCTGCCCGTTGCGCCCGACCAGCGAGCTCACCCCGGGCTCGAGCGCGAGCTCGAGGTCGGGGTAGGAGCGGAAGTCGTGCAGCGACAGGTGGGCGACGTGCACGGGCTACTTGTCGGCGGGACTGTCGACGTCGGCGGTGGTGGGCGGGGCCTCCGCCTTGGTCGCGTGGCCGCCGAACTGGTTGCGCATGGCCGCGATCGCCTTCATCGCCGGGCTGTCGTCCTGGCGCGACTGGAACCGTGCGAAGAGGGAGGCGGCGATGACGTGCATCGGCACCGCGTGGTCGATGGCCGCCTCGACGGTCCAGCGGCCCTCGCCGGAGTCCTCGGCGTAGCCGCGGATCTGCTCGAGGTGCTCGTCCTCGTGCAGCGAGGCGCACAGCAGGTCGAGCAGCCACGAGCGGATGACCGTGCCCTCGCGCCAGGAGTCGAACACGTGCGGGACGTCCTCGACGAGGTCGGTCGCCTCGAGCAGCTCCCAGCCCTCGGCGTAGGCCTGCATCATCGCGTACTCGATGCCGTTGTGGACCATCTTGGCGAAGTGGCCGGCGCCCGGCTTGCGGCCCGCGTGGGCCATGCCGAAGTCACCCTCGGGCTTGAGCGCGAGCAGCGCGGGCTTGACCTTGTCGACGTCGGCCTCGGAGCCGCCGTACATCAGGGCGTAGCCGTTCTTCGCGCCCCAGACGCCGCCGGAGACGCCGCAGTCGACGAAGCCGATGCCCTTCTCGGCGAGCGAGGCGGCGTTGTCCTGGTCGTCGGTGTACTTGCTGTTGCCGCCGTCGACCACGAGGTCGCCGTCACCGAGCAGCTCGCGCAGCTCGGCGATCGTGGCGCGGGTCGGGTCGCCCGCCGGCACCATCACCCAGACGACCTTGGGCGAGGGCAGCGCCTCGACCAGCTCCGCCAGGCTGCCGACGTCGCTGACGTCGGGGTTGCGGTCGTAGCCCGTGACGGTGTGACCGCCATCGCGCAGACGGGTGCGCATGTTGCCACCCATCTTGCCCAGGCCGACGAGTCCGAGGTGCATGGCGGGGGTCCTCCCAGGAGAGCGGGGCGTGGTGGGTCAGGAGAGCAGGCGACGCGGCATCAGCAGGTAGCGGAAGCCGGCGTCGGGCTCGCCCTCGAGCGAGTCCACCCCTGAGAGTACGGCGGCCTTGCTGGCCTGCGTGAAGCCCAGCTCGACGACCGGCCGGTCGATCGCGCCGAGGCCGTCGAGCAGGTAGCCGGGGTTGAACCCGGTGGTCAGGTCGTCGCCCGTGACGTGGGCCTCGAGCGACTCGCTGGCCATCGCCTCCTCGCCGGAGCCGGCGTCGAGGGTCAGCGTGCCCTCGGTGAAGGCCAGCTGCACCGCGGTGTTGCGCTCGGCGACCAGCGAGACGCGACGCACCGACTCGATGAGCGCGGCCCGGTCGACCCGCGCGACGGTGAGGTGCTCGCTGGGGAACAGCGACCGGACCTTGGGGAACTCGCCGTCGAGCAGCCGGGTCGTCGTACGACGCGTGCCGCCGGCGCCGGCGGAGCCCTCGAAGCCGATGATGCCCTCGCCCGCCGAGCCGGGCGACGACAGCGCGATCGAGACGGTCTCGCCACCGGTGAGCGCCTTGGCGGTGTCGGAGAGCACCTTGGCCGGCACCAGCGCCGCGGCGTCGATGTCGGTGACGCCCGGCGACCAGGTCAGCTCGCGGCTGGCCAGGCGGAACCGGTCGGTGGCGAGCATGGCGATGTTGTCGCCGTCGAGCTCGACGCGGACACCGGTGAGGACCGGCAGCATGTCGTCGCGGCCGGCCGCCGTGACGGCCTGCGCGACGGCCTGGGCGAAGACGCCGCTCGGCACGGTGCCGCGGCTCTCCGGCATCTCCGGCAACGTCGGGTAGTCCTCGACCGGCATCGTCTGCAGGCTGAAGCGGGCCGAGCCGCACACCAGCGACGCCTTCGAGCCCTCGATCGTCACCTCGACCGGCTTGTTGGGCAGGCTGCGGCAGATGTCGGCCAGCAGCCGGCCCGAGACCAGCGCGGTGCCCTCCTCGGCGACGTCGGCCGTGAGCGTCGCGCGGGCGGAGGTCTCGTAGTCGAACGTCGACAGCCGCAGCCCGCTGCCGCCACCGTCGCCGGCACCCGGCTCGTCGTCGGTCGGACCCGCCTCGATCAGCAGCCCGGACAGCACCGGGGAGCTCGGACGGACGGGGAGCGCGCGAGCGGTCCAGGCGACGGCGTCGGCCAGGACGTCGCGGTCAACGCGGAACTTCACCTTCGGGGCCCTCTTCTGCGGTCGGGGCGGCGTGCGGTCGAGCAGGCACGTGCGGGGTGTGCATCCTGCCACGCCCGTCTCCTGTCGTGCGCCCCGCAGTCACAGGCCCCGCTCGCTCCACAGGTGAGCGGCCCGTACGACGTTGGGCGGCTCGGGATGACTCTGGAGGACAGTCGTCGTAGTAGGGCCGGTGGATCCTGTGGAGCGAGACCGTCGTCGCAGGTCGCGCGGCGCGTCGCGATGTGGACGCGGTGTGGACGACGACGGGGACCGACGACCGGCGCCTGTGGCCGGCCGAAGGGGGTGTGGGTGCAGTGGCGCACTTGTCCACAGCCCCGCGCACACCCGCTCCACGGACGCGCCGAAGGTGAACCACATCTTGCACGCGTGTAGTTCGGGCCCCGCTGGTCGAGGTGCGAGGAGCCCCCGGGTCAGGCTTGCTTGGCCTGCTGCTTGATGCGGGTCGTGAGCTCGGTGACCTGGTGGAAGGTCGTGCGGCGCTCGGCGAGGTCCTTGCGGATCCGGCGGTCGGCGTTCATCACCGTGGTGTGGTCGCGGCCGCCGAACTGCTGACCGATCTTGGGCAGCGAGAGCTCGGTGAGCTCGCGGCACAGGTACATCGCGATCTGGCGGGCGGTGACGAGCGCGCGGGTGCGGCTCGGGCCGGTGAGGTCCTCGATCGAGAAGCCGAAGTAGGTCGAGGTCTGGGCGATGATGAGCCCGGCGGTCACCTCGGGCTCGCCGCCCTCGGGGATGAGGTCGCGCAGCACGATCTCGGCCAGCGAGAGGTCGACCTCCTGCTGGTTGATGCTGGCGAAGGCGGTGACCCGGATCAGCGCGCCCTCGAGCTCGCGGATGTTGGTCTGGATGCGCGAGGCGATGAACTCGAGCACGTCGGCCGGAGCCGAGAGCCGGTCGGCCGCCGCCTTCTTGCGCAGGATCGCGATGCGGGTCTCGAGGTCGGGCGGCTGCACGTCGGTCAGCAGGCCCCACTCGAAGCGGTTGCGCAGCCGGTCCTCGAGCTGGGTCAGCCGCTTGGGGGGTCGGTCGGAGCTGATGATGATCTGCTTGTTGGCGTTGTGCAGCGTGTTGAAGGTGTGGAAGAACTCCTCCTGCGTCTGCTGCTTGCCCTCGAGGAACTGGATGTCGTCGACCAGGAGCACGTCGACGTCGCGGTAGCGACGCTGCAGTGCTGCGGTGTTGGCGTCCTTGATGGCGTTGATGACGTCGTTGGTGAAGGCCTCCGAGGAGACGTAGCGGATCTTCGCGCCCGTCCAGAGGTTGCGCACGTAGTGGCCGATGGCGTGCAGCAGGTGGGTCTTGCCCAGACCGGAGTCGCCGTAGACCAGCAGCGGGTTGTAGGCCTTGCCCGGTGCCTCGGCGACCGCGACCGCCGCGGCGTGCGCGAAGCGGTTGGACGACCCGATGACGAAGGTCTCGAAGGAGTAGCGCGGGTTCAGCGGGCTGTCGGGGATGCCCGTGGCCAGCGAGGCGGAGCCCCTGGACGACAGGTCGACAGGTCGGTTTGTCGACATGTCGCCAGGTCGGTGCGACGCGTCGTCGAAGGCCGACGGCTGGGTCGGCAGCTCGCCGCCGGCGCGCGGGCCGATGCGGCGTACGTCGCTCCCGGGCGCGGCCGGGCCGGCGGTCGCCGGGCCGTCGGTCTCGGTGCCCGCCTCGTCGGGCGGGGCAGCGGCACTGCCGTTGGCGCTGCCGGCCGTGGCGGCGCCGCCGTCGAGCGAGGTGTCGACGCTGACGACGAGGCGCACGGGGCGGTCGAGGCGGTCGCTGAGGGCGTCCTCGATGCGGGTGCGGAGCCGACCCTCGAGCTGGTTGCGGGTGAACTCGTTGGGCACGGCCACGACCGCGGTGTTCTCGGCGAGCATCAGCGGCTGGCTCGCGGTGAGCCACATGCGCTGGTTGGGCGGGAGGTTGTCGACGATCCCGGGCCAGAGGTGGTGCAGCTGTCCCGTCTGGGTGCTGCCGTCGCTGCTGCCGCTCTGGCCGTCGTGCGCGTCCACGCCCTGGATGCTCCGTCCCCCGGTCCTCCACGACCGACTTCGCCCGGGGGGTCGGTGGGGTCGTCCACACCTTTGTCCACAGGCTGTGCAACAAGTAAGGGTCCGGTGACGGGCCGCTCGTGCGCGCTTGGAACGCGCTGGTCCGCCGAGCCGGAAGGGGCGACGCTAACAACACGATCCACAGGCAGCAACCGGTGGTCCACAGGCGGTCCACCCCACCCGTGGGCGGCACACCGGACGGGCACCGCGCCGCTGAATTGACCCCCCGGAACGCCACCGCGTACCGTTGGGCGGTCGGCCGTGTCGACCGGTGCCGCATGCCCCTGACGTGTGCGCTGCACGCGACCGCCGCCGTGGACCGAACGCCCAGCACCCCAGTGGAGTGACCGA
Source organism: Nocardioides marmoraquaticus (assembly GCF_054777915.1). Classification (NCBI taxonomy): domain Bacteria; kingdom Bacillati; phylum Actinomycetota; class Actinomycetes; order Propionibacteriales; family Nocardioidaceae; genus Nocardioides; species Nocardioides marmoraquaticus. Next base: position 155,235 of record NZ_BAAHAA010000004.1, on the reverse strand, counting down.
GATGAGCAAGCGCACCTACCAGCCCAACAACCGTCGCCGTCACAAGAAGCACGGCTTCCGGCTCCGCATGCGCACCCGTGCGGGCCGAGCGATCCTGTCGGCGCGCCGCCGCAAGGGTCGCAGCAGCGTCGCCGTCTGACGCCACGGCGTCAGCGTTGCTCCCCGCCACCCACCGGTTGACCGCCCCCGCGGACTTCCGCGAGGTGGTCCGGCGCGGCCGTCGCCAGGGTCGACCGACCCTCGTCGTGCACGCCCGCGTCGGCGACGGTGCCCCCGGCACCGACGCGGCCCCGGTGACCGCCGGCTTCGTGGTCTCGAAGGCCGTCGGCACGGCCGTGGTCCGCAACCGCGTCAAGCGCCGGCTGCGTCACCTCGTGGCCGACCGCCTGGGCGCGCTGCCGCCCGGCACCCGGCTCGTCGTGCGCGCCCTGCCGTCAGCGGCGGCCTCCGACGCCGCCGGGCTGGCACGCGACCTCGACCGGGCGCTCGGGCGGCTGGTCCCGATGCCGGTCCCGGTGCCGGTTTCTGCGCTGACTTCGGGGCCCGCGTGAAGCACGTCCTCGTCCTGCTGCTGAAGGCCTACCGGCTGCTGATCAGCCCGCTCTACGGCGAGGTGTGCCGCTACTACCCCAGCTGCTCGGCGTATGCCCTGGGCGCGGTGCAGACCCACGGCAGCCTGCGTGGCTCCTGGCTCGCCGTGCGCCGCCTGGCCCGGTGCCACCCCTGGGCCGACGGCGGCGTCGACCTCGTGCCGCCCGCCCGTACCGTGAAGACCCATCCCCCTGCGGCCAGCCCTGCGACCAGCCCTGCGAACCGTTCCGTGACCCGAGAGGCCTGACGTGGACACCCTCAGCTCGCTCGGCGGCTTCATCATGACGCCGCTGTACTACCTGATCACCGCGGTCCTGCTGGCCTGGCACGCGCTGTGGGGTGCCGTCTTCGGCGACGCGTCGGGCTGGGCCTGGGCGCTGTCGATCATCGGCCTCACCCTGGTCATCCGCGCGGCCCTGATCCCGCTGTTCGTCAAGCAGATCAAGTCGAGCCGCAACATGCAGCTGCTGCAGCCGCGGCTCAAGGAGCTGCGCGAGAAGTACGGTCACGACCGCGAGCGCTTCGCCCAGGAACAGATGAACCTGTTCAAGGAGACGAAGACCAACCCGCTCGCCTCGTGCCTGCCGATCCTCGTGCAGATGCCGGTCTTCTTCGCGCTCTTCCGCGTGCTCGACCGCGCCGCCCGCGAGACCGACGTGACCCGTGGCCTGATGACGGTGCGCCTCAACGAGCAGTTCGGCGAGGCGACGTTCCTCGGCGCCAAGCTCTCCGACACCTTCCTGTCCAGCGACGACCTCAGCACCAAGATCTTCGCCGCGGTGCTCGTCCTGACGATGACGGCCACGACCTTCCTCACCCAGCGCCAGCTGATGAGCAAGAACATGCCGGCCGAGGCGCTCAGCGGTCCGTTCGCCCAGCAGCAGAAGCTGCTGCTCTACGTGCTGCCCGTCGTCTTCGGCATCGGCGGCATCGCGTTCCCGATCGGCGTCATCCTCTACTGGACGACCTCGAACCTGTGGACGATGGGCCAGCAGTTCTACGTCATCCGCAACAATCCCGCGCCCAACACCGAGGCCGAGCGCGCCAAGAAGGCCCGTGACGAGGCCAAGCGCATCAAGAAGGGCCTGCCGCCCGAGGAGGCGCAGACGCCCGCTGCCACCCAGGTCGAGGAGCGCCCCGCCCCGACCCGGCAGCAGCCCAAGAACCAGTCGCGCTCCCAGCGCAAGAAGCAGCCCGGCAAGGGGGGCAAGCCGCAGTCGCAGCGCCAGCAGCAGCAGGGCCAGCGACAGCAGCGACCACCCGCGACGTCCGGCGACGACCCCGCAGGAGGATCCTCGTGAGCACCGCCCCCGACCTGACCCCCGACGAGAACACCGACGACAGCGCCGGCGAGAGCGCCGAGCAGGCGCTCGACGCGACCGAGGAGAAGGGCGGTCGTCGCTCGCAGCTCGAGCGCGAGGGCGACGTCGCCGCCGACTACCTCGAGGAGCTCCTCGAGATCGCCGACCTCGACGGCGACCTCGACATGGACGTCGAGGGCGACCGCGCCACGGTGTCGGTCGTCGGCGCCGAGCTGCCCCAGCTCGTGGGTGACGGCGGCGAGGTGCTCGAGGCGCTGCAGGAGCTGACGCGCCTCGCGGTCTACCGCGAGACGGGCGAGCGGTCGCGGCTCATGCTCGACGTCAGCGGCCACCGCGCCGATCGCCGCGAGAAGCTCGAGGCCCTCGCCCGCGACGTGGTGGCCCGCGTGCAGGAGAGCGGTGAGCAGGCGGCCCTCGACCCGATGAGCCCCTTCGAGCGCAAGGTCGTGCACGACGTCGTCGCCGAGGCCGGACTGCGCTCCGAGTCCGAGGGCGTCGAGCCCCGCCGCCACGTGGTGGTCCTGCCCGCGTGAGCGACGTTTCACGTGGAACCACACCGCCCCCCGCGCCCGACTCGGCGCGGGGGGTGTTCGCTTCCCGGCTCGCGCTGGCCGAGCAGTACGCCGCCCTGCTCGCCGACGAGGCCACGGTCCGGGGGCTGATCGGTCCGCGCGAGGTGCCGCGGCTGTGGGAGCGCCACCTGCTCAACTGCGCCGTGGTGACCGACCGGGTGCCCGAGGGTGCGCACGTCGTCGACGTCGGCACGGGAGCCGGGCTGCCGGGTCTCGTGATGGCGGTGCGGCGGCCCGACCTGCGCGTCACGCTGCTCGAGCCGCTGCTGCGCCGCACCACCTTCCTCGAGCTCGCCGTCGAGCAGCTCGGCCTGTCCGAGCAGGTGGAGGTGCGGCGCGGTCGCGCCGAGGAGGTGCGCGACGCGTCGTACGACGTGGTGACCTCGCGCGCCGTCGCCCCGCTCGACCGGCTCGCCGGCTGGTGCCTGCCGCTCGTGGCCGGGGGTGGCTCGATGCTGGCGATGAAGGGCTCCTCGGCGGTCGAGGAGATCGCGGCGGCGACGACCCGGTGGGGCCGGAAGGGCTTCGCGGAACCCGCCGTGCACGAGCTCGGTGTCGACTTTCTCGACCCGCCGGTCACGGTCGTCGAGGTACGCCGGACTCGGTGAGAGCATCGCGGTTCCACGTGAAACACACGAAGGGAACCCCCGATGACCTCCCCCGTGCGGACGGCCGGCGACCTCGCCGCCCAGCGACCGCGCTACGACGAGACCACCCCCATGGCGCGTGCCATCGAGCGCCAGCTGCTGGTGCGCCAGGGACGCCGCTTCGTCGACCCGATGCCGCGCCCCGACCACACCCGCGTGATGGTCGTGGCGAACCAGAAGGGTGGCGTCGGCAAGACCACCACGGCCGTCAACCTCGCCGCGGCGCTGGCGCAGGGCGGGCTGCGGGTGCTGGTGATCGACCTCGACCCGCAGGGCAACGCCTCGACGGCGCTCGACGTCGACCACGGCCGCGGCACGCCGTCGACGTACGACGTGCTGGTCGACGAGGTGCCCCTCGCCGAGGTGGTGCAGGAGCACACCACGCTCCGGGGTCTGTTCTGCGTGCCGGCCACCATCGACCTGGCGGGCGCCGAGATCGAGCTGGTCAGCGCGTCGGGCCGGGAGCAGCGGCTGCACCGCGCCATCTCGGCCCACCCGTGGGTCGGCACCGCCGCCGAGGCCGGCGACGACCGGTTCGACTACGTGCTCGTCGACTGCCCGCCGTCGCTGGGGCTGCTGACGCTGAACGCCCTCGTGGCCGGGGCCGAGATGCTGATCCCGATCCAGGCGGAGTACTACGCCCTCGAGGGCCTCGGACAGCTGCTCGAGACCGTCGACATGGTGACCCAGCACCTCAACGCGCGGCTGCGGGTCTCGACCATCCTCATCACGATGTTCGACGCCCGCACCAACCTCGCGGCGGGCGTCGCGGCCGAGGTGCGCGGCCACTTCGGCGAGCAGGTGCTCGCCACCGCGATCCCCCGCTCGGTCCGTGTCTCCGAGGCGCCGAGCTACGGCCAGAGCGTCATCGCCTACGACCCCGGAAGCCCCGGGGCGCTGTCCTACCTCGAGGCCGCCCGCGAGGTGGCCCGCCGCGGCGCCCCCGCCCGCACGTCCGCACCCACCCCCGCTCCTGACACCGCCGGAGGCACCCTGTGAGCACCCACCAGCCCGTACGACGCGGCCTCGGCCGGGGCCTCGGCTCCTTGATCCCCACGGCTCCCCCCGAGCAGGCGGGTCCGCCGTCGGCCGAGGCTCTCACCGGGGTCGGCGGCGTCGCGGTGGCCGCTCCGCCGCAGGTCAGCGACGTGTCGACCGACCCGGCACCCCTCACGGTGGCCCCCGCCCCGGTCGCCGGCGCCTACTTCGCCGAGCTGCCGGTGACCGCGGTCTCGCCCAACCCGCGGCAGCCGCGCCAGGTCTTCGACCCCGAGGACATGGCCGAGCTGGTGCACTCGGTGCGCGAGATCGGGCTGCTGCAGCCGGTCGTCGTGCGCCGCGTCGGCGACGCCGACGGTGATGCGGCCTACGAGCTGGTGATGGGAGAGCGCCGCTGGCGCGCCACCCAGGAGGCCGGCCTCGACACCATCCCGGCCATCGTGCGCGAGACCAGCGACGACGACCTGCTCCGCGACGCGCTGCTGGAGAACCTCCACCGCTCGCAGCTGAACCCGCTCGAGGAGGCCGCGGCGTACCGCCAGCTGCTCGACGACTTCGGCTGCACCCACGAGGAGCTCGCCTCCCGCATCGGGCGCAGCCGCCCGCAGATCAGCAACACGCTGCGCCTGCTCAACCTCTCGCCCGCCGTGCAGCGTCGGGTCGGAGCCGGTGTGCTCAGCGCCGGCCACGCCCGCGCCCTGCTCGGCGTCAGCGATGCGGGTGCCCAGGACCGGCTTGCCACGCGGGTCGTCGCCGAGGGCATCTCGGTGCGGGCGCTCGAGGAGCTATTGTCGCTCGGCGTCGACGACGAGGTCGCCCCCAAGGCACGGACCACCCGTCCCAGCGCCCCCGGGCTGGCCGAGATCGGCGACCGCCTGGGCGACCGGCTCGACACGCGGGTCAAGGTCGCGCTCGGTCGGTCGAAGGGTCGCATCTCCATCGAGTTCGCCTCGTTGGCCGACCTCGAGCGCATCGTGTCCGTCATCGACCCCCGCAACCGCGACGACCGACCGATCTAGCGTTGTAGCGACACGTCGCTTTGTCGACATGTCGTTCTGTGGGAGCGATTCTCCCGCGAGTGCGTGGGGGTCGCGTCCGTCCGACCCTGGCTGGTCGAGGTGCCCGGAGCCCCTGGGCGAGGGGTCGCGCCGCCCCTTCGTGGCTCGCTCCGCTCGCACCTCAGGGAGCGGATCGTGGCTCGCTCCGCTCGCACCTCAGGGAGCGGATCGTGGTTCGCTCCGCTCGCACCTCAGGCAGCGGAGTGAGGTCATGAAGCGACCATCTACATGTCGACAAAGCGACGTAGCGACAGGTCGACGAAGCGACAGGTCGACGAAGCGACAGGTCGATGTTCGACGTGAAACGTCAGGCGTCGCGCTCGGCCTGCTTGGCGGCCTTGCGGGCGGCGCGGGCGGCCTTCTCCTCGGCGTCCATCTCGGCGGCGCGGGCGGGGGTGGGGGCGGTGCCGCCGTGGGAGGCGGGGAGCCACCAGCTGCCGGGGGGCTGCTCGTCGGCGGGGTACGCCGCGATCGCCCGCGCGACCAGGTCGCTGAGCCGGGAGTGCAGCTCCAGGGTCTCCGCGGCGGGGTCGGCGCCGGTCGGGTGCATCGGCTCGCCGACCTGGATGCCGATGGTCTTGCCGCGGGAGAAGTCGCGGGGGTGGTGCTTGGTCATCAGCCGCTGGGTGCCCCACAGCGCGACGGGGACCAGGGGGACGCCGGCCTCGGCGGCGATGCGGACGGCGCCCGACTTCAGCTCCTTGACCTCGAAGGAGCGCGAGATGGTGGCCTCGGGGAAGATCCCGACGGCCTCGCCGTCCTCGAGGTAGCGCAGCGCCTCCTCCATCGAGGCCGCGCCCTCGGCGCGGTCGACGGAGATGTGGTGCATCGAGCGCATCACCGGGCCGCCGACGGGGTGGTCGAAGACCTCCCGCTTGGCCATGAAGCGGACCAGGCGTCGCGACGGGTGGGCGGCGAACCCGCCGAGGACGAAGTCGAGGTAGCCGACGTGGTTGAAGGCCAGCAGCACGCCGCCGTCGCGCGGCACGTGCTCGGTGCCGTCCGTCTGGAACCTCAGCCCGAGCGCCTTGAAGGCCACGAGGGCCGTGCGGATGATCGGCGGGTAGGTGAGGTCGCGCATGGCGCGCATCGTCGCACGGCGCGCGCGCCCGGGGGTGGGCACCTGCGAGACTCGTCCCCATGCGACCGATCGTCCAGAGCCGCAAGCTGCAGCACGTCCGGTACGACGTCCGGGGCCCGATCCTGGTGGAGGCCCAGCGGCTGGAGGCCGAGGGACACAAGATCCTCAAGCTCAACATCGGCAACCCGGCGCCGTTCGGCTTCGAGGCCCCCGAGGCGATCGTCGCCGACATGGTGCACAACCTGCCCGAGGCCCAGGGCTACAGCGACAGCCGCGGCATCTACTCGGCCCGCACGGCGGTCGCGCAGTACTACCAGTCGCGCGGGCTGACCGAGACCAGCAACGACGACGTCTTCATCGGCAACGGCGTCTCCGAGCTGATCAGCCTGGTGCTGCAGGCGTTCGTCGACGACGGCAACGAGATCCTGGTGCCGGCGCCCGACTACCCGCTGTGGACGGGGGCGGTGAGCCTGTGCGGCGGGGTGCCGGTGCACTACCGCTGCGACGAGACCAACGGGTGGGACCCCGACCTCGACGACATCGAGTCCAAGATCACCCCGAACACCCAGGCGCTGGTGGTGATCAACCCCAACAACCCCACCGGCGCGGTCTACAGCGAGGAGACGGTCAAGGGCCTGGTCGACATCGCGCGACGCCACGAGCTGGTGCTGATGAGCGACGAGATCTACGAGAAGATCCTCTTCGACGACGCCCAGCACCACCACACGGCGGCGTACGCCGGCGACGACGTGCTGTGCCTGACCTTCTCGGGGCTCTCGAAGGCCTACCGCGTCTGCGGCTACCGCGCCGGGTGGGTGATGGTGTCGGGGCCCAAGCACGTGGCCAGCAGCTTCCTGGAGGGCCTGACCCTGCTCGCCAACATGCGCATGTGCGCCAACGTGCCGGCCCAGCACGCGATCCAGACCGCGCTGGGCGGCTACCAGTCGATCAACGAGTACATCGGGCCCGGCGGCCGCTTCTACGAGCAGTCCACGACCGCGTCACGACTGCTCAACGAGATCGAGGGCGTCAGCTGCGTCGAGCCGCGCGGAGCGCTCTACTGCTTCCCACGGCTCGACCCGGAGGTCTACCCGATCAAGGACGACGAGGCGTTCGTCATCGACCTGCTGCGGGCCAAGAAGATCCTGGTCACCCACGGCACTGGGTTCAACTGGTTCGAGCCCGACCACTTCCGGCTGGTCACGCTGCCCGACCTCGAGACGCTCACCGAGGCCATCGGCCGCATCGGGGAGTTCCTGGCCACCCGCCGGGCCTAGCGGCACCATGGAGCCATGAGCCGCCGCACCGAACGGCTGACCGTCGACCACCTGGCCGCGCTGCCGGCCGGGTCCGACTGCGTGTTCTGGGAGCTCGACCCGGTGCGCCGCCGCGAGGTGCGCGGCCACGAGGCCGAGGAGAAGGCGGCCTGGGTCTCCGAGGTGCTGCGCGAGTGGGGCTCCTGCGGGCGCGTCGTGACGGTCGACGGGGTCGTGGTGGGGCACGCGCTGTGGGCGCCGCCGGCGCACGTGCCCGGCGCGGTCGGCTTCCCGACCTCACCGGTCGGCGAGGACGCCGTGGTGCTGACCGAGACGTACGTCGACCCGGCCCACCGCGGCGGCGGGCTCGGCCGGCTGCTGGTGCAGGGGATGGCCAAGGACCTGGTGCGCGCCGACGTCCGCGCGGTGGAGGCCTTCGGTGGCCCGGCCGGCGACGCCGCGTGCGTGGTGCCGACCGACTTCCTGCTGGCGGTGGGCTTCCGGACCGCCCGGCCCCACCCGGTGCACCCGCGGATGCGGATGGACCTGCGCTCGACGCTGCGTGACCTCGAGCGTGGCCTCGGGCGCAACCTCGGTCGCGCCCGCGACCGGCTGCTCGCCCCGGTGCGCCCCCAGCCGCAGCCGGTGCCGCGCCAGGCGACAGAGCCCGACTAGGAGCCGGTCGCGGCGGCGACGGTCTCGGGGTCGCGGCAGGCCTTGGCGAAGGCGGCGATGCGGGCCCGGATCTCGCGTCCCAGCAGCCGGGTGCCGATCGGGTCGGCGACGGGGGAGAGCCAGGAGGGCTGGGTGCGGAAGGTGTACTTCCATGAGGCCAGCGTGCCGTCGGTGCCGTCGCGGGTCTCGGGGGTGAACCGCCAGCCGCCCCCGAAGGACGCGAAGAACCACGGGCCCGACTCCATCGTCATGCCGACCGAGGTGGGTGGGCGGTAGGAGACGTAGCGGCTGACCATCTTCGGCCCGACGCGGGCGTGGGTCCAGGTGCGGACGCCCACACCCGCTCGGTCGGCGTCGATCAGCCGCTGGGCCTTGATGAACGGGTCCCAGCGCAGCCGCAGCTCGCCCGTGGTCTGGCTGACGGCGAACGCCGCCTCGGGCGCGACCGGCACCCACGCCTCCGCGCTCACCTGCGGCACTGCGTGAGCCTCCCCGACCTCATGAGCTGTAGGCCTCGCGCAGGTCGCGGTAGGTCAGCACGCCGGTGTGGGCGTCGGCGTCGGGAGTGAGGTAGAACCGCTGGATCGCCACCACCAGCCCCTCGGCCAGGGTGTCGCGGAAGGCGGGGTCCTCGAGCTTGACCCGGTCGCCGGGGTGGCTGAGGTAGCCCACGTCGAGGCGCACCGCAGGCATCGCCGTGCCCCGCAGCAGGTCGCCGGCCTTGGCGTGGCTGCGCAGGTCGAGCAGCCCGGAGCGGGCGACGACCTCGCGCTGCACGAGCCCGGCGAAGCGCTCGCCGGCCGACGACCACGACGCCGGGTCGGCGCCGCCGTAGAAGTAGGTGGAGCAGCCGCGGGCCTGGAGGTTCTCGGACCAGTCGAGCGCGAGCGAGCAGAACAGGTTGGCGCGGGTGCGGTTGGCGAAGGCGGCCCGCTCGGCGTCGGGCTGGGGGTGGCGACCGAGCCCGCTGAGGTAGGCCTGGACGCCGATCGCGACCAGGCGCCCCTCGACGCGGCGGGCGAGGTCGGCCAGCACCTCGTCGTGCACGCCCGCGACCTCGGCGGGGACCAGGTCGGGCCGGCCGACGTCGATCACCACGGTGCGGCCCGACAGGTTGGGTCCGACGTCGCGGATGTGCTCGGCATCGCGCAGCGCCCCGGGGGTGCCGCCGCGCACGATCGGCGCGAGCCGGGCCAGCGCCTTGAGCGTGGCCGGGCCGCAGGTGCCGTCGGGCGGCAGGCCGGTGTTGCGCTGGAACTCGGCGAGCGCCGCCTCGGTCTCGGGCCCGAAGTAGCCGTCGACCTGCAGCACGCCGAACCCGAGGTCGAGCAGCCGGCGCTGCAGGGTGGTGACGTCGTCGCCGACGAGCAGGTCGCCGGGCAGGTGGGTCAGGATGCGGTCGCCGAGGCGCCAGCGGGCCTCGTCGAGGCGCCGGAAGGTCTCGTGGCCGACGACCCCGTCGACGATGAGGCCGCGCTGCTGCTGGAAGTCGCGCACCGCGAGCTCGCAGGCCTCGTCGAAGGTGTCGGTCGTGGACTCGAGCAGGCCGAGACGCTGCAGCATCGCCGTCACCTGGGTGACGACGGCACCGGAGTCACCGCGGCGGCAGGGGGCGTCCATCGAGCCGACGATAGACCACGCCGAAGGCCCTCCCGCGTCCGTGACGCGGGAGGGCCTGGCGTGGTGTCGCGAGCCGGTGGGGCTCAGGCGATGAACTCGTCGAGCTCCTTGAGCAGCGCGGCCTTGGGGCGGGCGCCGACGATCTGCTTGACGACCTCGCCGCCCTGGTAGACGTTGAGCGTCGGGATGCCGGTCACGCGGTAGCTGGACGGCGTGACGGGGTTCTCGTCGACGTTCATGGCGACGAACGAGATCTTGTCGCCGTGGGCGGCGTTGAGCTCGTCGAGGATCGGGCTGACCTGGCGGCACGGACCGCACCACTCGGCCCAGAAGTCGACCAGCACGGGCTTGTCGGACTTCAGCACCTCGGACTCGAAGGTGTCGTCAGTGACCTTGGGCAGGTTGCTCATGTGTGCTCCTCGGGGTGTGGCGTGGTGTCTGGTCTGAACAAGGGCGGGGCGCAGCGTGTTCCCTCAGCCCGCGGCACCGACTCCGGCCGCGCCTGCTGGGGTGGAGGCGGCGAAGTCGAGGTCGGCGAGGTAGCGCTCGGTGTCGAGCGCGGCCGCGCAGCCGGTGCCGGCCGCGGTGATGGCCTGGCGGTAGTGGTGGTCGACGAGGTCGCCGCAGGCGAAGACGCCGGGGACGTCGGTCTTGGTGGACGGGTGGTCGACGAGGACGTACCCCTCGTCGTCGAGCCGCACCTGGCCCTTGACCAGCTCGGAGCGCGGGTCGTGGCCGATGGCGATGAACAGGCCGGTCGCGTCGAGCAACCGCGTCTCGCCCGTGGTGGTGTCGCGCAGGGTCACGCCCGTGAGCTTGTCGTCGCCGTGGATCTCGGCCACCTCCGAGCTCCAGGCGAACTCGATCTTGTCGTCGGCGAAGGCGCGCTCCTGCATGATCTTGGAGGCGCGGAGCTCGTCGCGGCGGTGGATCAGCGTCACCTTGGAGCCGAACCGCGACAGGAAGGTCGCCTCCTCGATGGCCGAGTCGCCGCCGCCGACCACGGCGATGTGCTGCTGGCGGAAGAAGAAGCCGTCGCAGGTCGCGCACCAGCTGACGCCGTGGCCGGAGAGCCGGTCCTCGTCGGGCAGGTCGAGCTTGCGGTAGCCCGAGCCCATCGCGAGGATCACCGCGCGGGCGGTGAACTCGCCCTCCTCGGTGCGCACGACCTTGGTCTCGCCGGTCAGGTCGAGGGCGGTGACGTCGTCGGCGACCAGCTCGGCGCCGAAGCGCTCGGCCTGGGCGCGCATCTCGTCCATCAGGGCGGGGCCCTGGATGCCGTCGCGGAAGCCGGGGAAGTTCTCCACCTCGGTGGTGTTCATCAGCGCGCCGCCGGCGGTCACCGAGCCCTCGAAGACGAGCGGCTGCAGGCCGGCGCGGGCGGCGTACACCGCGGCGGTGTAGCCCGCGGGGCCGGAACCCACGATGATGACGTCGCGCTGCTGGCTCACTGGTGCTCCTCGATGAGGTCGGTTCGTGGTGGATCGGTCGTACGGGGGCGTCAACGCATCCTAGGCAGCGGGTGTTCCCGCCGCCCGGCCGCTCGCTCAGCCGAGCGCGACCAGTCGGTCGACGTCGTCGGCGGGCAGGTCGCCGTCGACCACGGCGTCGACCGACATCGAGACCAGGTCGGCCCGGCCCGACTGCACCGTGAGGAACGCCGTGTCGGAGGCGTCGCGACCCGAGGCGATGCGCACCAGCGCCGGACGCGGCGCCAGCGCGGTGGCGTCGACGACCCACCACCGGCCGTCGATCGCGGCCTCGACGACGGCGTGGAAGTCCATCGGCGCGAGGCCGGGGGCGTAGACCGACACCAGGCGGGCCGGCACGTTGCGCGCGCGCAGCATGGCGATGACGAGGTGCGCGAAGTCGCGGCACACGCCCTGGCGGGCCAGCAGCGTCTGCGTGGCGCCGTCGGTGGGCCGGCTGGAGCCGCTGACGTAGTAGAGCTGCGTGCCGACCCACGAGCTGACGGCGTCGAGCAGCGGCTTGCCGTCGAGGTGCTGGAACTGCGCCCACGCCGTCGGGCCGAGCTCGTCGGACTCGGCGTAGCGGCTCGGCCGACGAAAGACGATGTCGTCGACCGGGTCGACCACCGCGGGCGCGGCGCGGCCCGTCACCGTGGCGGCGTACGACAGCACGAGGCGGCCGGGCGGGGCGGTGACGACGTGGAGCCGGCCGGCGTCGGCGACGCGCTGCTCGCGCACCTCGACCGGCGTGCCGTCGACGGTCACCTCGAGGTGCTCGTGCTCGCGCGGCACGTCGTCGGCCACCGCGACCGACCACACCAGCTCGGCGCGCTCGCTCACCTGGAGCTCGACCTGGGCCTGGACACGGCGGGGGGCGGGATCGCTCACCCGTCCAGTATCGGGGGTGGCGCCGGTCAGCGGGCCGGCACGGTGGTCTCGTCGAGCACCCGGCCGAGGCACCCGCGCAGCTCGACGACCTGCTCGTCGCCCCGTGCCTCGCCCACCACGAGGACGGCGGGGTCGCCGTCGAGCGACACCAGGGTGGCGGCACCGCGGTCGGCCGGAGGCACGGCGCAGCCGGAGCCCTCCACGCGGTCGCGCTCGGTGGCGTCCTGCTCGGCGTCGGAGCCGGTCGCCACCTCGCCGTCGCGCACCAGGGCACGGGCGTCGGCGGCGAACCCGGCGGCGGTGAGGTACGGCGCGGGCGTCATGCGGGTGCCGGAGCCGCTGTCGCTGCCACCGTCGCTGCCACCGTCGCTGTCACCCGAGCCGCCGCCCGCGCCGTCGTCGGGCGAGGGTGCGTCGAGCGCCTCCGGCTCGCCGGTGGCGTCACCGTCGTTGCCACCGTCGCTGCCACCGTCGCTGCTGGACTCGTCGGCCGTCGAGCCGGCCGCCGACGAGCCGCCGGCAGCGGAGTCGTTGCTGCCGGTGCCGTCGCCGAGCTGCCGGAGGGCCACCACGGCGCCGCCGGTCGCGAGCACGAGGGCCGCGGCCACCAGCACGGGCGCGAGCCGGCGGCGCAGCGGCAGCACGACAGCGTCGCCGTCCGACGGTCCCGGGGTCGGCCCGGGAGGAGGGTCAGCCGCGGGGTCGGGGTGCCCGGTCACGCGCTCGCGGGAGAGCTCGGCGAGGCGGTCGTCGAGCCGGGCAGCGAGGTCGGCGGGCATCGCGGGCGGGGTGGTGTCGTCGGTGGCGCCGAGGTCGCCGAGCAGGCGACGCACGCGGTCCTGCTCGTTCACGCGGGGTCACCTCCGGTCGGTCGGGCAGCAGGGCGGGTCGCGGGATGGGACGCACCGGGGTCCTCGGGGGTTCCGTGGGGGCCCGCGAGGTCGGGCAGCAGCGCCGCCAGTCTGGCGCGGCCACGGTGGCAGCGGCTCTTGACGGTGCCGGTCGGGACCCCCAGCCGCGCCGCCACCTCGGTCACCGACCACTCCTCGAGGTCGACGAGCACCAGGCAGGTGCGCTGCTCCTCCGGCAGCTCGCGGAGCGCCGCGTGCACCCGGTCGCGCACCTCGGCGGAGAGCACCCGCCGCTCGGGGTCGCCGTCCGGTGTCGTCGGGACCACGAGGTCGGGCCGGTCGTCGAGGTCTTCGGGCAGCGGGTCGGCGCGTCGTACGCCGCTGCGGCGCAGCCGGTCGAGGCAGGCGTTGACGACGATGCGGTGCAGCCAGGTGGTGACCGCCGCGTCACCGCGGAACGAGCCGGCGCGGCGGAAGGCTGAGACCAGGGCGTCCTGCAGGGCGTCGGCCGCCTCCTCGCGGTCGCCGGTGGTGCGGACGGCGACGGCCCACAGCCGGTCGCGGTGGCGGGCGACGAGGGTCGCGAAGGCGTCGGGGTCGCCGTCGACGTGGGCGCGGAGCAGGGCGGCGTCCGTGGGTCCGCCACCGGCCTGAGCGCTCACGCCACCACTGTGGCGCACCACCGGCCCGACCACGACCCCGCGCGCCGGGGACCGGTCAGGAGCGCAGCTGCACCTCGGCGACCTCGCCCTGGTAGCCGTCGGGCGAGGCGGGCAGGGTGGTCAGCCACAGCAGCACGAAGCGGGTGGTCGGGGCGCCCTCGAGCTCGACGGTGGCCCGCTCGCCGGCGCCGTCGGCGTTGCCGACCTGGCGCATGGCGTCCGGGCCGGTGGGCGCAGCGGTGACGCCCTCGGGGGCGGCGTACACCGAGAAGCCGGTGCCGGCCTGGCCGAAGCGTGCCGTGAGCGAGCCGACCTGCTGGTCGGAGCCGAGGTCGAGCATCAGGCCGACGCCCGGCTTCAGGCCGCCGAGGTCGGGACGGTTGTAGTAGGTGACCGTCGTCCACGACGTGGCGGGGTCGCCGTCGATGACGTTGCCGACGGTGTCGGGGTTCTCCTCGCCGTTGCCCGCGGGCGGCGGGTCGACGTCGGTGACGGCCTGGATCCGCACCGGTTGGGCGGAGGCGGAGGCCGACGGGGACTCCTCACCGCCGTCGTCACCGCCCACCAGGGGCAGGCTCCCGCCGCGGCCGAGGGAGAACGCCACCACGACCGCGAGACCGGTCACCAGCAGCAGCCCGACCGCGACCGCGGTGCGCAGCCAGCCGCGCCCCTCGTGGTGGTCCTGGGTGGCCGGCCGGGGCTCGTCGTCGCGCTCGTAGGGCCAGGACTCCGGGCCCCCGGCTCCCGCACCGCCGTGGGTGCCGGTGGTGGTCGTGCCGGTGGTGCTCGTGCCGGTGGTGGTCGTGCCGGCGGCGGCCTGCTCGCCGGTGCCCCAGGCGGGAGCGGTGGCGGCGGCCGCCGTGGGCACGCGCCGTCGCAACTCGGAGAACAGCGGCCGCTCGGGGGAGTCGAGGAACGGCGGCGGTGGCGGGGGCTCTACGCGGGCGGCCTGCTCGTCGCCCGGTCCTGGGTCGCCCTGGGTGTCGGTGGCTTGGGTGCCGGTGGCCGGGGCGTCGGTGGCCGGGGCGTCGCTGGCGGGGACGGCGGGCACCGCGGCCTGGGTGGCCTCGAGCTCGCCGGTGTCGACGCCGACCACGGTCTGCGTGGTCTCGGGGTCATCAGGGTCGCCGGGGTCGCCGGGGTCACTGGAGTCGCCGGGGTCGTCGGGGTCGGGGACGGCACCCCCGGCCGCCTGGTCGTACGCCGCTGCGGCCGCGGCGCCGGGCGCCCGGCGGCGGGCCTCCTCGGCGAGCGCGGCCCGCGAGATGACGGCGGTCGGCTCCTCCTGGAGGTCGTCGGGGCCGTCGATCGCGACCCGGCCGGGGTGCTGGCCACCCCGGTCGGTGACGTCGGCGAGCGTCGCCGCCAGCTCGTGGGCGCTCTCGATGGGCAGCTCGTGGCGGGCGCCGTCGCGGTGCAGCACCCGCTCGCAGATCGCGTCGAGCGCCCGCGGGACGCCGGCGCGGACCTGGCGCGGCCGCAGCGGACGCCCGGCGTCGAGCGGGGCCGGCGGCACCGACGACTCGGCCACGCCGGGCCAGCGGCCGGTGAGCGCGGCGTACAGCACCCCGGCGACGTCGATGACGTCGGCCTCGCGGGCGTCGAGCTCGCCGTAGACCGGGCTGGTCGGCGGGTCGCGGTGCAGCGAGGCGTCGACGACGTAGCCGATGAGCTTGACCGACCCGGAGTGGGTGACCAGGACGGCCTCGGGGTTGAGCCGGCCGTGGGCGACGCCCTGGGCGTGGCCCGCGGCGATCGCGTCGGCCACCTCCTGGGCCAGCCACGCGGCCCGGGTCGGGGCGAGCGGGCCCCGCTCGAGCATGAGGTCGAGCGAGAGGCCCTCGCCCCACTCGTGCACCACCCAGCAGACCGGGCCCTCCTCGGCGCAGTCGAGCACGCGCAGCAGGTGGGCGTCGTTGACGGTGGCCGAGAGCCGCGCGGCGTCGAGCATCAGGGGAGCGCGGTCGTCGTCGCTGCCGACCGCGTGCACCGCCACGCTGCGGGCCAGCACGGTGTCGGTAGCGCGCCAGAACCACGCCCCCGAGCTCTCGACGAGCAGGTCCTCGAGCCGGTAGCGCCCGGCGAGCACGGTGCCGGGTCCGACGGATCCGGCGCTCGTGCTGGTCACGGTGCTCCTCGCGGGCACCGGGCAGGCGCCCCTCGGGGACATGGGCGAGGTCCACTGTAGGCCCCCGGGCCGAACCGCGCGGGTGGTCCGTGAGGCCTGTGGGGCGCGTGGGGGGCCGGTGCTGTGCGTCAGCGACCGGGCCGCAGCCGCCTCGTGACCAGGCTCACGACCTCCTCGACCTCAGCCAGCCGCAGCACGCGGGCGGTGCCCAGGTAGGCCAGGCCGAAGGCGGCGCCCACCAGCACCAGCTCGAGCAGGGCCTGGGCCTTGGTGCGGTCGGCGGCGTCGGCCGGCAGCATCGTCAGGACCCCCAGCCGCGCCGCCCAGCCGACGAGGGCGGCGACGCCCACCGCGAGCGCGAGCCGGACCAGGAAGCGCACCAGGTGGCGCAGCGCCACGTCGCCGACCGTGCGCCTCAGCACGGCCCACGAGACCGCGACGCCGACGGCGTAGGCCAGCACGTAGGCCGTGACCAGGCGGGGGGCCGTGTCGGCCGGGCTCGCACCGCGCACCAGCACCACGGCGGCGCCGACGTTGACGGTGGCGATGACGCACTGGATCCAGAAGACCCGGCGGGTCTGCTCCATGGCGTAGAAGCCGCGCAGCGCGAGGTAGTGGGCGGTGAACAGCACCACGCCGATGCCGAACAGCGCCATCGTCGGGGCGAACGACGCGTACGACGCGCCGCCCGCGCCCCAGTCGAAGAGCACCTGGGCCAGCGCCAGCGACGTCAGCGCCAGCAGCACCGCCGCCGGTACCACCAGCGCGAGGGCCGAGCGCAGCGTCTTGCTGACCTGCCGGCCGAGCGCGGCGAGCTCGCCCTGGGCGGCGTATGACGACAGCAGCGGGAGCACCGCGGTGGCCAGCGAGACCGTGATGATCGAGTGGGGGACCATCGTGATGAGGAAGCTGTTGGAGTAGACGGTGTAGCCGGTGCCGCCGCCGCTGCCCTCGAGCGCCGCGGCGGCCGTGCCGGAGCTGGCCAGCCGCACGACCACGGTGTAGGCGACCTGGTTGACCAGGACGAAGAGCAGCGTCCAGACGCCGAGGCGCAGGGTGTGGCCGAGCCCGGTGCCACGGAGGTCGAGGCGCGGGCGGAACCGGACGCCGGCCGCGCGCAGGTAGGGCACCAGCACCAGCAGCTGCACGACGATGCCGAGGGTCGAGCCCAGGCCGAGCAGCGCCTCCTGGCCGGGGTCGAAGGCCGACGACAGCTCCGAGCGCGGGACGGGCCCGTGGGCGACGAGGTAGACGACGAGCACGAGCACCGCGACCACGTTGTTGGCGATCGGTGCCCACATCATCGGACCGAAGCGGCGGCGGGCGTTGAGCACCTGCCCGACCAGCACGAACATGCCGTAGAAGAACACCTGCGGCAGGCAGTAGCGGGCGAACGCGACCACGCTCTCGCGCTGCTCGGCCAGCTCGGGGCCGTCGTAGCGGCCGTCGAGGTAGAGCCCCATCAGCCATGGCGCGCCGATCACGAGCAGCACCGTCACCACGCCGAGGAAGAGCGCCGCCAGCGTCATGACGCGGTTGACGTAGGCCTCGCCGCCGTCGGGGTCGTTGCGCATCGAGCGCACCAGCTGCGGCACGAGCACGGCGTTGATGACGCCGCCCGCCAGCAGGATGTAGAGCATGTTGGGGACGGTGTTGGCGATGGTGAACTGGTCGGCGTGCAGGCCGGCCCCCAGCGCGGCCACCAGCAGCACGCCGCGCACGTAGCCGCTGGCCTTCGACACCACGGTGCCCGCGGCCATCACCGCGCTGCTGCTCAGCAGCGAGCGCGCCTCGCGCTCGTCGTCGCTGCTCACGCGCCCTCCTCCCGGGCCTGCGTGGCGCGGGTTCGCAGCCGGCGGCCGTCGCGCATCCGCAGCCACAGCCGACGCAGCAGGGTCACCAGGAACAGGGCGGCACCGCCGGCCATGACGTACCAGACGGTGCGGCCGACCTGGCTGGTGCGCAGCACGAAGTCGAAGGGGGTGCCGGCCGGCTCGCCGCCGGCGGTGACCGGGACGAGGCCCACGTCGTGCACGCCCTGGTCGCTGCTGACCGGGACCCGCACGGTGCCGCGCTGCTCCGGACCCAGCGCGAGCGGCTCGACCGGGCCGACCTCCACCCCGGCGTCGGCCCGGGCGCCGATGCCCACCGTGACCGGCTGCGACAGGCCGTTGACGACCGTGATGGTCACCGTGCCGCTGCCGCTGGAGAGGGTGAAGAAGTCGGTGCCGAGGATGCTGACCCGCGACAGGTCGTCCTGCAGCGTGCGGGTCAGTCCGGTCGCCGAGTCGAGGGCACGCCGCGGCCGGGCGCGGGCGCCGTACGACACCGTCTGCAGCGCGGCGCCGTCGACCCGCGGCAGCACGTCGTTGTCGTTGGCGAGCAGGTCGTGCAGCACGCCCCCGCTGCGGGCCAGCTCGCGGGCGGCCGCGACCGCCGTCGCCGACACCTCGCGGGTGGCGGTCGAGCGGGGGTAGGACAGCGCGTCGTCGACGCTCTCGTCACTCGTGGGCGGCGCCTCCCAGCGCAGCCACGGCACGTCGAGGGCGTCGAAGAAGTCGGAGGACGCCCAGTCGGCGCCCGGGTCCCAGCCCGACGGGAGTGCCACCACCAGGGGTCGGGGGTCGGTGCCGGCGTCGCTCGCGGTTGTGCTCTCGAGCCAGGTCTCCGCGACCAGGCGCTGGCGCAGCGCGAGCGGGTCGAGCGCCGGGGTGGGCTCCGGTCCGCCGCGCCCGACGCGCGCGTCGGCGAGCAGCAGGTCGCGGTCGTCGACGCGGCCGCTGACCGGGCCGTCGAGGTCGCCCCGGTCGCTGGCGAGCAGGCCGACGTCGGTCGGGACGTCGTCGAGCACGGTGGGGTCGATGCGCCCCGTCGGCGGTGCGAGGACGGGGCGGCCCTCGAGACCACGCACGTCGAGCGTGGCCCGGGTCTGCGCCACCGCCCGGTCGAGCATGCCGGGCGCGGTGCGGGCGAGCGCCATCGCGTCGGCGTCGGCGTAGGGCAGCGCGAGCACGCTGCCGTCGTCGAGCTGACCGAGCAGCCGGTCGAGCAGGGCCCGGGCGGCAGCGGCCGCCGCCTGGTCGGGCACGCCGCTGTCACCGAGGTCGTCGGTGGCCTCCGGGTCGTCGGGAGCCGGCTGCTGGGCGAGGACGTCGTCGTCGGGCGGGTCCTGGACCGACGGCGAGCCGCTGGGCGAGCCGCTGCCCGACCCGCTGGGCGAGGCGGTGGCGCTCCCGGAGGGCGCGTCGGAGGGGCTGCCCGCGGAGCTGCCCGAGGAGCTGTCCGGTTCGCTCGGCGACGGCTCCGCGGGGCCGCTCACCCGCTCCCGGGGGCCGAGCGACAGCGGCGGGTTGCCCTGCCCGAGGTCGGAGAGCGCGTCGATGACACCGGGGTCGAGCAGCCAGCCGAGCGGGCGGTCGTCGGCGGTGGCGGCGAAGCGCGAGATCCGGTCGAGCCGTCCGTCGACCCCGCTGACCTCGACCCAGCGGGCGGGGTCGAGGAGGCTGCCGTCGGACCCCCGCAGCGCGGTCTCGCGCAGCGGCAGCACCAGGGAGACCGGCACGGCGTCGGCGGCGGCCTGCCGCTGGTCGGCCGCCGCGGTGGTGCCGCCGTCGCGCTCGACGGTCACGCCGCGGCCGGAGGTGGACGCGGCCGTCTCCGGCAGCACCGGGACGAACGTCCGGGCCCGGCCGTCGGCGACGCCGTCGCGGCCCTGCGAGCTGGTGCCGAGGGCGTGGGCGCCGACCCAGTAGACCCCGGGCGCGGACGCGGGGGGCAGCTCCGTGCGCGGCACCGTGAGCCGGAAGTCGAGCTCCTCGCCCGGCACCAGGTCGCCCACCCCCACGAACGTGCCCGGGGCGTCGAGGCGGCTGCCGACCGTCGTCTCCTCGGGGGTGTCGGCGGCGAGGCCGAGCTCGGCGCGCGAGGTGATCGGGGCGTCGCCGACGAAGGGCGCGACGTTGACGTCGGTCCAGACCTCGTCGGAGTCGTTGCGCACCGACCCGGCGAGCACCAGGGACCCGCGCGGCTGCACGACGGCCGGGCTCATGGCGCTCAGCCGCACCGTCAGCGGCGTCGCCTCGGCGTCGTCGTCGGGTGCCACGGCGGCGCCGGCCGGCTGGTTCGCGAGCGGGGCGACGAGCAGGCCGCCGACCACCCCCAGCAGCAGCACCGCGCGGGCGACCGCCGTCCGGAGCGCGGGTGCCGAGGGTCCCGACCGCGGGGTCAGGCCTCGGGCACGCATCACCCCGGGATGCTACCGACGCCCCCGAGCGCTGCGGCCCCGCGACGCGGCCGTGCCGCAGGGCGGGTCGGCACCTAGACTTGACGCCCGTGTCCCCCGAGCCCCTGCTGATCACCGACGTGCAGGAGCGGGTGACCGCCGAGCTCGACCGCCTCTCGCCCGTCCTCGACGGCCTCGGCCGTCGCTTCGCCGAGGCGGGCCACGAGCTCGCCCTCGTCGGCGGGCCCGTGCGCGACGCGATGCTGGGCCGGCTCCAGCAGGACCTCGACCTCACCACCTCGGCGCGCCCGGAGGTGACCGAGCGGCTGCTCGGCGGGTGGGCCGACGCCGTCTGGGACATCGGCCGCGCCTTCGGCACCATCGGCTGCCGCAAGGGGCCCTGGACGGTCGAGATCACGACGTACCGCTCCGAGGCCTACGACCCCGAGAGCCGCAAGCCGTCGGTGGCGTACGGCGACACCCTCGCCGGCGACCTCGCGCGGCGCGACTTCACCGTCAACGCGATGGCGCTGTCGCTGCCGGGCAAGGTGCTCGAAGACCCCTTCCACGGCGTCGTCGACCTCGCCGAGCGCCGGCTGCGCACGCCCGGCACCCCCGAGGCGTCGTTCTCCGACGACCCGCTGCGCATGCTGCGGGCAGCCCGCTTCGCCGCCCAGCTCGGCTTCGCCGTCGACGACGACGTCGTCGCCGCCATGCGTGACATGGCCGAGCGGATCCGGATCGTCTCGGCCGAGCGGGTCCGCGACGAGCTGGTCAAGCTGCTGCTGGCGCCCGACCCGGTCGCGGGCCTGCGGCTGCTCGTCGAGACCGGGCTGGCCGACCACGTGCTGCCCGAGCTGCCGGGCCTGGCGCTCGAGCGCGACGAGCACCACCGCCACAAGGACGTCTACGAGCACACCCTGACGGTGCTCGAGCAGTCGGTCGACCTCGAGCACCGCCTCGGCGGGCCCGACCTGGTCTCGCGGCTCGCGGCCCTGATGCACGACGTCGGCAAGCCGCGCACCCGCCGCTTCCTCGACGACGGCAGCGTCACCTTCCACCACCACGACGTGGTCGGCGCCAAGCTGACCCGCAAGCGGATGCAGGCGCTGCGCTTCAGCAAGGACCAGACCGAGGCCGTCAGCAATCTCGTCGAGCTGCACCTGCGCTTCCACGGCTACGGCGACGGCGAGTGGACCGACTCCGCCGTACGCCGCTACGTCCGCGACGCCGGCGACCAGCTCGAGCGGCTGCACGTGCTCACCCGGGCCGACTGCACCACCCGCAACCGGCGCAAGGCCGAGCGGCTCCGGCGGGCCTACGACGACCTCGAGGAGCGGATCGCCCGGCTCGCCGAGGAGGAGGAGCTGGCGTCGATCCGGCCCGACCTCGACGGCAACCAGATCATGCAGGTGCTCGGCATCGGCCCCGGCCGCGAGGTCGGCGAGGCCTACCGCCACCTGCTCGAGCTGCGGCTCGACCACGGGCCGATGACCCCCGAGCAGGCCACCGCCGCGCTCCGGGAGTGGTGGGCCGCCCGGGGCTGAGGCCCCCTCGGCGCGGGTACCGCCCGCGCATGGCCGACACCCCCGACCGACCCGGCGCCGCGACCTGGGTCCCCGCCGACGCCGACGTCGACGCGCTGCGTGCCGCGGCACCCGACTGCCGCGGCTGCGAGCTGTGGGAGCCCGCGACGCAGGTCGTCTTCTCCGCCGGCTCCGCCGGCGGCCGGCTGGCCCTGGTGGGCGAGCAACCCGGCGACCAGGAGGACCAGCGCGGCATCCCCTTCGTCGGTCCGGCGGGCCGGTTGCTGCTCGAGGCCGTCGAGGCGGCCGGGATCGACCGCGGCGACGTCTACGTCACCAACGCCGTCAAGCACTTCCGCTTCGAGCAGCGTGGGAGGCGGCGCATCCACGCCAAGCCCGGGGTCGCCCACGTCGAGGCCTGCCACCCGTGGCTCGCCGCCGAGCTCGCCGCGGTGCAGCCGCGCGTCGTGGTGTGCCTCGGCGCCACCGCGGCCCGCTCGGTGCTGGGACGCACCGTCAAGATCGGCGAGGTGCGCGGGCGGGTGCTGGAGGAGCAGGCCGGTCCGGTGCTCGTCACGGCGCACCCGTCCGCGCTGCTGCGCATGCAGGAGGAGGCGGAGCGCCGCACCGCCTTCGACGCCCTGGTCACCGACCTCGGCACGGCCGCGGCCGCGGCGTCCTGACTGCGAGATGGGACACGACCGCTTGCCCTGCGAGCGACCGACCCGGCACGGTGGGGCACCTACCCGCAGGTAACCCGACGTACCGACACCCTGGAGGAGCCACCGTGCCGCTCACCGACGTCCCGCCGATCGAGGCCGAGATCGAGATCGACGCCCCGCCCGCGAAGGTGTGGAGCCTGGTCTCCGAGCTGCGCAACATGCCGCGCTGGAGCCCGCAGTGCCGCAAGGTCTTCGTGCGCGGTGGTGAGGTGCGCGAGGGCGCCAAGATGATCAACGTCAACCGCAAGGGCTTCCTCGTCTGGCCGACGCAGAGCCAGGTCGTCGAGATGGTGCCCGAGCAGCGGGTCGCCTTCCGGGTCAAGGAGAACTGGACCGTCTGGTCCTTCGACCTCAGCCAAACCCCGTCGGGCGGCACCCGCGTGGTGCAGCGCCGCGAGGCCCCCAAGGGCATCTCCGACCTGTCGGTGCAGCTGACCGAGCGGGTGCTCGGCGGCGTCGAGGAGTTCACCGAGGAGCTGCAGCAGGGCATGCAGCAGACGCTCGCGAAGATCAAGGCCGACGCCGAGCGCTGAGCCCTAGGCTGCCCCTGTGCGCAGCGACCTCTTCGACCAGTCCAACCTCGAGCGCGAGGGCACCGACCGCTTCGCGTTGCAGAACTCGCAGCTGCTGCGGGTCTCGCTCGGCGACGACGTGCTCGCGACCAAGGGCACGATGGTGGCCTACCAGGGCCGCGTCGAGTTCGTGCACGAGAAGGCGGGCGGCGTCGGCAAGCTGCTGAAGAAGCTCGCGACCTCCGAGGACCTCCCGCTGATGCGGGTGCGCGGCCAGGGCGAGGTGTTCTTCGCCCACGAGGCCGGCTACGTCTACCTGCTCCACCTCGACGGCGACGCGCTGTCGGTCAACGGTCGCAACCTGCTCGCCTTCGACGCCGCCCTGCAGTGGGACATCAACCGCGTCAAGGGCGCGGGCATGCTCTCCGGCGGGCTGTTCAACACCACCCTCAGCGGCACCGGCACCACCGCGCTCTGCACCGTCGGCAAGCCGGTCGTGCTCGACTGCTCGCAGCAGCCGACGTACGTCGACGTGCAGGCCGCCGTCGCCTGGTCGGCCGGGCTCGTGCCCCAGGTCGTCTCGAGCATGAAGATGGGCTCGCTGCTGCGCGGCGGCTCGGGCGAGGCGTTCCAGTACGCCTTCCACGGCCCGGGCTTCGTCGTCGTGCAGCCCTACGAGTTCGTGCCGCCCCAGCAGGGGTCCGGCGGCGGCAGCGGGCTCGGCAGCATGTTCAACGGCTGACCGGACGACGACGCCCCCACCGCGGGTGCGGCGGGGGCGTCGGTCTCGACGGGCTCGACCAGCGAGGGTCAGGCGCTCAGTGGTCGTCCTCGCCGGCGATGAAGGCCTCGACGGCGGCGCGGCCGAGGTCGTCGGCACGCTGCACCGGCGGGCTCTTCATCAGGTAGGACGAGGCCGACAGCAGCGGGCCGCCGTGGCCGCGGTCCCTCGCGATCTTGGCGGCGCGCACCGCGTCGATGATGATGCCGGCGGAGTTGGGGGAGTCCCACACCTCGAGCTTGTACTCCAGGTTGAGCGGAGCGTCACCGAAGGCACGACCCTCGAGCCGGACGTAGGCCCACTTGCGGTCGTCGAGCCACTGGACGTAGTCGGACGGACCGATGTGGACGTTCTTGTCGTGGACCTTGCCGGCCAGCGAGCCGGTGACGTTGGAGGTCACGGCCTGGGTCTTGGAGACCTTCTTGGACTCGAGACGGTCGCGCTCCAGCATGTTCTTGAAGTCCATGTTGCCGCCGACGTTGAGCTGGTAGGTGCGGTCGAGAGCGACGCCGCGGTCCTCGAACAGCTTGGCCATCACGCGGTGGGTGATGGTGGCGCCGACCTGGCTCTTGATGTCGTCGCCGACGATCGGCACGCCCGCGGCGCGGAACTTCTCGGCCCACTCGGGGTCGGAGGCGATGAAGACGGGCAGGGCGTTGACGAAGGCGACGCCCGCGTCGATCGCGCACTGCGCGTAGTGCTTGGCGGCCTCCTCGGAGCCCACCGGGAGGTAGCAGACCAGCACGTCGGCGCGGGTGTCCTTGAGCACCTGCACCACGTCGGCCGCCTCCTCGGGCGACTCCTCGATGGTCTCGCGGTAGTAGCGACCGAGGCCGTCGAGGGTGGGGCCCTTCTGGACGGTGATGCCGGTCGGCGGCACGTCGGCGATCTTGATGGTGTTGTTCTCGGAGGCGTTGATGGCCTCGGAGAGGTCGAAGCCGACCTTCTTGGCGTCGACGTCGAACGCGGCGACGAACTCGACGTCGCCGACGTGGTAGTCGCCGAACTTCACGTGCATGAGGCCGGGGACGGTGCCCTCGGGGTCGGCGTCGCGGTAGTACTCGACGCCCTGGACGAGCGAGCTGGCGCAGTTGCCGACGCCGACGACGGCCACCCGGACCTGGGTGTTCTCAGTCATGGGGTTCTCCTTGTCGATCTGGTGCGTGGTGCGGAACGGGTGGGGATGGTGCTGCTGGGGGTCCTGACCGGGTCTGCGGTGGCGGCGGGTCGGGGTCACCGCGGCCCTCGGCGGCACGACCGCCGCGCTCGGCCTCGATGAGGTCGGTCAACCAGCGCAGCTCGCGCTCGACCGACTCGACCGAGTGGCGCTGCAGCTCGCTCATGTAGCGGTCGACCGGCCCGGTCGCCGAGGCGCCCGGGGGTCGGCTGGAGCGGGCCCGGTCGAGCCGCTCCTGCAACCGGCTGCGGCGGCCCTCGAGCACCCGCAGCCGGACCTCGGCGTCGGTGCGGGAGAAGAAGGCGAAGCGCATCTGGAAGTCCTCGTCCTCCCAGGCGGAGGGGCCGACGTCGGTGATGCGCCCGGCGAAGTAGTCCTCGCCCGCGGGGGTGATGCGGTAGACGATGCGCTGGCGCCGCGAGACCCCGAGCGTGCTGCTGGAGTCCTCGGCGACGTGGCCCGACCGGAGCAGCCGCTTCAGGGCGGGGTAGAGGGTGCCGTAGGACAGCACCCGGCTCCAGCCGAGCAGCAGGTTGAGCCGCTTGCGCAGCTCGTAGCCGTGCAGCGGGGAGTCGTGCAGCAGGCCGAGCACCGCGAGCTCGAGGGTCGCCGCCTTGCTGGCTGCCACGTCTCGCCTCCTGCCTGCACTGATGGGCTGTCGTCGGACTCGGTGCACGGGTGTGCGCCGCCGCCGCAGTCGTGCCCGACGCTACATCGCACAAACCTATCGAGTCGATATATCCGACGTGTCGTACGACACGTCGCCCCGCCTGGAGCGCACCGGCGTGGTTCGGCGACCCCGTACATTGGTGAGCCGGTCGCCCCGGGCTGACCGCATCCCGTCGCGCCCACCCGCCCCGTGTCGACGCGCGGCACCACGATCCCCCCACGAGCAGGACCCCCGAGAGCACCCGGCCGCCCGCCGACCGGGACGAGGAGACTCACGTGAGCAAGACCGCCCCGACCACCGCGACGTCCGGCCGTCCCCGCGGCCGGGGGCGTCGCCTGCGCCGGATCGCGAAGTGGACCCTGGTCACCGGGCTGGTGCTGGCCCTGGTGCTCGCCGGCATCTTCTACTTCACCTACCGCAACACCGAGATCCCGAGCGCCAACGCGGCGTACGAGGCGCAGGCGACGTACGTGACCTACGACGGCGGTGGGCGCATCGGCACCTTCGCCGAGCAGAACCGCCAGTCGGTGCCGCTCTCCGAGATCGCCGAGCCGATGCAGGACGCCGTGGTCGCCGCGGAGGACCGCACCTTCTACACCAACAGCGGCATCGACCCGCGCGGCATCCTGCGCGCCGCCTTCTCCAACGCCCGCGGCAACGCCACGCAGGGCGCCTCGACCATCACCCAGCAGTACGTCAAGCTGCTCTACCTCAACCAGGAGCGCACCCTCGAGCGCAAGGCCAAGGAGGCCTTCCTCTCGCTGAAGGTGCAGCAGCAGACCTCCAAGCAGGAGATCCTCGAGGGCTACCTCAACACCATCTACTTCGGCCGCGGGGCGTACGGCGTGCAGGCCGCCGCGCGCGCGTTCTTCGACAAGCCGGCCAGCGAGCTCAACGTCAGCCAGTCGGCCATGCTCGCCGCGGTGCTCAACAGCCCGAGCGGCCTGTCGCCCGACGAGAGCGACGAGACCCGCTCCCGGCTCCTCGGGCGCTACCAGTACGTCGTCGACGGCATGGTCGACATGGGCACGCTCGACAGCAGCCGCGCCGACCGGATCCGCGACCGGCTGCCCAAGATCGTCGAGCGCTCGAGCGACAACGCCTACGGCGGCCAGCGCGGCTTCATGCTGACGATGGTCAAGGACGAGCTGCAGCGGCTCGGCTTCGACGAGCAGACCATCGACACCGGCGGGCTGCGGGTCGAGACCACCATGACCCGCCAGGCCATGGATGCCAACCGCGACGGCGTCGCGGCGCAGCGGCCCGAGGGCCTGCGAGGCCTGCACGTCGCGAGCGCCTCGGTCGACAACGCGACCGGCGGACTGCTGGGCTTCTACGCCGGCCAGGACTACCTCGACAGCCAGCTCAACTGGGCCCGGATCGGCGGCTCGCCGGGCTCGACGTTCAAGATGTTCGCCCTCGCCGCGGGCCTCGACGCGGGATACGGGCTGCGCAGCACCTTCGACGGCAACGCGCCGTACACCTTCGACAGCGGCGGCGAGGTCGGCAACCAGGGCGAGGGCACCGGCACCAACTTCGGCTCCGCCATCAGCCTGCTCACGGCGACCGAGAACTCCGTCAACACCGCCTTCGCCGACCTCACCGACGCCCTGCCCGGCGGCCCGAAGGACGTGCTCGACATGGCGGTGAAGATGGGCGTGCCGCGCAACGCGCCCGGCCTCGAGCCCAACAACGCCATCGCGCTCGGCTCCGCGACCGTCGGCCCGATCTCGATGGCCAGCGCCTACTCGACCATCGCCACGGGGGGCACTCACCGCGACGTCCACGTCGTCAAGCGGGTCACCCGGGTCGCCGACGGCAGCGTGCTCTACAAGGCGCCGCGCGACGCCGAGCGGGCCGTGCCCGACGACGTCGCCGCCGACGTCAGCTACGCGCTGCAGCAGGTCGTCACGAGCGGCACCGGTGGCAACGCCGCGCTGTCCGACCGTCCCGTGGCCGGCAAGACCGGCACCGCCACCAACGCCGACGGCAACGTCTCGTCGTCGTGGTTCGTCGGCTACACCCCGCAGGTCACGACCGCGGTGATGTACGTGCGCGGCCAGGGCAACGAGGCGCTCGACGGCTTCCTGCCGACCTTCTACGGCGGGCAGTACCCGGCACTGACGTTCCGCGACGTCATGGGCCGGATCATGACGGGCCTCGACGTGCAGGACTTCCCGCCGCCCGTCTTCGCCGAGGGCACGCCGCCGGAGAGCGGCCACGAGCCCTACACCCCGCCGCCGGAGCCCGAGCCGGAGCCGGAGCCCGAGCCCAGCGAGTCGCCGAGCCCGTCGCGGACGCAGCGGCCGGAGCCCTCGCAGCCGCCGGAGACGGCGCAGCCCGAGCCGGGCGACGGCAGCGAGCCGACGCTGCCCGGCGGGCCGCCGGACGACGGCCGGCAGCCGGGTGAGCCGCAGCCGTAGGCGTCCCGGTGCCGCCGGCCCGGACCACGGGCTCCGGTCTCCGGCTCAGTAGGCTCGCGACGTGAGCAAGCCCGGGGTGGTCGCGCCCACCCGCACCGACCCCGTGGCCGCTGCGCTCGCCGACGTGGCGGGCGGACCGGCAGGGCGCCACGCCCGCCCGCACCGCTGGATCACGCCGCTGCGCGTGCTGCTGGCGCTCTACGCCGTGGTGATGGTGCTCTCGGTCGTGCACCACGTGCCGTGCCTGTCGACCGGCTGGAGCAACGACCAGGCCCGCTACGGCAAGGGCTGCTACTCCGACGTGCCCTACCTCTACACCGGCCGGGGGCTCGCCGAGGGCTGGTGGCCGTACGGCGACGACGGCGGCCGGCACCAGGTGATGGAGTACCCGGTCGGGATCTCCTACCTGGCCTGGGGCGCCGGTGCCCTGACCCGCGCGGTCGCGCAGGACGGGCCCGACGTCGACGTGCGCCGCGCCACCCCGCCCGACGGCGTGTGGGGCCTGCCCGGCATGGCGGCCGAGGTCGACAGCTACTTCCTGGTGACCGCGGTCCTGCTGGCGCTCGCCGGCTTCGGCGCCGTGTGGTTCCTCGCCCGCACCCACCGGCACCGGCCCTGGGACGCGCTGCCCTTCGTGCTGCTGCCCGCACTGGGGCTGACCCAGCTCGTCAACTGGGACCTGCTGGCGGTGCTCTTCGTCGCGGCGGCCCTCTGGGCCTGGGAGCGGGGCCGCCTCGTCACCGCCGGCGTGATGGTGGGCCTCGGCACGGCCGCGAAGCTCTACCCCCTGTTCCTGCTCGGACCGATGCTGGTCCTCGCCGTACGACGCCGGCAGCCGCGGCTCGTGGTGGCGCCGGTGCTGGGGGCCGTCGTCGCCTGGGTGCTCGCCAACGCCCCGGCGTACCTCTCCTCGCCGTCGCGCTGGGAGGTCTTCTGGACCTTCAACGCCGACCGCGGCGCCGACCTCGGCTCGGTGTGGCTGGCCATGACGCACGCCGGGGCGAGCTTCACCCCGGAGGTCATCAACGACTGGTCGTGGTGGTTCTTCGGCGGCGCCTGCGTCATGGTCGCCGTGCTCGGTCTGGTCGCGCCCGAACCTCCGCGGCTCGCGCAGCTGGGGTTCCTCGTGGTGGCGGCGTTCCTGCTGGTCAACAAGGTCTACTCGCCGCAGTACGTGCTGTGGCTGCTGCCGCTCGCGGTGCTCGCCCACCCGCGCTGGCGGGCGCTGCTGGTGTGGCAGGCCGGCGAGGTCTTCTACTTCTGGATGGTCTGGGCCTACCTCGGCGGCTACCTCGAGGCGGGCGGCGGGGGCACGCCGACCTACGACCTGGCCATCTGGGTGCGGCTCGCCTGCCAGCTGGTGCTCGTCGCCGTCGTGGTGCGCGAGGTGCTGCAGCCCCACCGCGACCCGGTGCGCACCGACGCGTCGTGGCCCCCGGACGAGCCAGCGGCTCAGTCGACGGCGACCCGGTCGAAGGTCGTGGTGGTGTAGCGGACGCGCACGCCGACCTCGTCGCCCACCTCGGGGACGGGCGAGCCGTGGGGCAGCAGCAGCATGCTGACCTGCATGTGCGGCGGCTCGGCGAAGAGCCGCTGCTTGCCGCCGACGGTGAAGGGGGAGCGCACCAGCCCGGCGGCGTCGAGGCTGCCGCGGGCGATGGTGGCGGCGCGGGCCTTGAGGGTGCCCTCGCCGACCGGGGCCTCGAGCCCGATGCCGTGGGAGGTGCCGCCGGAGACGACGACCACGTGGCCGCGGCGCGGCGCCGAGCGCTGGCGGTAGCCGAAGGTCTGGCCGCGCTCGACCGGGTGGACGTCGAGCACCGTCGCGCCGACGCGCAGCGCCCCGCGGTCGCCGAGCCACAGCCCGGTGCCGGTGCGCGGGCGCAGCCGCAGGCCGGGCAGGCGCTGCGCGAGGGTCTGCTGCTCCTCCACGCCGAGGTGGGAGACCCACAGCTGCGCGGCGGACGGGCCGCCCGAGGCGAGCAGGCCGGCCAGCGGCTCCTCGCGCACCAGGGCATCGACCTCCTCGACGTGGCCGGGCACGGCCCGGCTCGTCGCGGCCCGGGGGGAGGGCAGCGGCAGGTGCAGCGCGACGCCCTCCAGCCGCAGGCCACCGTCGCGGACGAGGCGCGCCGCCTCGTGGAGGTCGTCGCGCCCCAGCCCGTGGCGCAGCATCGAGGTCAGCCGCTCGAGCAGCACGCGGGGGCGGTCGGGCCCGAGGTCGCCGGCCCGGGACCGCGCGACGAGCGCGGCGAGGTCACCGGGGCGGCCGACGGTGTGCACGACCCGGCCGGGGTCGACGCCGAGCTCGCCCGGGGTGGGAGAGAAGGGGCGCCAGGGGCTGAGCACGACGAGCGAGCCGGGGAAGCGCTGGTGCACCTCGGGCAGCTCCTCGTAGGTGCCGACGGCGACCGTCTCCACGCCGAGCCACTGCGCGCGCCGGGCCAGCCGGGCGAGCCCGAAGCCGTAGCCGTTGCCCTTGACCACCGGCACCAGCCCGGGCCGCTCGGCGTGCACCGCGCGCAGGTGGTCGCGCCACCGCTCGCCGTCGACGTGCAGGACCAGCGCCACGTCATCCCCTCCTGCGCAGGTAGGCGGCGAAGGCGGCGTACAGCGCCCGGTTGAGCGGGCCGGGCAGCGGGAGGTCCCACTCGCCGACGTGCTCGACGGCCTCGCCGCCGGTGCCGACCTTGAACTGCACCAGCCCGACGTGGGAGTCGTCGGCGTCGAGGGTGTCGGTGATGCCGCGCAGGTCGTAGACGCGGGCCCCGGTGGCCAGCGCGTCGCGCACCATCGCCCACTGGGCGGCGTTGGAGCCGCGCACCTCGCGCTTGGTGGTCGACGAGGCGCCGTAGGAGTACCAGGCGTGGCTGCCGACCCGGATCCACAGCGTGGCCGCGACCAGGTCGCCCTCGTGGCGGGCCAGGTAGAGCCGCAGCCGGTCGGGGGCGTCGCCGTTGAGCGCCTCGGCCATGGTCCGGAAGTACGCCGCCCCCCGCGGCGTGAAGTGGTCGCGCTCGGCGGTGTGCACGTAGAGGTCGTGGAACTCCTGCAGCTCGGGGCTGTCGGCCCCCGGCGCCAGCGAGGTGACCTCGACGCCCAGCTTGTCGGCCTTCTTGATGTTGCGCCGCCACAGCTGGTTCATGCCCCTGAGCACGTCGTCCTCGGTGCGCGGCGTGCCGTCGGGCCCGGCGAGCGGCACCTGGAAGTTGTACTGCGGCTGGCCGGCGGCGAAGCCCCCGGCGACGGCCTGCGAGCGCCAGCCCAGCCGCTCGAGCTGCGCCACCACGCCGAGCCCGGTGTCGCTGGTGCTGCTGGGCGGCAGGCTGGTCAGCGAGGCGGTGCCGGGGTCGGCGATGCCCTCCTTGACCTGGGCGGCCGACCAGCGCCGGGTGACCACGGCGGGGCCGATGCGCACGCCGAAGGCGCCCTGGGCGCGCAGGTGGCGGGTCATCGGCGCGAGCCAGGCCGCGAGGTCGTCGCCGACGGCGTCGTAGTCGAGCACCGGGCCCTCGGGCAGGTAGGCGAGGGAGCGCCGCACCTTCGGCAGCCGGCGGTAGAGCACCAGGGCGACGCCGCGCAGCTCGCCGCCGACGAGGAAGCCGAGCGACTCGGCCCGCCACTCCGGCTTGACCGCGGCCCAGCCGGGGGTCTGCAGGAAGCTCGCCGCCCCGCCGCGCCCGGCCAGGGCGTCGACGAAGTCGCGGTGCTCGTCGGCCCCGATGGTGCGTACGGAGACGCCTGCGTCAGCCACGACGTCGACCCTAACGGCCGTGGAGCACCCTCAGCCGGACCCCCCGGAGGAGGCAGCCTCGCGGAGCAGCCGCTCGATCGTGCGCCAGGACTCCGCACCGGTGTCGATGATCGAGAAGTGGTCGCCGGGGACCTCCACCAGCCGTGCCCGGTCGGGGTGGGCGGCGACGTAGGACTCGCTCTGGGCCACCGGCACCACCTGGTCGTCGGTGGCGTGCACCGCTGCCACCGGGCACGTGGGGGCGAGCAGGGTCGGGTCGGCGGCGGCGTAGGCGTCGGGCACGGCGTCGGGGCTGCCGCCGACGAAGCCCTGCACCGGGTCGCTGCTGCCCGGGCCGGTGGCGGCGGTGGTGAGGTCGAGCACGCCGGAGAGGGAGACCGCGGCCGTCAGCGGCACCCGCGGCGCGCCGCCGGGCAGGTCGGCGGAGCGGGCCGCCGCCCAGGCCGCGAGCTGCCCCCCGGCCGAGTGGCCCAGGGCGACCACCGTGTCGGGCACGTCGCGCTCGGCGACGAGGTCGAGCGCGGCGGCGACGTCCTCGAGGGTCTGCGGCACGCCACCCCCGTCACCGGCGGCGCGGTACTCGAGGTTGGCGGTGACCCAGCCCTGCTCGGTGAGCAGCTCGGCCATGCCGTCGAGCTGGTCGAGGGCGTACTGCGGCAGCCAGTAGCCGCCGTGGAGCAGCGCCACCGTGCCGAGCACCCGCCCGCCGGCGGGCCGCCGCAGGTCGAGCACCTGGTCGGGGTGGTCGCCGTAGCGCAGCCGCTCGGCGCCGGACGGCGCCGCGGGCGGCGTACGTCGCTCGGAGCCGCAGCCGGCGAGCACCGCACCGACGGCACCGACGGCACCGAGGAGGACCGCCCGGCGTCCTGGCGCCGCTCCTGAGGACGGTGCTGTCGCGGACGGTGCTGCCACGGGCCGTGCCGTCACAGGCCGTGCTCG
Organism: Nocardioides marmoraquaticus; assembly: GCF_054777915.1. NCBI lineage: Bacteria > Bacillati > Actinomycetota > Actinomycetes > Propionibacteriales > Nocardioidaceae > Nocardioides > Nocardioides marmoraquaticus. The sequence goes on along the minus strand of NZ_BAAHAA010000004.1, from coordinate 122,690 downwards.
CGCAGCCAGGCGAAGTCGGCGCGGTGCTCGTCGGGCCCGCCGGGCGTCTCGCAGACCACGGGGGCGCCGGCGTCGCGCACGACAGCGGCGAACTCGGCCTCGTCGAGGTGGCCCTGGCCGAAGTTGGCGTGGCGGTCGGCGCCGGAGTCGAAGCCGTCGCGGCTGTCGTTGGCGTGCACGAGGTCGATGCGACCGGTGATCGCGCGGACCCGCTCGACGGCGGTGGCCAGCTCGATGCCGCCGGCCCAGGCGTGGCAGGTGTCGAGGCAGAACCCGACCTGCTCGGCGCCCTCGGCGGCCTGGATCGCCTCCCAGGTGCCGGCGATCCGGTCGAGCCGACGCGCCATGGCGTTGTCGCCGCCGGCGGTGTTCTCCAGCAGCAGCGGGAGCTTGAGGTCGGTGGCCTCGACCGCCTTGCGCCAGTTGTCGAACCCGGTGGCCGGGTCGTCGGTCTTGTTGACGTGGCCGCCGTGCACCACCAGGCCCTTGGCGCCGATCTCGGCGGCGGCGTCGACGTGCTGCTGCAGCAGCTTGCGGCTGGGGATGCGGATGCGGTTGTTGGTGGTGGCGACGTTGACGACGTAGGGGGCGTGCACGTAGAGGTCGACGCCCGCCGCCTCGGCCGCCGCCCGCAGCGCCGCGGCCCCGCCCTCGTAGCGGACCTCGGGCCCCTGGTAGCCCTGCGGGTCGCCGAGGAAGAACTGCACCACGGTGGTGCCGCGTGCCTGCGCCTCCGCGATCGGGTCGGTCTGGTCGACGTGGGCGCCGATGGCGATGGTGCTCGACATGCGGCCGAGCCTACGATCGGCCGGTGACAGACGCGCGGCCCTCGTCGCCACCGCCGCGCTGGTGGGAGGGCGTCGCCTCGCCGGGCCCGCTGGGCTACGCCCTCGCGGTGCTCGTCAGCGTGGTGGCGCTGGCCGTGCTGGCCGCGGTCGTCGAGGCGACGTACGCCGAGGCCGCGTCCGACCCGGCGAGCGTGCTGGTCGGCGTGGCTCTGTTCGGCACGGTCCTCGCCCTGGGCATCGCGCCGCCGGGGGTGCTTGCGGTGCACCTCGTCACGCTGCGGGTGCGCTCGCAGGCGGTGCACGTGCTGGTCACGGGGGTGGTGGGCCTGGTCGCCGGCCTGGTCGTCGTGCGCGACCTCGAGCCGCTCGTGGCCCTGCTGGCCGTCGCCACGGCCGTCGGCCGCGCGACGGTGGTGCCGCTGGTGCCCGGCGTACGCCGCCGGCGCGCGGAGCGGGCGCGTCGGCGAGCGGGTGCGCGGCCCGTCGCCGATTTCGGCGCCACCGGTCGCGCGGGGTAGCCTTGCTCGTCGCGCTCCCCCGACGGGAGCGCGTCTTGTACAGCCCTCCTGCCACGGAAGTCCCGTGGCCGCCTGAGTCCGAAGGAGGTGGAGCACGCTGTGCGTACCTACGAACTGATGGTGATCCTCGACCCGAACCTCGAGGAGCGGACCGTCCAGCCCTCGCTCGACACCTATCTCAACGTCGTCCGCAACGACGGCGGCAGCGTCGACAACGTCGACGTCTGGGGTCGTCGTCGGCTCGCCTACGAGATCGACAAGTTCGCCGAGGGGATCTACGCCGTGGTCTCCCTGCAGGCCGAGCCCGCGACCGTCAAGGAGCTCGACCGCCAGCTGGGGCTCAACGAGTCCGTGCTGCGCACCAAGGTCCTGCGTCCCGACGCTCACTGAGCCCGGTCGTCCACAGGCCGGGCGACGCCCGCTGACGATGTCGGCGGCGTCGCCTAGCCTCGGCCGAGCACCCGACCCCCAGGCACACCAGGAGCCCCCATGGCAGGCGAGACCGTCATCACGGTCGTCGGCAACCTCGTCGACGACCCCGAGCTGCGCTTCACCCCCTCGGGGGCCGCGGTGGCGAACTTCCGCATCGCCTCCACGCCGCGCACCTTCGACCGCCAGACCAACGAGTGGAAGGACGGCGAGGCGCTGTTCCTGTCCTGCTCGGTGTGGCGGCAGGCCGCAGAGAACGTCGCGGAGTCCCTCACCAAGGGCATGCGCGTCGTGGTCCAGGGCCGCCTGAAGCAGCGCTCCTACGAGGACCGCGAGGGCCAGCGACGCACCGTCGTGGAGCTCGAGGTCGAGGAGGTCGGTCCCAGCCTGAAGTACGCCACCGCCAAGGTCGCCCGCGTCCAGCGCGGCGGCGGGGGCGGCGGCTACGGCGGCGGGGGCGGCCAGGCGGCCGACGACCCGTGGGCCTCCAGCCCCTCGCAGGGCGGCGGCAACCAGGGCGGCGGCCAGGGCGGCGCCCAGCAGGGCGGCTACGGCGGCGGCCAGCAGTCGGCACCCTCGCAGGGTGGCGGCGGCTGGGGCGGCCAGCAGGGTGGCGGCAACCAGGGCGGGCAGCAGTCCGACCCCTGGGCCACCGGCAACGACGAGCCCCCGTTCTGACCAGCACCGCCTGATCCACACCATCCACCGATCCATCACCGAACCATTCCGGCGCGAGCCGGGCTCTCGAGAGGAGCACCACAATGGCCAAGGCAGTGATGCGCAAGCCCAAGAAGAAGGTTTGCCAGTTCTGCAAGGAGAAGCAGACCGTCGTCGACTACAAGGACACGACGCTGCTCCGCAAGTTCATCTCCGACCGCGGCAAGATCCGCGCGCGTCGGGTCACCGGCAACTGCGTGCAGCACCAGCGCGACGTCGCCACGGCCGTGAAGAACGCCCGTGAGGTCGCCCTGCTGCCGTACACCTCGACGGCTCGCTGAGAAGGGGGCAGACGATGAAGCTCATCCTGACCCAGGAGGTCGCCGGTCTCGGCGGCGCCGGCGACGTGGTCGAGGTCAAGGACGGCTACGGCCGCAACTACCTCATCCCGCGGGGCTTCGGCATCCGCTGGACCCGCGGTGGCCAGAAGACGATCGACTCGATCAAGGCCGCCCGCAAGGCCCGCTCGGTGCGCGACGCCGACCACGCGGCCGAGGTCAAGACCCAGCTCGAGGGCACCACCTTCCCGGTGAAGGTGCGCGCGGGCGACGGCGGTCGGCTCTTCGGTGCCGTCACCGCCGGTGACATCGCCGAGGCGATCGCCGAGGGCGGCCCGGCCGTCGACAGGCGCACCATCGTGGTGACCAACCCGATCAAGTCGCTCGGCGCCCACACCGTCACGGTGCGCGTCCACGACGAGGTCGAGGCCACGGTCAACCTCAACGTCGTGCCCGCCTGAGCGCACGCACGTCTCCTCGCCGAGGGCCGCCCCCCGTCCGGGGGCGGCCCTCGGTGCGTCTCCGGGACTCTCGGGGTCCCGGCGCCGGGGGCTTTTCGTTCGAGAAGCTCCACCGGCCACGGTTTTCCGACCGATCCGCACCCTCCCGTCGGCGTGTCGGGGAGCGGATCGGTCGGAATCTGACGGCCGCCGTGGCGCCGGGTGCTTTTCGTTCGAAAAGCACCGGACTCAGGCCGGTTGCCCGACCGGCTCGTCGGCGGCGGGGGCGCTGAGCAGCAGCCAGACCAGGTAGAGCGAGGCGGCCACGGCGACGAAGGCGGCCAGCCCGACGAGGCCGGCGCCGGCCGTGCCGCCACCGAGCACCGCGACCGGGATCACGCCGACGGCGACCTGCAGCCAGCCGGCCAGCCGCCACGAGCCCCGGCGACCGGGCGTGGCCTCGGACATCGCGAAGGCCAGCAGCGCTGCGGCGGCCACCTGCGGCAGCGACACCGCCCACGCCAGCGCGGGGTCGCCGATGGCGACCAGGCCGGGCACGTAGAGCACCAGCGCGACGACCAGGGCGAGGGCCGGGGCCGCGACCGCGGGCACGCCGACCGCGGTGCGCCACCTGGGCACGGCGACCAGCGCTGCGACCACCAGCGCCCAGCCCACGGGGTCGGGCAGCACGTCCCAGCCCGCGACCGGCAGGTCGAGCAGGACCAGGAGGTAGCCGAGGGCGACCCACTGCAGCGGCTGCACGCGGCCAGACTAGGGCCAGGCCTCGGGGCCGCCCCAGGAGTAGCGTCCGGTCATGGCCCGCTCCCTCACCGTCGCCCTCGCCCCCGGGGTCTGGCGGATCCGGTTGATCGGCGACTACGTCAACGGCTTCTGCTTCCGCGACGACGACGGTCAGGTGACCCTGCTCGACCTCGGCGTCGTGCGCTCCGGGCCGAAGGTGCTCCGGGCGCTCGAGGAGATCGGGTCGGGGCCGGGCGACGTGACCCGGATCCTGCTGACCCACTGCCACCCCGACCACGTCGGGGGCGCCGCCCACGTCGCGGAGCGCACCGGCCGGCCGGTCGACGTGCACGCGGACGACGCGGCGTACGTGCGTGAGGGGCGGCAGCCGGCCAACGACACCACGACGCTGCTCGGCAGGCTGATGCGCCGGCTGCCCGACCCGAGCCTGCCCGGCGTCGAGGTCGGGGAGGAGCTGCACGACGGCCAGCTGCTCGACGTCGCGGGCGGGCTGCGGGTGATCCACACGCCGGGGCACAGCCCCGGGCACGCGTCGTACCTGCACGAGCCGACCGGCGTGCTGGTGACCGGCGACGCGATCTTCAACGTGGTCGGGCTGCGCTGGCCGCTCAAGGCGCTGTGCAGCGACGTCGTGATGACGCGGCGTACGGCGCAGCGGCTGGTCGACACCGAGTACGACGTCGCCGCCTTCACCCACGGCGCCGAGCTGCGCGACCACCCGCGCCGGCGGATCGGCGACTTCCTGGCCCGCCAGCCGGTCTCGGACTAGCGTCCGGCCCGCTGGGCACCCCTCCGGCATGGAGCTGGACGGGGCGAAGGTGCTGGTGTGCGGGGCGTCGGGCGCGCTGGGCGGCGGGCTGGCGAGCGCGCTGCACGAGGCGGGCGCCCGGGTGGTGCCGGCCGGGCGTGACGTGTCGTCGCTCGAGGAGCTGGCCCGCAGCCTGGGCACCACCGCCCTGGGCTTCGACGTCGTCGACGTGGAGTCGTGCCGGGCCGCGGTCGAGGGTGCGGTCGAGCAGCTCGGCGGCCTCGACGCCCTCGTCGTGACCGTCGGCGTCGCCGGCTTCGGCCGTGCCGTCGAGCTCGACGACGCGGTCGCGGAGGAGCTCTTCGCCGTCAACGCGCTGGGCCCGATGGCCCTGGTGCGTGCCGCGGCGCCACACCTCGAGGGCGGCGTCGCGGTGGTCGTGAGCGCGGTGCTGGCCGACCTGCCGACCGCCCAGATGGCCGACTACTCGGCCGCCAAGAGCGCCCTGGCGACCTGGCTCGGCGTGCTCCGCCGCGAGGAGCGACGCCGGATGCGGGTGCTCGACGTGCGCCCGCCCCACCTCGACACCGGACTGGAGACCCGCGCCCTGGCCGGCGAGCCGCCCAAGCTGCCCGAGGGGGCGTCGTCGGCCGACGTGGTCGCCCGCGTGGTGGAGGCGATGCGCGACGAGGCCAAGGAGATCGTGACGGACACCAAGACCGGGGAGCTCGTGACCCGCTGAGTGCGCAGCGCCGGCCGGACTAGGCCCCGAGCCGCATCCAGGCGTCGCCACGGGCGCGGAGCAGCAGGGTCACGGCCCGGGTGCCCATGAACAGCGCGCCGAACGCGACCCAGAGCCAGACGAGGCCGGCGTCGCCGAGGTCGCGGGTGCCGAGCCACCACGCGGCGGGGGCGAAGAGCGCGACCGAGGCGGCCTGGGCCCAGGCCAGGTAGACCGCGTCACCCGCGCCGATGAGCACCCCGTCGAGGACGAAGACGATGCCGGCCAGCGGCTGCGCCAGCGCCGCGACCAGCAGCACGGGCACCAGCAGGTCGAGCACCGCCGGGTCGGAGCTGAAGGCCCGCCCGACCACGGGCGAGAGCGCCGCCAGGACGACCCCGGTGACGACGCCCGAGCCCCAGCCCCAGGCCTGCATCCGGGCGGTCACCGCGCGCGTGCCGGCTGGGTCGGAGGCGCCGAGGTAGCGGCCCGTCAGCGCCTGGGCGGCGATCGCCACGGCGTCGAGCACGAAGGCGAGGAAGGTCCACAGGGTCAGCGCCAGCTGCATGGCGGCGAGGTCGGCCTCGCCGAGCCGTGCGGCGGCGTACGTCATCACGAGCAGCGAGGCGCGCAGCAGCAAGGTGCGCACGATCAGCGGCACGCCGGCCCGCCCGGCGCGGGCGACCCCGCGCACCTCGGGACGCATCGGGGCCCGCTCGCGGCGGGCGCCCCGCACCACGACCCACACCAGCGCGAGCGCCGCCCCGACCTGGGCCAGCAGGGTGCCGAGCGCGGAGCCCGGCAGGCCCAGGCCCTCCCAGGGCCCGACGCCGTAGACCAGGACGAGGTTGAGCACGACGTTGGCGAGGTTGGCGGCCACGGCGACCACGAGCGGCGTACGGGTGTCCTGCAGGCCACGCAGCACCCCGGTGGCGGCCAGCATCAGCAGCAGCGGCACCGCGCCGAGCAGCGCGATCCGCAGGTAGGTCGTGGCGAGGTCCTCGACCTCCGCGCCGGTGGCGAACAGCCGCGCCAGCGGTCGGGCGAGCGGGACCCCGACGAGGGTGACGACGATCCCGAGGCCGGTCGCCAGCCACAGCCCGTCGACCCCCTGGGTCAGCGCGTCGCGCACCCGGCCGGCGCCGACCTGGCGGGCGACCGACGCGGTGGTGCCGTAGGCGAGGAAGACGCAGAGGCTGACCAGGGTGCCCATGACGGCCGAGGCGACGCCGACGGCGGCCAGCTCGGGGGTGCCGAGGTGGCCCACGATGGCCGCGTCGGCGAGCAGGAACATCGGCTCCGCGACGAGCGCGAAGAACGCCGGCACCGCGAGCCGCAGGATCTCCCGGTCGTGCGCCCGGCGGTCGGTCGCCCCCGTCGTGGTGGTCGTGCTGGTGCCCCCGTCCGCGCTCACCCGGGGACCGTACGCCGCTCCGGCGCACTACCAGAGCACGGCCCCGACGCACCAGGTCCGTTGGAGGCATTGCGCCGCCACGACCTGTGCATAACCCCGGTCTCCCTGTGGACGACGGTTCTCGACCCCTCGTCGGGGCTGCTCCGCAACCCCTGGTCCACATGACGGGAAGGTGAACGGGAGTTCACCGAGAATCTTTCCTCCACATCCTTCGGATGCCTGTCCTTGCAGGTCAGCGCGTTGTTACGGTCGTTCACCGAGCGTCGCTCCACAGGAAGCCTGGGGTGTCGTGCACATGATCGGCGGCGTGTTCCACAGATGCACAGGGTTGTCCACAGGTGCCTGTGGATTCGGGACTTGGCGGCGGCCCCGGACGGGTCCTACTGTCCGGGGACGGACCCGGTCGTGGGCGCGGTCGCACGGTCCGGTCGCCGGTCTCGCGGGAGGCCGGCCGGCGACGAGGAGCACCACCCGCCACCAGGTCCCGGGGTCGTCCCCGGCGCTCTGTCGGTGGGTCGTCCTAGCGTGCCCGTCATCGGGTCGGGAGCAGCGCACGAGGGAGGGAGTCGCCGGTGAGCACCACCGAGAGCTGGGGGCCGGACACCTTCTCGCCCTACCCCGACTTCGCGGGCGACCCGGCCGACGCCGCGGGCGGCCAGGGCGGCAACCAGGAGCACTGGTCGGGCCGGATGCCCCCGCAGGACCTCCACGCCGAGCAGAGCGTCCTCGGCTCGATGCTGATGAGCAAGGACGCCATCGGCGACGTCAACGAGGTCATCGGCGGCACCGACTTCTACAAGCCTGCCCACGAGATGATCTACGACGCGATCATCGACCTCTACGGCCGCAGCGAGCCGGCCGACCCGATCACCATCAAGGCCGAGCTCGAGCGCCGCGGCCAGCTCGACCGCATCGGTGGTGCGCCGTACCTCTTCACCCTCGAGAGCAGCGTCCCGATCGCCGCCAACGCGGGCTTCTACGCCTCGATCGTGCGCGAGAAGTCGATCCTGCGGCGGCTCGTCGACGCCGGCACCCGCATCGCGCAGATGGGCTACGCCGGTGAGGGCGACGTCGACCAGGTGGTCGACGTCGCGCAGCAGGAGGTCTACGCGATCGGCGAGAAGCGCTCGGCCGAGGACTACGCCCCGCTGTCGGCCATCATGGAGTCGACCCTCGACGAGATCGAGGCGATCTCCAACCACGACGGCTCCACCAACGGCGTGCCGACCGGCTTCGCCGACCTCGACGAGCTCATCAACGGCTTCCAGCCCGGGCAGATGGTGATCGTGGCCGCGCGACCCGCCATCGGCAAGTCGACGCTCGGCCTCGACTTCTGCCGGGCCGCGTCGATCCACAACAACATGACCTCGGTCATCTTCAGCCTCGAGATGTCCAAGAGCGAGATCACGATGCGCCTGCTCTCGGCCGAGGCCGGCGTCGCCCTCAACGCGCTGCGCAAGGGCCCCATGACCGAGGACGACTGGGCCAAGCTCGTGCCCAAGATGGGTCAGGTCTCCGGGGCGCCGATGTTCATCGACGACAGCCCCAACATGACGATGATGGAGATCCGGGCCAAGGCCCGCCGGCTCAAGCAGCGCCACGACCTCAAGCTGATCGTCATCGACTACCTCCAGCTGATGACCTCGGGCAAGAAGGTCGAGTCGCGCCAGGTCGAGGTCTCGGAGTTCTCCCGCCAGATCAAGCTGCTCGCCAAGGAGCTCGGCGTCCCCGTCATCGCGCTCTCGCAGCTCAACCGTGGCCCCGAGCAGCGCTCCGACAAGCGCCCGATGATGTCCGACCTCCGTGAGTCCGGCTCGATCGAGCAGGACGCCGACATCGTCATGCTGCTCCACCGCGAGGACGCCTACGAGCGCGAGTCGCCCCGCGTCGGCGAGGCCGACATCATCGTCGCCAAGCACCGCAACGGCCCCACCCGTGACGTCGTCGTCGCCTTCCAGGGCCACCTGTCCCGCTTCACCGACATGACCCGCTACTGACCGGTCCGCGCAGCAGTCCGCTCCCTGTCGGTCCGGCAGGGCGGCGTACGCCGCGGTCACCGTCAGCGCACACAACGCACGAAAGCCTCGCGGTGTGACCGCCGCCACCTAGGGTCTGGCCTACGTCGAGCCCGAGGAGGGACCGTGGAGGTCGTCCACACCGCCATCGCGATCGTGCTGGTCGTCGGCCTGATCATCTGGGTCAAGGTCGACCCGGTGATCTCGCTGGTGATCGCCTCGCTCTACCTCGGCCTCGCCGCGGGGGCGGGCTTCCTCGGCACGTTGACCGCGATCACCGAGGGGTTCGGCTCGATCATGGCCGAGGTGGGCCTGCTCATCGGGTTCGGCGTGCTCATCGGGGCGCTGCTGCACTCGCTGGGCACCTTCCGCAAGCTGGTGCGCGCGCTGCTGCGGGTCGTCGGCACCAAGCGGCTGCCGTACGCGCTGACCGGCGCGCTGTCGACGATCTTCCCGTCGATCTACGTCGACGTGCAGGTCGTGCTGGCCTCGCCGATCGCCCGGTCGTCGGCACCGCACCTCGGCCCACGCGGCCTCGCGCACCTCTCGGGCGCCATCGGCACCGGCATCTTCGCGGGCTACGTCTTCGTCGTCCCAGGCCTGGCCGCGGTGTCGATCGCCGGCCTGCTCGAGGTGCCGCTGGGGAGCTGGCTGCTCTACGGCCTCGTGCTCGGCCCGCTCACCGCGGTCGTGACGACCTTCCTGTTCGGCCTGATGCTGCGCGCCGGCTGGTGGAAGGCCGAGACCGACGAGGACCAGGACGACCCGATGGCCGGGGTCGAGAAGGGCGTCGCGGGCACCGGGCCCGACGAGCACGACAACCTCAGCGACGTCGACGTGCCGCTGACCATGTCGCTGCTGCCGATCCTCGTCCCCCTGGTGATGATCGCGTTCGGGGCCTTCGCCGAGCTGCTGGGCTTCAGCAACGACCTCATCGCCTTCCTCGGCGACGCCAACGTCGCGCTCTTCGTCGGCCTGCTCGGCGCCTACCTGCTGGCCCGATCGGCCAGCGGCACCGAGCGCACCGAGGAGGCCGTCAAGACCGGCTTCCACACCACCGGCGAGATCCTGCTCATCACCGGCGTCGGCGGCTCGCTCGGCGCCGTCATCGAGGCCATCGGCCTCGACGAGACCCTCGCGGGCCTGTTCACCGCGAGCGAGGGCGCGGCCGTCGTGACGAGCGTGCTGCTGGCATGGTTCATCGCCGCCGTGCTGCACCTCGCCATCGGCTCGGTCTCGGTCGCCGCCATCGCCGCGGCCGGCATCATCGCCCCGGTCCTGGGGTCGATCGACGTCGCACCGATCGCCATCGGCCTCGCGATCGCCTCGGGCGCGATGTTCGCGCTGACCGTCAACTCCAACTTCTTCTGGATGTTCAAGTCGCTGCTCGGCCTGACCACCAAGGGCGCGCTGAAGACGATGACCACCGTCACGAGCATCGCCTCGCTCGTCTCGCTGCCGCCGGTGATCCTGGTCGCCTTCGTCGTCTAGGTGCTCCTCAGCACTGCCAGGTCGCGGCGGTCTCGCTCTCCTCGCCCACAGCCGTCCGACGGTGGCCCACGTCGCCCGGTGGTCGGCGGCCGTGCTGACCGCGCGCAGCTGCACCCGGTCGGCTCGGCCATCCGCCGAGGCTAGGACCGCCCACCGACACCTGACGAGAGCCCGAGGCTGCGCAGCTCGAGCGCGGCGAGGGCGGCCACGACCTCCGGGTCACCGCTGCGCCAACCCGCGGCCGCCCCGGGCACCCGCCGGGCGATGACGTCGACCGGCTGCCGCACCAGCGCACGCAGCGCCCACAGGTCGGGGTCGGGATCGCGGGCGAGCAGCCGCGCGGCCACGGTGGCGGTGACGATCCAGCGCACCCGTGCCGGCAGGTAGTACGGCGCCGCCAGCAGCAGCGGCACGAGCAGCACCAGCCAGCCGAGCACCGTGCCGAGCAGCTCGATCGAGTCGGCCACGCTCGCGCCGGTGGCGGCGAGGTCGAGCGCCCCGGACGCCGCGGCGTCGAGCGGGCGGCGTACGTCGTCACCGACGAAGGGGGCGCGACCGAGCACGTCGCCCACACCGGAGAGGTTGTCGGCGAGAGCGCGGCCCGCGCCGTCGGAGCGGCGCACGTCGGCGGCGTACTCGTCGACACGGTCGTGCACCCGCCGCCCGAGGACGGCGAAGAGGACGACCCACGCCAGCGCGAGCAGGTCGAGGACGACCTGGCGGGTGCGTCGGGCCGGTTGGTCGGCGTACAGCTTGACGGGCGGGGTCATGCCGAGCGCGTACCCCCTGGCCACGCCCGGCGGCACTGACCCGGAGACTTGTCGCATGACGTCCGTGCTCGCCGCCCGCAACGCCGTCGGCGTCACGTTCTTCCTCAACGGCCTGCTCTTCGCCACCTGGGTCTCACGGATCCCCGAGGCCCGCGAGCAGCTCGGGCTGTCGAACTCCGGGCTCGGCCTGCTGCTGCTCGCCATCGCCGCGGGCTCGCTGCTGTCGATGCCGACGGCCGGCGCCCTGATCCAGCGGCTCGGCACCCGCACGGTGACGCGCGGCGCGGGCCTGCTCGCCCTCGCCGGGCTCTCGACGGTCTCGGTCTCGCTGTCCGTCAGCGTGCTGCCCAGCGCCGCGGTCGGGCTCTTCCTCTACGGCATCGGCACCGGCGTGTGGGACGTCGCGATGAACGTCGAGGGCGCCGCGGTCGAGCGCGACCTGGCCCGCACGATCATGCCGCGCTTCCACGCGGCCTTCAGCGCGGGCACGGTCATCGGCTCCGGGCTGGGAGCAGCCGCCGTGGGGCTCGACGTGCCGACGCTGCTGCACCTCGGCCTGCTCGCCCTGCTCGCGGTCGCCACGCTCCTCGTCGTCACGGGTCGGTTCCTGCCCGAGGCCCCGGTGACCGACGACGCCGCCGCAGCCGACGGCTCGTGGTGGACCGCCTGGCGCGAGCCCCGCACGCTGCTGATCGGCCTGATGGTGCTCGCGCTCGCGCTCACCGAGGGCACCGCCAACGACTGGCTCGCGCTCGCGCTGGTCGACGGGTACGACGTGCCGCACTGGGTCGGCGTGGCCGGCTTCGCCGTCTTCGTCACCGCGATGACGGCCGGCCGGCTGCTCGGCCCCGTGCTGCTCGACCGCTTCGGCCGGGTGCCGGTGCTCTGGGGCACCATGGCCGGCGCCGCGGGCGGCGTGCTGCTCATCGTGCTCGGCGGCCACCCCGCCCTGGTCGTGGTCGGCATCGTGCTGTGGGGCGTGGGCGCCTCGCTCGGCTTCCCGGTCGGCATGAGCGCGGCCGCCGACGACCCGCGCCGGGCCGCCGTCCGGGTCAGCGTCGTCTCGACCATCGGGTACGGCGCCTTCCTCGCCGGACCGCCGCTGCTCGGCTTCGTCGCCGACCACGTCGGCACGCTGAACGCGCTGCTGGTCGTGGCGCTGGTGCTGCTGCCGAGCGCGCTGGTGGTGCCGTCGGCCCGCGAGCCGGAGAAGGTGCGCGCCGGGGCTTGACCCTGACGTGACGTCAGGCGCTGTCATGGACGACATGGAGACCACGAGCACCGAGCGTCGTCGCACGGTGGGCGAGGTGGCCGACCTGGTCGGGGTGTCGGTGCGGACGCTGCACCACTACGACGCCCTCGGCCTGGTGCGACCCAGCGCCCGCAGCGGAGCCGGCTACCGGCTCTACACCGACGTCGACCTGCAACGGCTGCAGCACGTCGTGGTCTACCGCAGGCTCGGGTTCGGCCTCGACGAGGTCGCCGAGCTGCTGTCCGAGGACGCCGACGTCGTCGCGCACCTGCGCCGGCAGCGGGCGTCCGTGACCCGGCGCCTCGAGGAGCTCAGCGGGCTCGTCGAGGCGATCGACCACGCCCTGGAGCGAGAGATGACCGACCGACCTGCCACCCCGACCGAGCTGCGCGAGATCTTCGGCGACGCCTTCGAGGAGTCCTTCGGCTCCGACTACCCCGCCGAGGCCGAGCGCCGCTGGGGAGACACCGACGCCTGGGCCCAGAGCCAGGAGCGCACCGCGCGGATGACGCCGCAGCAGTGGGCCGAGGTGAAGGCGGAGGGCGACGCCCTCGACGCGGCGCTGGCCGACGCCTGCCGGCGCGGTGTCGCGCCCGACTCACCGGAGGCGATGGACCTCGCCGAGCGCCAGCGCCGCGGCATCGAGGTGTTCTACGACTGCGACGTCGCGTTCCACCGCTGCCTGGGTGACATGTACGTCGACGACGAGCGGTTCGCGCGACGGTACGACGCCCTGGCGCCCGGCCTGGCTGCGTGGCTGCGCGCCGCCGTGCACGCCAACGCGGACCGGCAGGACGCCTGAGCTGAGGCCGCGCCTGACAGGATCGGCGGCGTGAGCGCCGACTCCCGTTCCCTTCCCGGCTGGGCCGCCGCGGCGTTGGTCTTCGGCAGCAACGCGGCCGTGCTCGTGGTCGAGCTGGTGGCGCTGCGGCTGCTCGCGCCCTACCTCGGCCTGACGCTCGAGACCAACACCCTCGTCATCGGCACGGCCCTGGCCGCCATCGCCCTGGGCTCGTGGCTGGGCGGACGGGCGGCCGACGTGGTGCCGCCGCGACGCACCCTCGCGCCGCTCCTCGCCGCGAGCGGCGGCGTGGTCGCGCTGACCCCGCTGCTGGTGCAGGGCGCGGGCGCCACGGGCGACGCCGGGCTGCTGCTGCTCGCCGCCGCGCTGACCATCGTCGTGCCCGGCGCGCTGCTCTCGGCGATCACCCCGATGGTCACCAAGCTGGTGCTCGCCAGCCTCGACGAGACCGGCAGCGTCGTCGGCCGGCTCTCCGGCATCGGCACCGCCGGCGCCATCGTCGGCACCGTCGTCACCGGCTTCGTGCTGGTCTCGCGGGTGCCGGTCACCGGCATCATGGTCGGCCTCGGCGTCGCGCTGCTGCTCGCCGCTGTCGCCACCGAGGTCGCCATCAGGGTCGACGGACGGCGCCGCGTGCCGACCGCCGCGCTGGTCGCCGGGCTCGTCACCGCCGGTCTCGGCGTGGTGGCCCCGCAGCCCTGCGACGCCGAGACGACGTACCACTGCGCGCAGGTGCGGGCCGACCCCGAGCGTGAGGGCGGCCGCACGCTGGTGCTCGACTCGCTGCGCCACTCCTACGTCGACGTCGACGACCCGACCTTCCTCGAGTTCGACTACGTCAAGGCGCTCGCCGGCGTCACCGCGGCGGCGTACGACGAGGGCGAGCCGCTGCGCGCCTACCACCTCGGGGGTGGCGGCCTGACCTTCCCGCGCTACCTCGCCGCGACCCGACCGGGCACGCGGAGCCTCGTCTCCGAGATCGACCCCGGCGTGGTGCGCGTCGACGAGGAGCGGCTCGGCCTCGAGACCGGGCCCGAGCTGCGGGTGCGCGTCGAGGACGGCCGGCTCGGCGTACGACGCCTCGACGACGCCAGCCGCGACCTGGTGGTCGGCGACGCCTTCGGCGGCGTCAGCGTGCCCTGGCACCTGACGACCCGCGAGGCGGTGGGTGACGTGGCCCGGGTGCTCGACGGCGGTGTCTACGCCGTCAACCTCATCGACTACCCGCCGCTCGGCTTCGCGCGCGCCGAGGTCGCGACGTTGCGTGCGGTCTTCGACCACGTGGTGCTCGCCTCCGACCCCGCGACGCTCGCCGGCGAGGAGGGCGGCAACCTCGTCGCCGTGGCCTCCGAGCGGCCGCTCGACGTCGGTGCCGTCGAGGCCGGGTTCACCGAGCAGGACCTCGCGTGGGGCGTGCTGGCCGGCGACGACCTCGACGCGTGGGTCGGTGACGCCCGTGTGCTGACCGACGACTACGCCCCCGTCGACCAGCTGCTGACACCGACGCCCTCCTGAGGCCTGGTTACCGGCGGGTAGCGTGACGGGCATGAGTTCCGCACCCGCTGGTACCCGCTCGCTCGTGCTCGGTGGCGGAGGCGTCACGGGCATCGCCTGGATGCTGGGCCTGCTCAAGGGCCTGCAGGACGCCGGCGTCGACCTGACCGCCGCCGACACCGTGGTCGGCACCAGCGCCGGCTCCGTGGTGGGCGCCCAGGTCACGGGCGGGCTCACCGTCGAGGAGCTGTACGCCGAGCAGCTGCGGCCCGCCGACCGCGAGATCGGCGCCAGCTTCAACCGGCTCACCCTGCTCCGGCTCGCCCCCGCCCTGCTGCTGCCGGGCAGCAGCGACGCCAAGCGGGCGCGGGTCGGCAGGCTCGCGATGAAGGCCCACCCGCCGGGCGACGACCGCCGGGTCGAGGTGATCCGCTCGCGCATCGGGATCGGCGACTGGCCGGCCGACCGCGACCTGCGCATCACCGCCGTCGACGCGCAGAGCGGCCGGCCGACGACGTTCGATCAGGCTGGCGCGGCCGACCTGGTCCACGCGGTCGCGGCGAGCTGCGCCGTACCGCTGGTGTGGCCGCCCGTCACGATCGCGGGCCGGCACTACGTCGACGGCGGCGTGCGCTCGACCGCCAACGCCGACCTCGTGAAGGGCGCCGAGCGGGTGGTGGTCCTCGCGCCGCTGCCGCAGTCGGTCAGCAAGTCGTCGTCGGTGCCCGCGCAGGTCGCGCGGACCGGCGCGCGGCACCACGCGGTCGTCAGCCCCGACAGGCAGGCGCTCGCCGACATCGGCAAGAACGTGCTCGACCCGGCCAAGCGCGCGGACGCCGCCCGCACCGGCCTGCGTCAGGCCGCCGACGTGGTCGACGAGGTGCGTGCCGCCTGGGGCTGAGGCCGGTTCGGGCGCGCGACCCGGGGCGGCGTACCGTCGGATAGGTGTCCGATACAACTAGGTCCACTGCCCAGGGCGCCCGGGAGGACACCGGGTTCCTCGGCCAGCCGCGGGTGCTCGCGAACCTCTTCGGCGTCGAGCTGTGGGAGCGGTTCAGCTTCTACGGCATGCAGGGCATCCTGCTGATCTACCTCTACTTCGCCGTCACCGACGGTGGCCTCGGCGTCGACCGCGGCACCGCGACCGGCATCGTCGGGGCGTACGGCGGGGCCGTCTACCTCTCGACCATCCTCGGCGCCTGGCTCGCCGACCGGGTGCTCGGCCCGGAGCGCACCCTCTTCGCCAGCGCCGTGGTCGTGATGGCGGGCCATGTCGCGCTCGCGGTGCTGCCCGGTCTGGTCGGCGTCGCCGTCGGCCTGGTGCTGGTCGCGCTCGGCAGCGGCGGCGTCAAGGCCAACGCCACCTCGCTGGTCGGCTCGCTGTACGACGAGCACGACGAGCGGCGTGACGCGGGCTTCTCGCTGTTCTACATGGGCATCAACATCGGCGCGCTCGTCGGCCCGCTGCTCACCGGCGTCCTGCAGCAGGAGGCCGGCTTCCACGTCGGCTTCGGCCTCGCCGCCGTCGGCATGGCCGCGGGCCTGGTGCAGTACGCGATCGGCCGTCGCCGGCTGCCCGCCGCGACCGCCGTGGTGCCGCACCCGCTCGCCCCGCACGAGCGCGTGCGCTGGGCCGTGGCCGGCGTCGTCGCCCTCGTGGTCGTCGCCGCCCTGCTCGCGAGCGGCGTGGTGACCGCCGAGCGGCTGCCCGACGTCGTCATCTGGCTCACCGTCGTCGCCGCGGCGGCGTACTTCGTGGTGATGCTCGCCGACCGCACCCTCAGCACGGTCGAGCGCAGCCGCGTCTGGGCGATGCTGCCGCTGTTCGTGGCGAGCGCAGTGTTCTGGTCGCTCTACCAGCAGCAGTTCACCGTGGTGACGATCTTCGCCGACGAGCGGCTCGACCGCTCGCTGCTCGGCTGGACCATGCCGATCTCGTGGGTGCAGTCCATCAACCCGGTCTTCATCATCGTGCTGGCCGGTGCCTTCGCCGCGCTGTGGACGCGTCTGGGCGACCGGGCGCCCTCGACCCCCGTGAAGTTCGGCCTCGCGACGCTCGTCATGGGGCTGGCGTTCTGGCTGTTCCTGCTGGTGCCCGCCGGGCAGAACACCGTGCCGGTGCTCGCGCTCGCCGGCATCCTGCTCGCGTTCACCGTCGCCGAGCTGCTGCTCTCGCCCGTCGGGCTCTCGGTCGCCACCAAGCTCGCGCCGGCGAAGTTCCGCACCCAGATGGTGGCGCTGTTCTTCCTCTCGGTCGCGCTCGGGTCCGCCATGGCCGGCGAGCTGGGCGGCTACTACTCCACCCAGGACGAGGGCGCCTACTTCGGCTGGGTCGGCGGCGCCGCGGTGCTGACCGGCGTGGTCGTGCTCGCCGTCGCCCGACCCGTACGGCGCCTCATGGCGGGGGTGCGCTGAGAGCGGCGCCGGCGTTTGGAGGGTTACGGACACTGGCGCCATGAGGTCGGGACGCGGGCTGCTGCTGGCACTCGTCGTCTCCGGGGTCCTCGTCGTCGGGCTGCTCGTGCTCGCGCAGCGGCCGTCGTTGCTGAGCAGCGCGCTGCCGGGCGTCGACGACTGCACCGTCGACGTCGACGGCACCGAGGTCGGGCTCAGCACCGCCCAGGCCGAGCGCGCCGCCGACGTGGCCGCCCGGTCGGTGCGGCTCTCGCTGCCCCGGCGCACCACGA
Organism: Nocardioides marmoraquaticus; assembly: GCF_054777915.1. Lineage (NCBI taxonomy): Bacteria > Bacillati > Actinomycetota > Actinomycetes > Propionibacteriales > Nocardioidaceae > Nocardioides > Nocardioides marmoraquaticus. Next base: position 105,364 of record NZ_BAAHAA010000004.1, on the reverse strand, counting down.
CCACCGCCCTCGTCGGCGAGCTCGACCTGTCGCGCGACGAGGCCGCCGCGGTCGCCGCCGCCCTCAAGGGCGCCAGCCCCGGCGGCCTCACCTGCCTCCACGGCGGCGCCACCTCCGCCGACTCGACCGACCTCGACGACCGCGGACTGACCGCGCGCGCCGCCACGCTGCGCCGCGAGCTGCTGGCGGCGTACGGCGACCTGCCGCTCGGCGGGTTCGCCCCCGGCGGCGTCGACAGCGGGCACATGCCGGGCTCGGCCCACTACGACGGTCGCGCCGTCGACGTGTTCTTCCGCCCCGTCGACGAGCCCAACCTGCGCCGCGGCTGGGCCGTCGCCCAGTGGCTCGTCGCCCACGCCGACCGCCTCGGCGTCGAGACCGTCATCTACGACCGCAAGATCTGGACCGCCCGCCGCGCCGTGCAGGGCTGGCGCGACTACACCCCCGACACCTCCGACCGCCCCGCCGAGGTCGTCGAGGTGCTCGAGCACCGCGACCACGTCCACGTCGACGTCAGCGCCTGAGCCCCCGTCCCTTCGTGACGCCCGTTCGTCCCTCGCCGGCTCCCTGAGGTGCGAGCGGAGCGAGCCTCGAAGGGCGGCCCTTCGTGACGCCCGCTCGTCCCTCGCGGCCTCCTCAGGGAGCGGGCGACGGCGGCCTGAACGTCCTTCGCTGGTCGAGGTGCGAGGAGCGCTAGCGACGAGCCTCGAGACCGGGTGAGGCGGCCGCGGTGGTCTCGACAGGCTCGACCAGCGGGTGGTGCCGGTCCCTGAGGTGCGAGCGGAGCGAGCCGCGAAGGGCGGCGGCCCTTCGTGACGCCCGCTCGTCCCTCGCGGGCTCCTCAGGGAGCGGGCGACGGCCGCGGCGGTCCCGGTCCCTGAGGTGCGAGCGGAGCGAGCCGCGAAGGGCGGCCCTTCGTGACGCCCGCTCGTCCCTCGCGGGCTCCTCAGGGAGCAGATGACGGCTGCGGCGGTCCCGGTCCCTGAGGTGCGAGCGGAGCGAGCCGCGAAGGGCGGCCCTTCGTGACGCCCGTGCGTCCCCCCGGGGTTCTCAGGGTTCTCAGTCGCCGCGGAGGCGGGCGAGGCGGGCGTGGAGGAGGTCGGTGCGGTGGGCGTTGCCGGGGAGGGCGACGTACTGCTCGCCGCGGGCCCAGAGCAGGGCGTCGTCGAGGCGGCGTACGGCGCCGGGCGGGTAGCGGTAGTCCATCCGAGCGGCGATGAGGGGCTCGTCGACGGGGCGGAGCGTCTCGGCGAGCTCGTCGAGGGAGCCGATGCCGAGGCCGGAGACGAGCTCGGCCATCCAGTCGTAGTGGTCGGTGCGCGACCAGCCGGCGTCGGCGTACTGCCCGGCGAGGAAGGCCGCGAGCTCGCGCGCGGCGATGCCGCCGCGGCCGGTCGGCGAGGGGCCGGCGCGCAGGGTGTCGCGGATGGTGGCGAACTCCTGGTCGGCCAGCTCGAGCAGGCCGGCGGCGAGGGTGAAGCGGCGGTCGAAGTCGCTCGACAGCTCGGCCGGCACCGTGCCCTTGTAGCGGATGTCGTGCTCGAACTCGGCCCACGCGTGCTGCAGCACCGTGCGCACCTGCACCTGAGCGACGACGCCGTCGTCGGTCTCGACGAGCAGGTGGCGGCTGGAGTAGCCGAACCGGCCGGCCCGGGCGGTCTCGCGACCCATGTCGCGGTCGTCGATGACGTGCAGGTCGGCGCCCAGCAGCCCGGCGACGGCGTCGACGTCGCGCTGCACGTAGGTGATCACGCGCAGGCCGACGACGTCGGTGATCTGGCGTCCCGGGTCGTCGTAGAGGGGGGTTCCGTCGGGCGCGGTGCGGCGGGCCTTCTCGGCGTACGACGCCACGGTCTTGGCGCGCGAGGTGACGGAGAGGTAGTTGATGCCGCCGTCGTCGAGCACCCGGGTGACCTGGTCGACCAGGGCCCTGGTCGCCTCGACCAGGGCCGGGCGCCGCAGCGCGTAGTCGGTCACCGCCGCGTCGGGGTCGGGGGTCGGCACCGACCGCTCGCGTGGGGTGGGCCGGTGGTCGGGCGGCAGCGTGGGCGTGACGATCTGCCCCGTCTCGGGATCGCCGTAGACGGTCACCTCGGCCGGACGGCGCGTGGCGTGCAGCGCGACGTAGGCGCAGACGACGGCGTCGACCTGGTCCTCGACCACGCGCAGCTGCGACTTGCGCTCCGCCTGCTCGACGTCGCGTCGCAGCGAGGCCCACGGGTCGTCGCGGCCGCCCAGCAGCAGCGGCGGGTGGGCGTCGTGGAGGCCCTCGAGCAGGCCCATGAGGTGCAGCAGCGCGCCGCGGAGCTGCTCGAGGTCGCGGCCGGGCTTCTGCTTGTACTTCAGGGTGCGGCCGAGCCGGAAGAGCGCGACCGTCGCCGCGTGCGGGTAGACCTCGAGCGCCCGCCGCCGGTCGTCGGCGGGGCGGTCGAGCCCCGGGTCGAGGTCGAGGTCGAGCTCGGCCGCGAGCGCGCCGCCGCGGCTGCCCTCGCGGAACTCGGCCTTGCCGGTGTTAGTCGGGTGGGCGCCCGCGTCGAAGCGGGCGAAGTCGGCGTTGAGCTCGCGCTCGGCCAGCCGGTTGCCGGTGGGGTTGGTGACGAGGAGCGGCGCGTCGACGGCGACGGTGCACGGCCCCTCGACGTACGGCGCCACGGCCGCGAGCACCTCGGCGTCGGTGCGGACGGTCGTCACCGTGAGCAGCCGCCCCTCGTCGTCGAGCACCGCGACCCCCGTGGGGCGGCGGGTGCCCCAGGCGAGGTCGATCCCGACGTGGTGCATCAGCCGGTCACCATGCCGTGGACCGCGAGCGGGTGGTGCAGCTCGGTCTCCTCGTAGGTCAGGTGCGACAGCAGCACCGTCGACAGCTGGTCGACGACCTCGGCGAGGTGCTCGAGCGCGTCGGACACCTCGGCCGGCGACGCCGCGACGAGTGCGACGAGGCGCCGGTCGACCTCCTCGAGCACCTCGGCGACGACCTCGTGCTCGGCGTGCAGCCGCTCGACGACCGGGCGGCTGTCGGGGTCGACGGCGGCGAGGTGGCGCAGCATCGAGCGGTCCTCGAGGGTGTGGTGGCCGGTGACGACGCGGCAGTAGCTCTCGCAGTAGGCGCCGAGGGTCCAGTTGTTCTGCCGGATCGTCATGGTGTTGATCACCGAGCGCGCCTGGCCCACCTGCAGCAGCCCGCGGCGTACCTGTTCGACGACGTCGCGCAGCTGGGTCAGCTCGGCGCGCAGCATGTCGTGCACGTCGACGAGGTGCCGCGCCTGCTGCTCCTGCCACGGGTCGTACGACGCTCCGGCCGGCACCGGGTAGCGCGGCCGGGTGGCGTCGTCGAGCGCAGGCACGGTCGCGGGGGCGGGGTCGGGCACGTCGTCCAGGCTAGGAGAGGACGCGGACGACCCGCTCAGACGGGCGGGGCGGGGAGCAGCGCGGCGAGCCAGTCGACGAGCGGGCGCAGCGACAGGTCGCCGGCGACAGCGGTGTCGACCCCCGCGTAGCGCAGCGCGACCAGGGCGCCGGTCAGCAGGGCGGCGACGAGCCCGAGGGCCGCGGTGACTCCGCCGGCGGTGCCGGGCCGGCTGGCGCGGGCCAGCCCGATGACGCTGAGGACGACGGCCAGCACGGCCAGGGCGACCGCGATCCCGAGGTTGGCGCGCCACAGCGAGGAGACGAGGGCGGCGAGGCCCGCGAGGAGGCCGAGGGTGGCGGGCACGGTGGTGCGCGCGGGGACCTCGGGCGAGGCGACGAAGAGCTGGTCGAGCGCCCCGAGGGGGTGCTCGACGGTCGTGGGGGCGACCTGCGCGTCGGGACCGGGAGGGGTCATGAGGGCAGGCTAGGACCGGCGCGGCCGCCGGGACGGCAGCCGCGCCGGTCTCGGGGCATCAGCGCAGGGTGCCGCCGAACCAGCTCGACGTCCACGGCGACGCCTTCGAGACCCGCTTGCCCGAGCTGGGGGAGTGCAGCATGTGCACCTTGCCCTTCGAGCGGCCGAGGAAGATCGCGGCGTGGTAGACCCGGCCGCCGTTGTGGAAGAACATCAGGTCGCCGCGCTTGAGGTTCGACTTGGCGACGCGGCGCACCGCGCCGGCCTGGGCGCCGGAGGTGCGGGGAACGCTGACGCCGGCCTTGCGGAAGCTGTAGTAGATGAGGCCGGAGCAGTCGAAGGCGCTGGGGCCCGCCGCGCCGTAGCGGTAGGGGTCGCCCTTCTGGTTCAGCGCGATGCCGGTGGCGTTGGAGATCTTCTTCGCACGGGAAGCGGCGTGGGCGTCGCCCACGGGGCTGGCGAGCAGCAGGCCGAGCGCCATGACGACCACGAGGAGGAGCTGGGCGGGGATGCGCAGGGCAGGGTGCAGGGCAGGGAGCACGGGGGAGCCTTTCCCACGCCTGCGAGGTGAGCTGTCGGGTTGGAGCCGGGAAAGTGCTCTGCCGTCGTGAGACGACTTCACCCCTAGCGCGACCGGGCGGACCCGGTCGGCGCGGTGGAACGTGTGGTTCCCCCACTCCTGCCCCGTCGATCTCGGTCGGACCTCGCGTCGGTGGGCAGGACTCGGCGTACCGGCGAGGGGTGCGATGTCGCCGGAGCAGCGTAGGGCCTGACGACCACCACGGTCCAGGGAACGGTGCGACCGGTGGGGCACGGGTGCCGGGGTACGTGCCCCGGGTGGTGACCAGCGTCTCGACCGAGCCCGTGCAGCGGCTGCGCCGCCGGGTCGACCCGGTCCGCGTCGTCGACCAGGTGCAGATCGTCAAGACGGCCCTGGCCGGTGGTCTGGCGTGGTGGCTGGCGACCGACGTGGGCCAGCTCGACCAGGCCTTCCTCGCACCGTGGGCGGCGGTGCTCGTGGTGCACTCGACGATCTACAAGACCGTCTCGCGCGGCACCCAGCAGGTGGCGGCGACGTTCTTCGCGGTCTTCCTGGCCTTCTCCGTCGGCACGCTGTTCGGCATCGAGCCGTGGAGCCTCGGGCTGGTCATCCTGGTCGGCTTCATGCTAGGGCAGCTGCCGTGGGTCAAGGAGGAGGCCGGCACGATCGCGACGACCGGGCTCGTCACGCTGGCCACCGGGTCGACCGACCAGATGGAGCTGCTGTCGAGCCGGCTCGTCGACACCGCGGTCGGCGTCGCGGTCGGCCTGGCGGTCAACCTGCTGGTCTGGCCGCCGCTGCGCGACCGCGCGGCGTGGTCGTGGGCCGAGCAGCTGCCCGGCCAGCTCGCCGACGTGCTGGGGGCGATGGCCCGCGGCGCCGGCGACGGCCTGACCACCGACGAGACCGACGAGTGGGTGCGCGACATCCGCCGCGTCGACCTCCACGTCGACCAGGCGTGGCGGCTGCTGTGGCAGGCGCGCGAGAGCGGTCGCTTCAACCCGCGCCGCTCCCGACCCACCGGCTGGGCCGACCTCAAGAAGATGCTGCACGAGCTCGAGCAGGGCATCGCCGACTGCCTCAGCATGGCGCGCACGATGCGGCGCAGCGTCGAGGAGGACACCCCGTGGGACGTCGAGTTCCGCGAGCGGTGGTGCGACCTCGCCGGGTCGGTGGCGGAGCTGGCAAAGCTGCAGGACGCCGACGGCCTCGAGACGCTCACCGCCCGGCTCGAGCAGCTCGCCCGGGACTTCTCCGAGGCCTCGCTGCCGCCGGTCAAGTGGCGCCAGTACGGCGCCCTGGTGATGAACCTCCGCAACGTCCACGACGCCCTGACCCGGGCGGCGAGGGCGGCGCGCGAGGCGACGCCGGAGAAGCGCCGTACGCCGCGCTACGAGCTGCCCGGGGCCCGCCGGCGGGCCGGCTTGTCGCAGTCGGGCACGGGTACGGAACGTCCATGAGGCGCCCATGACGACGCGCTGGCTCTTCGGTGACCAGCTCGGCGAGCACTTCCTCGACGACCACGACGGCGACGTGCTGATGGTCGAGAGCAAGCGGGTCTTCGCCCGCAAGCGCTACCACCGGGCCAAGGCCCATCTGATCCTCTCGGCGATGCGCCACCGCGCCGCTGAGCTCGGCGACCGGGTGTCGTACCGGCAGACCGACACCTACGTCGAGGGCCTCGGCCGCCGCACCCGCGACCTCCAGGTCGTCCAGCCGACGTCCTTCGCCGCGGTGCGGTTCGTGCGCGGGCTCGCCGACGGGTCGGTCGGCGGCAAGGAGCGTGACATCGAGCGGCTCCCGGCGCGGGGCTTCGTGACGACCCGCGAGGACTTCGACCACTGGGCCGACGGCCGCGAGGGCAACCGGCTGCTGATGGAGGACTTCTACCGCCACGCCCGCCGGCGCCACGAGGTGCTGATGGACGGCAACGACCCCGTCGGCGGCAAGTGGAACTACGACCACGACAATCGCGAGCCCCCGCCCAAGGGGCAGGACACCCTCGGCCTCGACGACCCGCCGTGGCCCGAGGAGGACGAGATCGACGAGCAGGTGCGTCGCGACCTCGACCGCTGGGAGGCCGACGGCGACGTCTCCTTCATCGGCCGCGACGGCCCCCGGCTCTTCGCCGCGACCCGGGCCGAGGCGGAGGCGGTGCTCGACCACTTCCTGGCCCACCGGCTGCCGCAGTTCGGCCCGCACGAGGACGCCATCCTCGAGGACGACCCCTGGATGGCCCACTCGGTGATCTCGGCGCCGATGAACCTCGGGCTGCTCGACCCGCTGACCGTGGTGCGGCGCGCCGAGGAGGTGCACGCCGCGGGAGACGCGCCGCTGGCCTCCGTCGAGGGGTTCGTGCGGCAGGTGATGGGCTGGCGCGACTACATGTGGCACCTCTACTGGTACCTCGGCGACGACTACCGCCGCTCCAACAAGCTGCAGCAGCGGCGCAAGGTCCCCGACTGGTGGGCGACGCTCGACGGCGACGCCACCCGCGCGCGGTGCCTCTCGCACACCCTCGACGCCGTCGCCGAGCGGGGCTGGGTGCACCACATCCCGCGGCTGATGGTGCTCGGCTCCTACGGCCTGCAGCGCGGCTGGGCGCCGGAGCAGCTGACCGACTGGTTCCACCGTGCGTTCGTCGACGGCTACGACTGGGTGATGGTGCCCAACGTGGTCGGCATGAGCCAGCACGCCGACGGCGGCGTGCTGGCCACCAAGCCGTACACCTCCGGTGGCGCCTACATCAACAAGATGAGCGACCACTGCGGGTCGTGCGAGCTCGACCCCAAGGTCCGCGTCGGCGACGACGCCTGCCCCTTTACCGCCGGCTACTGGTGGTTCCTGCACCGCCAGCGCGAGCGCCTCGAGGGCAACCAGCGCATGGCCCGCGCGCTCAACGGCCTCGACCGGCTCAAGGACCTCGAGGCGCTCGTCGAGCAGGAGGAGAGCCGCGGGTCCGACCCGCCGTGACCGAGCAGCCGGGTGCTTCTCGAACGAGAAGCACCGGCCCGGCGCCGACCGACCTGGCGGGCCGACCGCCCGCGGTTTCACGTCGAACCACACGGTTACGAGCCCTGCATGAGCTCCCTGCCCGCCTCGCTCGCCCGCGCCCTCGACACCGGCCTCGACCGCAGCATCGCCCTCGGGTTCTCGCAGCTGGGGTACGCCGCCCGGCGTCGGCTGCCGACGTGGCCGGCCGACCCCGCGCCCGACGCGCTGGCCGGGCGCACCGCCGCGGTCACGGGCGCCAGCTCCGGGCTGGGACTCGCGACGGCGACCGGCCTGGCCCGCCTCGGCGCGACGGTGCGGCTGGTGGTGCGCGACACCGAGAAGGGCGAGCGGGTGCGCCGGCAGCTGCTCGACGACGTGCCCGGGGCGACGGCGGTGGTCGACCGCTGCGACGTGAGCGACCTCGACGACGTACGTCGCTTCGCCGCGGCGCTGCGCGACGACGTCGACGGCCTCGACGTGCTGGTGCACAACGCCGGGGCGCTGCCGGCCGAGCGCACCGAGTCGCCGCAGGGCCACGAGCTGACCATGGCGGTGCACGTGCTCGGGCCGGTGCTGATGACCGAGCTGCTGCTCGACCGCCTCGTCGGCCGCGACGCGCGGGTCGTCATGGTGACCTCCGGCGGCATGTACGGCCAGCGCCTGCGCGCCGACGACCCGGAGTACCTCGAGGTGGGAAAGGGCGGCTACTCCGGCACCACCGCCTACGCGCGCAGCAAGCGCGCCCAGGTCGAGCTGCTGCCGGTGCTGGGGGCCCGGTGGGCGCCGCAGCGGGTCGGCGTCCACGCCACGCACCCCGGCTGGGCCGACACGCCCGGCGTGGTCGACTCGCTGCCCGGCTTCCACACGATCACCAAGCCGGTGCTGCGCGACGCCGACGGCGGCGCCGACACCACCGTCTGGCTCGCCGCCGTCGAGCCCCCGCCCGCCTCGGGCGAGCTGTGGCACGACCGCCGCGCCCGGGCCACCCACCTGCTCGCGAAGACCCGGAGCCGACCCGGCGACGTCGAGCGCACGTGGCACTGGGTGCGGGAGCAGACCGGCCTCGACTGACCTACTCCGCGAGACCCGTGGAGGCCGTCCAGGCGCCGGGTGGTGAGGCGGGCACGTCCTCGTCGGTGACCACCTCGTCGACCACCGACATCCCGCGGGCGCGGTAGTTGGCCAGCGCGGCGTCACCGTCGAGCGAGCACGTGTGGACCCACACGCGGGTGGTGGTCGGCAGGCCGTGCCGGGCGGGCAGCGACCAGGCCAGGTCGATGCCGTGCTCGAGCAGCAGCCCGCCCCAGCCGCGGCCGATGGCGTCCCCGACCAGGCCGAGGTAGCGGATCTCGACCTCGCGACCGGCCGGCTGGAGCTCGACGTACCCCTGCGGCGCGCCCTCGGCGTGCAGCACGTGCAGCTCGGTGCCGGGCACGGCCAGCTCGTCGAGCCACTGCTGCCACGACCACCCCAGGCGGTCGGTCCACGTCCAAGGACCGCCCACCACGGCGTACAGCCACCGCGCGAGCTCCGGCGTCGGCGCCGCCACCCGCTCCAGCCGTACGCCGCCCGGCCACGGCCGCGGGGGCCCGTCGGGAGGTCGGCGGGACTCGAGCGTCCAGGTGGTCACGCGCAGCACTGCTGCACCCTAGGCTCCGGTCGTGACCACCGCCCGCCTCGTCCCGGTCACCGTCGAGATGGACGGCGACGAGCTCGACGCGGAGGACGCCTGGCACGCCGTACGACGCCTCGGCCTGCGCCGGCTGCTCGTCGACTCCTTCGTGCGCTTCCGCTACGGCGACGGCTTCTCCAGCTCGCGCGCGCTCGCGCTGCAGTCGGCGATGGCGGTGGTGCCGTTCGTGCTGGCGCTGACCGGACTGGCGTTCGACCTCGACGCCGAGCGCCCCGCGCGGCTGCTCGCGCTCGTCGTGGAGGCGGTCTCGCCGGGCTCGGGCCAGGGCGACGCGCTCGCCGCCGCGCTGGAGGAGGGTGGCAGCGAGGTCGCGGGCGAGGTCGCACTGGCCGGCGGCCTGCTGCTCTCGGTGCTGTCGATGACCACCGCGGTCGCCCAGGTCGAGCGCGGCGGCAACCGGATCTACGGCATCCGCCGCGACCGGCCCGCGCTCGCGAAGTACGGCCGTGCCGCGGCGATGACGGCGCTGCTCGCGGCGCCGGTGGGCGTCGGCTTCGTGCTGCTGGTCGGCGGCGGGGCGCTGGCCGACGGGCTGGTCGACCTCTACGGCTGGGACCCCGGCACCGCCCGGACCTTCGAGGTGCTGCGCTGGCCGGCCGGGCTGGCGCTGCTGGTCGTCACCATCGCCGTGCTCTTCGACCACGCCCCGCGCCGACGGCAACCGGGACTGTCGTGGCTCGCGCTCGGGTCCGGCCTCGCGGTGGTGATGACGCTCGTCGCGACCGGCCTGCTGGCGACGTACGTGCGCCTCAGCCCGGCCTTCGGCGACGTGTACGGCCCGCTGGCCGGCATCGTGGCACTGCTGGCCTGGACCCTGATGACGTCGGTCTCGCTGTTCTACGGCCTCGCCGTCTGCGCCCAGCTCGAGGCCGCCCACGCCGGCGACGCCGGCCCCGCCGAGGCCGACCCCGGTCGCCCCCACGGCGTGCGGGTCTGAGGCGGTCCACGTGGGGCACGCCTGACGGCCCGGCGCTCCTGCGTGGTGTGGACCGTCGCAGCAGCCTGGCCGGGTGCCCGACGACGTGGTGCTGCCGACCGAGCTCGTCGTGCGCGACAGCACCGCCCGGCCCCGCGCGACCTGAGCAGGCGGACCCTCAGGCCGTCCTCTGCGAGACGACCTGGCTCACGCGGTAGCGGACGAAGGCGGGGTAGGCGAGGACGGCGAGCACGGTGCCGACCACGACGAGCACGCCACCGCCGCCGGCGGTGACGGCGGTGCCGAGGCTGACGGCGGCGGCGCCGTGGACGACGTCGGCGATGCGTGGGCCACCGACCACGACGACGGTGAAGACGCCCTGGAGCCGGCCACGGACGGCGTCGGCGGCCGCGGTCTGCAGCATCGAGGTGCGGAACGCCGCCGAGGTCATGTCGGCGGCACCGCCGACGACGAGCATCAGCACGGCCAGGACCAGCGCGGGGCCGGGGGCGACGGCGGCGAGCCCGACGGCCGAGCCGAAGCCGGCCATGGCCACGCCCCACACCAGCACCGCGACGACGACGGCGAGGCCGTGGCGGTCGATGCGAGAGACCCAGCCCGAGAAGATGCCGCCGAGCACGGCGCCGATGGGGATGCCGGCGAAGAGCAGCGCGAACACGAGCCCCCCGTCGGCCGGGCCGCCGAAGTCGAGGTGCGCGATCTCGGGGAACAGCGCCCGCGGCATGCCGAAGAGCATCGCGATGACGTCGACGACGAACGACATCAGCAGCACCGGCTGGCGTGCGAGGTAGGCGAAGCCGTCGACGACCCCCCGCAGGCCCGGGCTGCCGGTGGTGCCCTCGACCGGCAGCGGCGGCAGCGCCACCACGGCGAGCAGCGTCGGCACGAGGGTCACGGTGTCGACCAGGTAGAGCCACGCGAACCCGGTGAAGGGCAGCAGCACGCCCGCCACCAGCGGCCCGGCGATCGCGCCGGCCTGCATCACCGTCATGTTGAGCGAGTTGGCCGCGGGCAGCAGCTCCTTGTCGAGCAGCCGCGGCAGCACGGCGCTGCGCGTCGGCTGGTTCACCGCGAAGAAGGCCTGCTGCACCGAGAACAGCCCCAGCAGCAGCCACACGTCGGTCGACCCGCTGGCGGAGAACAGCCAGAACAGCCCGCTGGTGCCGATCAGCCCGACCGTCGTCACCACGAGCATGGTGCGGCGGTCGAAGACGTCGGCCAGTGCGCCTCCCCACAGGCCGAACACGACCAGCGGCACCAGGCCGAAGACGCCGGTCAGGCCGACGTACGCCGACGAGCCGGTGATGGCGTACACCTGCGCCGGCACCGCCACCACCGTCAGCTGCGCCCCCACGACCGTGACGATGTTGGCCAGCCACAGCCGCCGGAAGTGGCGGTCCCGCAGCGGCCGGGTGTCGGCGAGGAACGAGCGCACGTCACCAGCCAACACGGTGGACCCCGACAACCTTCCCCGGGGGCTGATCACGTCGTGCCACAGACGCAGATGCGGACTTGGCTGGCCGGGACGACCGCGGATGCGGTTGGATGTGCGCCGTGGCGACGTACCCGATCCGACAGGCGGCCGAGCTGCTCGGCGTCAGCGACGACACCGTGCGGCGCTGGGCCGACTCGGGGCGGCTGACGACCCGGCGCAACGACAGCGGACGTCAGGTGGTCGACGGGGTCGAGCTGGCGAGCCTGGCGCAGGAGGTCGCGGCGGCGGGCGAGCACCTCGACCCGGGGCCGATCGTCTCGGCGTCGGCGCGCAACCGCTTCGTCGGCCTGGTCACCCGGGTCGTGCGCGACACCGTGATGGCGCAGGTCGAGCTGCAGGCCGGGCCGCACCGCGTCGTGTCCCTGATGAGCCGCGAGGCCGCTGACGAGCTCGAGCTCGAGCCCGGCGTGCTGGCCGTGGCGAGCGTGAAGTCCACCAACGTCGTCGTCGAGCTGCCGGAGGTCTCCCGATGAAGCGCACCCGTCTGGTGGCGGTCACTGCCACCACTGCTGTCGTCCTGGTCCTCGCGGGCTGCGGGGGGGAGGGCCAGGACGAGGATCCCGCCACGCAGGAGAGCACCACGCTGCGGATCTTCGCCGCGGCGTCGCTCACGGAGTCGTTCGGGGAGCTGGAGAAGACCTTCGAGGAGCAGAACCCCGACGTCGACGTCGAGCTCGAGCTCGGCCCGAGCTCGGGGCTCTCGGAGCAGATCGCCGGGGGTGCGCCCGCCGACGTGTTCGCCTCCGCGAGCACCACGAACATGCAGACCCTGGTCGACGCCGACGCGGTCGACGAGCCGACCGTCTTCGCCACCAACGACCTCGCCGTCGTCACGCCGCCCGACGATCCCGGTGGTGTCGGCTCGCTCGACGACCTGGCCGACCCCGAGGTCAGCGTCGCGGTCTGTGCCCCCGACGTGCCGTGCGGCGTGGTCGCGGCGCAGGTCTTCGACAACGCCGGCCTCGACGTGCAGCCGGTGACCGAGGAGGTCGACGTCAAGTCGGTGCTGACGAAGGTCACGCTGGGCGAGGTCGACGCCGGTCTCGTCTACGTGACCGACGCGCAGGCGGCGGGCGACGAGGTGCGCGAGGTCGAGGTCCCGGCCGACGTCAACGCCACCACCGACTACCCCGTCGCGGTCGTCGCTGCCTCCGAGCACGCCGACCTGGCGCAGGCCTGGGTCGACCTCGTGCTCTCCGACGAGGGCACCCGGGTGCTCCAGGAGGCCGGGTTCGGGTCCGCCCCGTGATGATGGGGCCATGAGGCCGTCGGTCCCCTGGTCGCTGCGCCTCCCGGCGGCGCTCGCGGTGCTGCTCCTGCTGCTGCCCCTGCTCGGCCTGCTGCTCCGTGCACCGTGGGGGCAGCTGCCGGCGCTGCTGACGACGCCGGCCTCGCTCGACGCGCTGCGGCTGTCGCTGCTGTGCGCCACGGCGGCCACGCTGGTCTCGCTCGTGCTCGGGGTGCCGCTGGCCTGGGTGCTCGCGCGGTCGCGCGCCCGCGGCGTACGCCTGCTGCGGGCGCTGGTCACGGTGCCGCTGGTGCTCCCCCCGGTCGTCGGGGGCATCGCGCTGCTGCTCGCCTTCGGCCGCAACGGCGTGGTCGGCCGCTGGCTCGACGCGTGGTTCGGCGTCTCGATCCCCTACTCGACGCCCGCCGTCGTGCTCGCCAACACCTTCGTGGCCATGCCCTTCCTCGTGATAGCGGTCGAGGGTGCCTTCCGCACCGCGTCGCAGGGGTACGACGAGGCGGCCGCCACGCTCGGGGCGGGCCGGCTCACCACCTTCCGCCGGGTCACGCTCCCGCTGGTGCGCCCGGCGGTGGTGGCGGGCGCGGTGCTGTGCTGGGCGCGGGCGCTGGGCGAGTTCGGCGCCACCATCACCTTCGCCGGCAGCCTGCAGGGCGCCACCCGCACCATGCCGCTGGAGATCTACCAGCGCTTCCAGTCCGACCCCGACTCCGCGGTGGCGCTGGCGCTGGTGCTGCTCGCGGTGTCGGTCGCGGTGCTGGTGCTGCTGCGGGGGCGCTGGGCGAGCGCCGAGGTGGTGCGCCGGTGAGCGGGGGTCTCGTGGTCGACGGTCGCGTCGAGCGGGGCGGGTTCTGCCTCGAGCTGGCCCTGGAGGTGTCGCCGGGGGAGGTCGTCGCCGTGCTCGGGCCCAACGGCGCCGGCAAGTCGACGCTGCTGCGCGCCGTCGCCGGGCTCGAGCCGCTCGCCGCCGGCGCGGTGGGCGTCGCCGGCCGCACCTGGGAGGGCCCGGGCGTGCACGTGCCGGCGGAGCGTCGGCGGGCGGGCGTGGTCTTCCAGGACTACCGGCTCTTCCCGCACCTCAGCGTCGTCGACAACGTCGCCTTCGCCGCGCGCTCGCGGGGACGGGGCCGTCGGGCGTCGCGCGAGCACGCCCACGGCTGGTTGGAGCGGCTCGGGCTCGCCGACCTCGCCCCGCGCCGGCCCGGCGCGCTCTCGGGCGGCCAGGCGCAGCGGGTCGCGATCGCGCGAGCCCTGGCCAGCGAGCCTGAGGTGCTGCTGCTCGACGAGCCGATGGCCGCGCTCGACGCCGGCGCCCGGCTCGACGTGCGCGCCTTCCTGCGCACCCACCTCGCCGACGTCGCCGGACCCACGGTGCTGGTCACGCACGACCCCCTCGAGGCGATGGTGCTCGCCGACCGCCTCGTCGTGGTCGAGCAGGGCCGGTTGGTGCAGCAGGGGCCGCCTGCCGAGGTCGCGCAGCGGCCCGCGTCGACGTACGTCGCCCGGCTGATGGGGCTGAACCTCTGGCGCGGCCGGCACCGCGGTGACGGCCGCGTCGACCTCGTCGTCGGCGGCACGCTCAGCGTCGCCCCCGACGGGCCGCTGACGCCCGGTCCGGTGCTCGTCGCGGTGCGTCCCAGCGCCGTCGCGCTCCACCTCGAGCAACCGCGCTCGAGCAGCGCGCGCAACTCCTGGAGCGGTCGCGTGGGCGCGATGGAGCGGCTCGGCGAGCGGGTCCGGCTGCAGGTCGTCGGCGGGCCCGCTGCGCCCGACGCCCTGGTCGACGTCACCGCTGCCGCGGTCGCCGAGCTGCGCCTGGGCCCGGGGCGCGAGGTCTGGGTCTCGGTGAAGGCGACCGAGACCGAGGTCTACCCCGAGACGCCCGTGTCATGATCTGCTCCGGACCGGTCGGGCCTCACCGTTCGTCCGGCGCCCCACCGCCCGGAGAGGAGCCGTCTGTCGTGCCCGAGAACTACCCGCCCGAGATGCAGCAGACCTTCCGTGGGCTGGCCGAGGTCGTCTACGCAGGCGAGTCCCACGAGGCCGTGCACCAGCACGTCGTGGAGGCCGCTGTCCAGCTGGTCGACGGCTGCGACCACGCGTCGCTGATGCTGCGGCGCGGCCACCGGGTCCACACCGCCGCCGCCTCCGACGCCACGGCCAAGGCGTGCGACGAGATCGAGCAGGAGGTCGACGCCGGGCCGTGCCTCGACGCGCTCGACGACGACAAGCCCGACGAGCACCTGTGCGGCGACCTCGGCTCCGGCACCTGCGACTGGCCCGAGCTGGCCGAGCGGCTGCAGGGAGAGCTCGGCATCCGGGGCTCGGCCGGCTTCCGGCTGCGCCACGACGGCCACAAGGTGGGCGCGCTCAACCTCTTCAGCGACACCCCCGGTGCGCTCACCCAGCGTTCGCTCGACCAGGCCTCGATGCTCGTGTCCTTCGCCTCCGTCGCCCTGGTCGCGCTCGACCGTGGCGACGAGGCCCGCACGCTGCGTGAGGGCCTGACCAGCAACCGCGAGATCGGCAAGGCCATCGGCCTGCTCATGGCCAGCCACGGCGTCGACGCCGACGAGGCCTTCCGGCTGCTCTCGCGGGTCTCGCAGGAGATGAACCTCAAGGTGGTCGAGGTGGCCGCCCAGTTCATCCGCAAGCACGGCACCGCCGCGGGCTGACCGCAGGCCGCTGACCTGCACGAGCGTGTCAGCGGGGCGGGCGCCGGGTACGGACGGGGCGGTCGAGGCGACGGCCACCGGACCTGTGTCGCGCCGACCGCCCTCTCCGCCGTCGGCCGGTCGGCGCGACACAGACCAGCGCCGTGGGTGCGCACGACGGGCGTGGTCTCATGCTGACCATGCGCCCGGGTCACCGCACCGTCCCGCTGGTCCTCCTGCTCCTCCTGGGCAGCGCCTGCAGCGCACCCTGGAGCAGCGACGACGAGGTGCAGGCCGCCGCGGAGACCGCCGCGGCGGCCCTGAGCTCGGGCGAGACCGAGCGCGTCCGGTTCGCGGGCGACGAGCCGGCGGCCCGAGCGGCGTACGACGCCGTGGTCACCGGGCTGCCGGGCGACCCGTCCGTCGAGGTGCGCGACGTCGAGGTCGGGGGCGAGGCCGGCGACGGTGCCGCCACCGCGACGCTCGCCTGGTCGTGGGACCTCGGTGTCGAGACCTGGCGCTACACCAGCGAGGGCGTGCTCGAGCAGGCCGGCGACGAGTGGCGGCTGCGGTGGCAGCCCGCCCTCGTGGCCCCCGGGCTCGGCGACGACGAGCGGCTGGTCGCGACCCGCGTCGGGGCCGTGCGCGGCGACGTGCTCGGTGCGGACGACGCCCGGATCGTCGAGCCGCGACCGGTCGTGCGGGTCGGCGTCGACCGGGGTGCGGTGCCCCGCCGCGTCGCGGTCGCGGCCGCCCGCGAGGTGGCCGCCCTCGTCGACGTCGACCCCGCGCCGTACGTCGCCCAGGTGCGCGCCGCGGGCGAGCGCGCCTTCGTCGAGGCCATCGTCTACCGCGCCGCC
Source organism: Nocardioides marmoraquaticus (assembly GCF_054777915.1). NCBI lineage: Bacteria > Bacillati > Actinomycetota > Actinomycetes > Propionibacteriales > Nocardioidaceae > Nocardioides > Nocardioides marmoraquaticus. The sequence continues at coordinate 89,121 of NZ_BAAHAA010000004.1, read as the reverse complement.
GACCTCGACGAGAGCACACGTGACGCGCTCGCGGCGGTGCGCGGTGCCCGGCTGCTGACCGACTCCCTGCCGCTCGCGCCCACCCGTGACTTCGCCGCTGCCCTGCTCGGCTCGGTGGGTCCGGCGACCGCGGAGGTCGTCGAGGACAGCGACGGCCGGGTGGCGGCGGGCGACGAGGTGGGGCTGTCGGGGCTGCAGCGCCGCTACGACGAGCGGCTCGCCGGCAGGCCCGGGGTCACCGTCGACGCCGTGCCGAGCGACGGCGAGCCCCGGGAGCTGTTCGCCGTCGACGCGGTCGCGGGCGAGCCGCTGCGCACCACCCTCGACCTCGCCCTGCAGGAGCGGGCGCAGCGGGTGCTCGCCGACGTCGGCCCGGCGAGCGGGCTCGTCGCGCTGCGGCCGTCGACGGGCGAGGTGCTCGCGGCGGCCAGCGGTCCCGGGTCCGACGGCTACTCGACCGCGACGTTCGGCCAGTACGCGCCGGGCTCGACGTTCAAGGTGGTCACCAGCCTCGCGCTGCTGCGCGAGGGGCTCGGCCCCGACAGCCTGGTGTCGTGCCCGGCCACCGTCACCGTCGACGGCCGCGAGTTCGAGAACTACGACGACTACCCCGGCTCCGGCCTCGGCGACATCACGCTGCGCGACGCCGTCGCCCGGTCGTGCAACACGGCCTTCATCGGCGCTGCCGACCGGCTCGGCCCCGACGCCCTCGCCTCGGCGGCCGCCTCGCTCGGCCTCGGGGTCGACCACGACCTCGGCTTCCCGGCCTTCCTCGGCGAGGTGCCGCGGGCGGAGTCGGGGACCGGCGCGGCCGCCGCGACGATCGGGCAGGGCACCGTGCTCGCCTCGCCGCTCGCGATGGCGGCCGTGACCGCGTCGGTGGTCGCCGGGGAGGCGGTGCTCCCGCGGCTGCTGCCCGACGTCGACGTCGAGCAGGAGCAGCCGCGCACCCCGCTGACGGGCGCCGAGGCGCAGGCGCTCCGCACGATGATGGGGGCGGTCGTCACGGAGGGCAGCGGCTCGCTGCTGGCCGACCTCGCCCCGCCCGCGGTGCTGGCCAAGACCGGGACGGCGGAGTTCGGCGACGACCAGCCGCCCCGCACGCACGCGTGGATGGTCGGGGCGCAGGGCGACCTCGCCGTCGCCGTCTTCGTCGAGGAGGGCGAGTCGGGCTCGAGCACGGCCGGGCCGCTGCTGCGGGCCTTCCTGGAGGGCTGAGCACCTGGTCGAGCGACCGTGACAGTAGTACTGTCACGGTCATCCCGGACCCAGGAGCACCCCGTGACGTCTCGAGACCGCCGGCCGCGCCTCGTGCCCCGCCGCCACTGGGAGCGGCGCAGCCGCACCCTCGACCCGGTGGCCGACCACGCCGAGATCCTCGAGGGGCTCGGCGCCCACGACTACCCGTGGGACACGCTCCAGGCGCTGTCGTTCGCGCTGTTCCGCACCTACGCCGTGCCGTCGATCGGCCGCCTGCTGATGAGCACCGGGGAGTTCACCGAGCGGGTGCAGAAGCGCTACGACGACACCGGCCTGCTGCTCGAGGAGGTCTCGCGCCACGGCCTCGGCAGCACCCGCGGACGGGCCGCCGTACGCCGGATCAACCAGATGCACGGCCGGCACGACATCAGCAACGACGACATGCGCTACGTGCTGGCGACCTTCGTGGTGGTGCCGAAGCGGTGGATCGACGACTGGGGCTTCCGCCCGATGACGGCGCAGGAGGTCGAGGCGGGCGTGCACTACTACCGCGAGCTCGGCCGCCACATGGCGATCCGCGACGTGCCGACGACGTACGACGGCTTCGCGCGGCTGCTCGACGCCTACGAGAGCGAGCGCTTCGGCTTCGACGAGGGCGCGCGCCGCGTCGCCGACTCGACGCTCGACCTGATGGCCACCTTCCCGCCGAACCACCTGCTGCCCGCCTCGCTCGTACGACGCTTCGCCTTCGCGCTGATGGACGACCCGCTGCTCGACGCCCTCGGCTACGACCGCCCCTCGCGGCTCGACCGCGCGGTGGTGCGGGCCGGCATGCGGGCCCGGGCCCGCGTGCTGCGGCTGCTGCCGAGCCGTGGCCGCCCGAAGTACGCCAGCGACTTCGGCTGGTTCCGCAGCTACCCCGACAGCTACCGGGTGGAGGACCTCGGCGTCCACGCCGGCTGCCCGGTGGCACCGCGTCCCGCCGCGCACGGCTGACCGGAACCCCGGCCCTTCCTGGCCCACTCCTGACCCGCTCCTGACCAGGCACGACGCTGTCGAGCGCGCCTCGTCCGTGGTCCAGACCAACGCCGGCGGCTGGTCGCGTCCGGGTCGGGGTCGAGGCGCCCTGGGCGATACTGGTCGCACCATGGGGCCCTCGGACGGGGCCGACCCGGCCGCCGATCACGCCGCGGCCGCGGCGGCCGAGACGCGTGGTGGGCGTCGTTCGATGGACGCCGACGTCGTCGTGGTCGGCGCGGGGGTCGCCGGGCTCGCCTGCGCGCGCGTGCTCGAGGGGTCGGGGCTGCACGTCCGGGTGCTGGAGCGCAGCGCCCGAGTCGGGGGCCGCACCGGCGGTCACGTGGTCGACGGCTTCCGCTGCGACCTCGGCCTGTCGTGGGTCGACGCCACGCACCCGGTGCTGCGCGAGGCGCTCGACGTCGCCGCGCTCAACCCGCGGCCCATCGACCGCGGCCTGGTCGTCGCCTCGCCGCAGGGCTACCGGATCCTGCAGGGTTCGCAGACCGCGCTGATCCACGCCGTGCGTGCCGGTCTCGGCGAGCCGCAGGACGTCGCCCGGCTGATGCGCTGGAGCGACCCCCTGCGCCGGCCGACCGAACGCATCGCCCTGGGTGCCGACCGCACCCTCGGCGAGTCGCTCGACCAGCACGGCATCAGCGGCCGGCTGCGCGAGGAGGTGCTGCGGCCGGCGTTCCGGCTGCTGTTCGGCGACGAGGACCTCCGCACCTCCTACCAGCACGCCATGACCGTGCTGCAGCGGCTGCGCGACGGCAGCCCGGCCGTGCCGTCGCTGGGCATGCAGTCGCTGCCCGACCAGCTCGCGCTCGGCCTCTCGCGTCGCGTCGAGCTGGGCGTCGCCGTCGAGGCCGTGTCGCGCGACACCGGCGTCGGCACCGCTGTGGCCACGGGCGACGACGTGCTGCGGGCCTCGGCCGTCGTCGTCGCCACCGACCCCGGGGCGGCGTCGATGCTCCTCGGCCTCGGGGTGCCGGCGATGCGAGCCGTCAGCACGTGGTGGTTCGCCACCGAGGCGCCGCCGACCACCCTCAAGACGACCTTCGTGAACCCCCTCGGCCCGGCCGGCGGGCCGGTGTCCCACGCCCTCGTCGTCTCCAACGTGGCCCCCCGCTACGCCCCGGCCGGCCGCGCCCTGGTCGGCGCCGCGGCCGTGCCGCTGCCCGGCGAGCCCGCCGGCGCCGAGTCGGAGGCCGACGTGCGCCGCCACCTCGGCCAGCTCTTCCACGCCGAGACCGCCACCTGGGACCTCGTCACCCGCCACGCCCACGACTCCGCCTGGCCGGCCGTCCGGCCGCCGCTGCTCCGCCCGCGCGAGGTCGACCTCGGCGACGGCGTCTTCGTGGCCGGCGACCACCGCGAGGCCCCCGGCGTGGCCGGCGCGATCTCCTCGGGCCTCCGCGCCGCCCGCGCCGTCCTCGACCGGCTCGGCGTCGCCGCCCGGCGCGACTAGGCCGTCCTTCGGGTGCGGGGGTCTCGCGGCCCCTCGCCCAGCCTGCGGGCTCGTGGTGGTCGAGGTGCGAGGAGCCCTGGCGACGAGCCTCGAGACCCCGGTGACCTGTGCGGTCGGCCGTCAGGCGAACGCCCAGACGAGGACCTGGGCGGGGCCGGTGGCGGTGAGGGGGCGGCCGCCCTCGTCGAGGAGGCGGGCGGCATCGCCGTCGAGGAGGCGACGCTCCGCCAGCATCACGCCGTGCGACGCCTCGTCGGCGGCGGTGGCCACGAACACGTGCAGCCGCGGGGCGTCGGGCAGCACCAGCCGGTCGCCGTCGGTGAGCCGGGCGGCGTGCAGCGAGACCCCGGCCGCGCCGAGGTCGAGCACGCCATCGGCCCCGGCGAGGCAGGTCCAGTCGGCGCCGAGGGTCACCGGTGCGGCGTCGTACGACGGCCGCGTCCCGGGCTCGTCGGGGCGCACCCACGCCTGCAGGAAGCGGGTGGTGGTGCCGGACGCCGCCACCTCGCTGTGCACGACGCCGGAGCCGGCCGAGAGCCGCTGCACGGAGCCGGCGCCGAGCTCTCGGGAGCCGACGGTCGAGGCGTGGCGCAGCGCCCCGTCGACGACCCAGCTGACGATCTCGGTGTCGGCGTGGGGGTGGTCGGCGTACCCGGTGCCCGGGGGCAGCAGCTCGTCGTTGTGCGCGACGAGCGAGGCGAAGCCGACGTTGCGCGGGTCGTAGTGGGCGCCGAAGGAGAAGGAGTGCCGGGTGGTGCGGCCCTCCGCGAGCGTCTCGGACCGCCCGTCGGCCGTGCGCACCTCGATCACGCGCCCCATGGTGCCGGACTGGTCTCCACCACCGGCAGGATGAGTAGCCGCGCTCATGCCGTCCGGGCCCGACCGAGCGCACGATGAGCGCATGACCACCACCTCGCCCACGGCTCCCGCGGCGGCCCCGTTCGCGACCCGCCTCGTCGACCGGCTCGTCGCCGAGCAGCTGATCCACCCCGGCCAGCGGGAGCGGGCGTTCGCCGTCGTCGCCGACGAGCTCGACCCCCGTGGCCCCGGCGGCCCGGCCGTGCCGCCCGCGAGGACCGGCGCGTCGGGCCGCGGTGGCATGTCCGCCCTCGTCGAGGTCGTCGCCTACCTGGGCGGCGCGCTGGTCCTGGCGGCGGGCGCGCTGTTCGTGGTCGAGCTGTGGGACGCGCTGTCGTTCGGCTCCCAGGTCGCCACCGTCGCCGTGCTGGCGGTGGCGCTGCTGGGCGGCGGGGTCGGCGTCGTCGCCGGGCACGCCCACGCGGTGCTCCAGCGGGTCGACGGCAGCGACTCCCGGCGCCGGCTCGCCAGCACCCTGCTCACCGGCGGGGCGCTCGCGGTGGCGGTGCTGGTCGGCATGCTCGTCGACCGCGCCGGCGGCTCGTCGGCGTACGACGCCTCGTCGGTCGACTGGACGCTGCTGACGGCCTCGTTCGCCGGCCTGCTGGTGGCCGCGGCGGCGTACGCCCTGCTCGCGGGCAGCGCCGTGGGCGTGATCGGCGTCGCGACCGCCCTCGTCACGCTGGTCGGGACGGCCGTCGGACCGGTCGGCGGCGACGAGGGCCTCGTCTCGGCCGCCGTCTTCGTGCCGCTGGCCGTGGCGTGGCTGGTCGCCACCGAGCGCGGGCTGCTGCGCGAGGTCACGCTCGCGCGGGTGCTGGGCGTGCTGCTGGCGCTGTACGCCGTGCAGGCGCCGGTCGTCGAGGGCGACGCCGGCACCGTCGCCTACGCGCTGACCGCGCTGCTCGCCGTGGTCGGGACCGTCGTCTACCTGCGCCTCGGCGCGTGGCCGTACCTGGCGATCGGCGTCGTCGCGGTGACCGTCGTGGTCCCGGAGGCGGTCACCGACTGGACCGGCGGCGGCCTCGGTGCGGTCGGCGCGGTGCTCGTCACCGGCCTCACGCTGCTGCTCGCCTCGCTCGTCGGCGCCTGGTTGCGCAGCCGTCGCGAGACCTGAGCCCCGAGTCGTGTGCCTCAGAGGGCGCTCTGGCGCCCTCTGGGGCACACGACTGCGTCCGGCGGGGGTCAGGCGGGCTGTGCGGCGGCCGCGACCCGGGTGCCCTGCTCGATGGCGCGCTTCGCGTCGAGCTCGGCGGCCAGGTCGGCGCCGCCGATGAGGTGGGTCGGGCGGTCGGGCCTGGCCTCCACGAGCGCGTCGTAGAGCTCGCGCACCGACTCCTGCCCGGCGCACACCACGACGTCGTCGACCTCGAGCAGCTGCGGCTGCCCGTCGACGGTGAGGTGCAGGCCGCGCTCGTCGACGGCGTCGTACGTCGCCCCCCGCACCTGCTGCACGCCCGACTGCTTCAGCACCGCTCGGTGCGCCCAGCCGGAGGTCTTGCCGAGGCCGAGGCCGATCGGGGTGGTCTTGCGCTGCACCAGCCACACCTCGCGGGCGGCCTCGCGCGGCTTGGCCTCGGTCAGCCCGCCGCGGTGCAGCGACGGGTCGCCCACGCCCCAGTGCGCGAGCCACTCCTCGAGGTCCTCGGGCTGGTGGGCCAGCCAGTGCGAGACGTCGACGCCGATGCCGCCGGCACCGATGACGGCGACGCGCCGGCCGAGCTCGCGACGGCCGAGCAGCGCGTCGGCGTACGACACGGCGTGCTCGATGCCGGGGATGTCGGGGATCCGCGGCTCCACCCCGGTGGCGACGACCACCTCGTCGAAGGCCTCGAGGTCGGCGACCGACGCGCGGGTGCCGAGGCGCACCTCGACGCCGAGCACCTCCATCCGGCGGCGGTAGTAGCGCAGCGTCTCGGCGAACTCCTCCTTGCCGGGGATGCGCATCGCCAGGCGGAACTGCCCGCCCAGCTCGTCCTCGCCCTCGAGCAGGGTGACGGCGAAGCCGCGCTCGGCGTACGACACCGCGGCCGCCAGGCCGGCGGGACCGCCGCCGACGACGGCCACCGAGGGGACCGTGGGCACGGTGGTCTCGACGGGCTCGACCGACGATGTCCCGCTGGTCGAGCCTGTCGATGTCCCGCTGGTCGAGCCTGTCGATGTCCCGCTGGTCGAGCCTGTCGATGTCCCGCTGGTCGAGCCTGTCGACGTCCCGCTGGTCGAGCCTGTCGACGTCCCGCTGGTCGAGCCTGTCGACGTCCCGCTGGTCGAGCCTGTCGAGACCACGTCGTCGGTCGTCGCGCGCCAGACCCCCGGCAGCGGCAGCAGCACGAGCTCGGTCTCGTGGCAGGCGCGCGGGTTGACCAGGCACGACGCCCTCTTGTTGGAGAAGACGTGGTCGAGGCACGCCTGGTTGCAGGCGATGCAGGTGTTGATCTCGTCGGCGCGACCGGCGGCGGCCTTGGCGACGAAGTCGGGGTCGGCGAGCAGCGGGCGGGCCATCGAGACCAGGTCGGCCGTGCCGTCGGCGAGCAGCTCCTCGGCGAGGTCGGGGGTGTTGATGCGGTTGGAGGCGCAGACCGGGATCGCCACCTCCTCGCGCAGCCGCCGGGTGGTCCACGCCCAGGCGCCGCGCGGCACCTGCGTGATGATCGTCGGCACCCGGGCCTCGTGCCAGCCGATGCCGGTGTTGAGCACGCTGGCGCCGGCGTCCTCGAGGAGCAGGGCGAGCTCGGTCACCTCCTCCCAGGTCTGGCCGCCCTCGACGAGGTCGAGCAGCGAGAGCCGGTAGACGATCGGGAAGCCGTCGCCCACCGCCTCGCGGATGCGGCGCACCACCTCGACGGGGAAGCGCATCCGCTTGGTGGCCGTGCCACCCCAGGCGTCGTCCCGGTGGTTGGTGCGCTCGGCGAGGAACTGGTTGATCAGGTAGCCCTCGGAACCCATCACCTCGACCGCGTCGTAGCCCGCCTTCTGCGCCAGCCGCGCCGAGTGGGCGAAGGCGCTCGCGGTGCGGTCGACCTGCCTGCTGCTCATCTCGCGCGCCGAGAAGGGCGTGATCGGCGACCTGCTCGCGCTCGCCGACTCCGAGAACGGCGTGTAGCCGTAGCGGCCGGCGTGCAGCAGCTGCAGCGCGATCGCGCCGCCCTCGTCGTGCACCGCGTCGGTGACCTGACGGTGCCGGGCGCTGTCCATGCGCGAGGTCATCTCGCCGGCGAACGGCTTGAGCCAGCCGCGCTTGGAGACCGCGAACCCGCCGGTGATGATCAGCCCGACCTGGCCGCGGGCGCGCTCGGCGGCGTACGCCGCGAGCTTGGGCAGGTCCCACGCGTGGTCCTCGAGCCCGGTGTGCATCGAGCCCATCACCACGCGGTTGCGCAGCGTCAGCGAGCCGATCGCGAGCGGCTCGAGCAGGTGGGGGTAGGGCTGGGTCATGAGGGTGCTCCTTCGGTGGTCGAGCCTGTCGAGGCCCAGGCGTCGAGGTAGTCGGTGAGCCAGTCGACCCAGTACTGCTCCTGGCGCAGGCCGCCGCGCAGCACGAGCCACACGTCCCGGGCGTGCTCGGAGAGGGCCGTGGGGTCGGGGAACTGCTCGCGCTCGAGCTGCTCGTAGTGCGCCAGCCGGGCCTGGTGCTCCAGGCGCAGCCCGCGCAGCTGCTCGAGCAGGGCCGCGCGGTCGCCGTACGCCGCCCCGCGCATCTTGACCGCGACCTCGGACCGCAGGGCGGCGGGCTCGGTGGGCTCGGCGATCCAGCGGGCCAGCTCGGCGAGCCCGGCGTCGGTCGGGGCGTAGCGGCGCTCGGTGCTGCGGCCCTCACCGGCGCTGGTGGCGAGCCAGCCGTCGGCCTCCATGCGCCGCAGCACGCGGTAGATCTGCTGGTGGGTGGCCTGCCAGAAGAAGCCGACGGTGCGGTCGAAGCGACGGGCCAGCTCGATGCCGGTGCCGGGGCGCTCGCGCAGCGAGACCAGCAGCGCGTGCTCGAGGGACATGGAGGCAGTGTGCCTGCTGTGCAACTCGTTGCACAAGGTGGTCCAGGCCTGTCGTCTCACGGCCGCGTCACGGCGCGGACCGGCGCGTCCCCGGACCTACGATCGCGCCATGCGCCTGCGCCGTACGACCGTCACCGCCGCCCTCGCCGCCCCCCTGCTGCTCCTCGCCGCGTGCGGATCGCCGCCGGCGAGCCCGGGCTCGCAGGAGGGCTCCTCCTCCGAGAGCGCCGCGGCGGAGGGTGACTGCGCGGTCGAGGACCTGCCGCTCACGACGCCCGGCACGCTGACGATCGCGACCGACTCCCCGGCCTACGAGCCGTGGTTCGTCGACAACGACCCGACCAACGGGGAGGGCTTCGAGTCGGCCGTGGCGTACGCCGTCGCCGAGCAGCTCGGCTTCTCCGAGGACCAGGTCGAGTGGGTGACGGTGCCCTTCAACAACTCCTACGCGGCCGGGCCGAAGCGCTTCGACTTCGACATCAACCAGATCTCGATCACCCCCGAGCGCGAGCAGGCCGTCGACTTCTCCGAGGGCTACTACACCGCCTCGCAGGCCGTCGTCGCCCTGAGCGACTCCGGCATCGAGGCGGGTTCGCTCGAGGACCTCGAGGGCCTGCGCCTCGGCGCGCAGACCGGCACCACCAGCCTGACGGCGCTGCGCGAGGTGGTGCAGCCCGACACCGAGCCCGTGGTGCTGCAGAACACCAACGTCGCCAAGCAGCAGCTCCTCAACGGCCAGCTCGACGCGATCGTCGCCGACCTCCCGACCGCCTTCTACATCACGGCGGCCGAGATCGACGGCTCCGAGATCGTGGGTCAGTTCGAGCAGCCCTCCAGCGACGCCGAGCAGTTCGGCCTGCTGCTGGAGAAGGGCTCGCCGCTGACGCCGTGCGTCGACGCGGCGGTCGCGGCGCTCGCCGACGACGGCACCCTCGCCGACCTGCAGGAGGAGTGGCTCTCGACCAGCGTCGACGTGCCCGTGCTGAAGTGACGGCCCCGCCGGCGGCCGAGGTCGGCTGGACCCCCAGCGAGCGGGAGGTCGAGCGGCGCCGCGTGCGCCGCCGCGACCGGGCGCGGCAGGCCTCGCTGGCCACCGCCGTGACGGTCGTGGCGCTCGGCCTGGTCGTCTGGGTCGTCGTCAGCTCACCGGGCTGGACCCGGGTCCGCGACCTCTTCTTCTCGCCGTACCACGCCTGGGAGTCCTTTCCCCTGGTGCTGCAGGGCTTCGGCTACAACGTGCTGGCGTTCCTCGTCGCCGAGCCGCTCATCCTGCTGATCGGGGTGCTCGTCGCGGTCGCGCGCACGACCGTCTCACCGTGGTTGGCGCCCGTGCGGCTGGTCGCCGTCGGCTACACCGACGTGCTGCGCGGCGTGCCGACCCTGCTCGTCGTCTACCTCTTCGGCCTCGGCATCCCCGCGCTGCAGCTCGCCGGGGTGACGACGAGCTACTTCTGGCTCGGCACCACCGCGCTCGTGCTGTCGTACGGCGCCTACGTCGCCGAGGTGGTGCGCGCCGGCATCGACGCGGTGCACCCCTCCCAGCTCGCCTCCGCCGAGGCGCTCGCGCTGTCGCGCGGCCAGACGATGCGGCTGGTGGTGCTGCCGCAGGCGCTGCGCAAGCAGGCGCCACCGCTGCTCAACGACTTCGTCTCGCTGCAGAAGGACACCGCGCTGCTCGCCACCATCGGTGTCTTCGAGGCGCTCTTCCGCGCCCAGGACTACGGCAACTTCAACTTCAACTTCACGCCGCTCGTGGTCGCCGCGGGCTTCTTCCTGGTGCTGACGATCCCGCTGGCGCGGCTGACCGACCACCTGGGCCGCCGCGCGATGCGGCGGGAGCGCGGCCGGTGAGCGCGCCCGTGCTGTCGGCCCGGGGCCTGCGCAAGTCGTACGGCGACCGGGTGGTGCTCGACGGCATCGACCTCGACGTGCACGCGCACGACGTGGTCTGCCTGATCGGCGCCTCGGGGTCGGGCAAGTCGACGTTGCTGCGCTGCCTCGACCTGCTCGAGGAGATCGACGACGGCGTCGTCGAGCTCGACGGCCGCGAGGTCTCCGACCCGCGCGTCGACCCGCGCGACGTACGCCGCTCGGGGCTCGGCATGGTCTTCCAGGCCTACAACCTCTTCCCCCACCTCTCGGTGCTGGGCAACTGCACCCTGGCGCCGGTGCGCGTGCACGGCGTCGGCCGGACGGAGGCCGAGGAGCGTGCCCGCGGCCTGCTGGCCCGCTTCGGCCTGGCCGACAAGGAGCAGGCGCACCCCGACCAGCTCTCCGGCGGCCAGCAGCAGCGGGTCGCGCTGGTGCGGGCGCTGTGCACCCAGCCGCGGGTGCTGCTGCTCGACGAGATCACCGCCGCGCTCGACCCCGAGCTGGTGGGAGAGGTGCTCGACGTCGTGCGCGCCGAGGCCGAGGCCGGCACGACGATGGTGCTCGCGACCCACGAGATGGCCTTCGCCCGCGAGGTCGCCACCACCGTGTGCTTCCTCGACCGGGGCCGGATCCTCGAGCAGGGCCCGCCGTCCCAGGTGCTCGTCGCCCCTCGTGAGCCCCGCACCCGCGAGTTCCTCCGCCGCGTCCTGCCCGACGCCCCCACCGCAGCCCCCTGATCCGACGGGCGCTCGACGGTGACAGCAGATCTGTCATGATCCGCGGCATGCCGATCGAGCTGGGACAGGGCACGGGGCCGCTGCGCGGGGTCCGGGTCGTCGAGATCGCGGGGATCGGGCCGGGGCCGCACGCGTGCATGCTGCTGGCCGACCTGGGGGCCGACGTCGTGCGGGTGGAGCGTCCGGGCGGGCAGCCGCTGACCGGCGGGCCGCACGACCTGCTCAACCGCGGTCGGCCGAGCGTGGCGCTCGACCTCAAGCACCCCGAGGCCGCCGGCGTCGTGCTCGACCTCGTGGAGCACGCCGACGTGCTGGTCGAGGGCCTGCGTCCCGGAACCACCGAGCGGCTCGGCATCGGCCCGGAGCCGTGCCTCGCGCGCAACCCGGCGCTGGTCTACGGCCGGATGACCGGCTGGGGCCAGGACGGGCCGCTGGCCCACACCGCCGGCCACGACATGAACTACGTCGCCCTCACCGGTGCGCTCCACGCGATGGGCCAGGACCCGGCCCGTCCGCACTTCCCGGCCAACCTCGTCGGCGACTTCGGCGGCGGGTCGACGTACCTCGTCATCGGGGTCCTCGCCGCGCTGCTCCGCGCCAAGGTGGGCGGCGAGGGGCAGGTGGTCGACGCGGCGATCGTCGACGGCACCGCGAGCCTCGACGCGATGGCCTGGGGGTTCCTGGCCAGCGGCGGCTACCACGAGCGCCGCGGGGTCAACCTGCTCGAGGGCGGGGCGCCGTTCTACGACCTCTACGAGACCGCCGACGGCCGGCACCTCAGCGTCGGGCCGCTGGAGCCGCAGTTCTACGACGAGCTGGTGCGCCTCCTCGGGCTCGAGGGGGCGCCCGACCGCTACGACCCGAGCCGGTGGCCCGAGCTGCGCAGCCTGATCGCCGCGAGCGTCGCGAGCCGCACCCTGGCCGAGTGGACCGAGGTCGTCGAGGGCACCGACGCCTGCGTCGCCCCCGTGCTCACCCGCAGCGAGGCAGCGGAGCACCCGCACCTCGTGGCGCGGGGCACCGTGGTCGAGCACGACGGCGTACGACAGCCGGCGCCCGCGCCGCGCTTCAGCGCCACGCCGGCCACCCTCGGCCTGCCGCCCGCTCGGGAGGCCGGCGCCCACACCCGCGACGCGCTGACCGCCTGGGGCGTCCCGGACGTCGAGGGGCTGCTCGAGCGCGGTGTGGTCGTCCAGGCCTAGCGAGCCTGTCCGCGTCCCGGCCGGACCGGCTCGATCGGCCACTGAGCCACGAAGTCTGACGCTGAGCCACGATTGTTTGCCGCGTTCAGCGTCGAAGTCACTGGTTGACCAGTGACTCTGCGCGCCCCCGGGTCGACGCCCCGGCCGGCTCAGTCGTCGGGGGAGCTCGCGCCGGTGACCGCGTCGACGCGGACGCCGCCGGCGTCGACGAGGTCGACCTGCCAGATCGGGGCGCCGTCCTCCTCCTCGAGCTGGATCGAGGAGACGGTGCCGTCGGGGGCGGCACGGACGCCGCTGCGCAGCGCCTCGACGACGTCGACGCGCACCTGGCCGACGAGGCCGGAGAGGTCGTCGTCGCCCTCGACCGGGGTCGGGCCGAGCGTCACGCGGCCGCCGCCGGGCGCGACGACGAGCTCGACGGTCTCGCCGTTGGGTCGCACCACGTCGACCTCCCAGCCGCGGACGTCCTCGTCGTCGTCCTCGACGCCGACCACGGTCGCGGCCGGGAGCGCGCGCTGCGCGGTGACGGCGGCGCGCAGGATCGGCGGTCCCTGCGCCTGTCCCTGCGGCGCGGCCGAGGCGGACGGCGCGGGCGAGCCGGTGCTGCTGCCCGTCGCCGACGGGTCGGGCTCGAGCGTGACGACCCCGTCGTCGCTGTCGCGGGCGGCGTCGTCGGCGGGAGCGGTGTCGCCGCCTCCGCAGCCGGCCAGCAGCACGACGCAGAGAGGTGTGGCGATCGTCGCGGCGGCGCGCGCGGTGAGCGTCATGCGGCCCAGCCTGACAGGGCCGGTCACCGCACCGCCAACGCGACGGGATCGGTCCCGTGCAGCGGCAGCCGGTGCCAGCGCAGCGACGCCTCGCCCCCCGAGACCCGGACGTCGATCCGGTGGGGGGTCTCCACGACCAGCACCTGGGCGCGGAAGGTGTCACCCGACCAGCCGCCGCTGACCGACACCGGCAGGACGTCGATCGCGCCGTCGGTCCACCGGCCGTCGCCGACTGTGAGGTCGTGCCAGGTGCCGAGCCTGCGCAGCCGCAGCCGGTCGCCCACCACCTCCACCGCGTCGTACGCCGCTGCCAGGTCGAGGCCGTCGCCCCGCGGCACCGGGCTCGCGGCGACGACATCGTCGCGCCGCCCGCCGCCCAGCGGGGGGATCGTGGCGGCGGCCAGCCTTGCGGCGAGGCGCTCGTCGTCGGCGGGCGACCCGGGGCGGTCGACCGCGGGCACGAGGTGGGTCCAGAGCGCGTTGAGCGTGGCCTGCATGTCCTCGTTCTCGGAGGTGATCGCGACGGCCACGTCGTGCTCGGGGAGCACGGCGAGGAACTGCCCGAACGCGCCGTCGCCGCGGTAGCCGTGCCGCTGCTGCCAGAACGAGAAGCCGTAGCCGCGACGCCAGTCGGGCCCGGCGCCCGCGTCGCGATGGAGCGGTCCGGAGCCGCGGGTCGCCTCGGCCACCCAGGCGGGGTCGAGCAGCTGCTGCTCGCCCCAGCGTCCGCCGTCGAGGTGCAGCTGGGCGACGGCCGCGATGGTCTCGGTGACCGGGTGCGCACCGCTGAAGCCGAGCTCGTGGCCCTGCCGGTCGGTGTGCCACGGCGGCACCGGGAGCCCGAGCGGCTCGAGCAGGCGGGTCCGCAGCACCTCCGACGGGCCGGCGCCGGTGAGGTGGTGCAGCGCCCGCGCGAGGACGTACGTCGCGACCTGGTTGTAGGCGAAGTGGGTGCCGGGCTCGTGGTCGAGCGGGACGCCGAGCGCCAGCGGCAGCAGGTCGTCGGCGGCGTGACCGCGCACCCGGTCCCACGCCTCCACGTCGTGCCCGATCGTCATGGTCAGGCAGTGGCGCACCGTCGCGCGGCCCCAGCCGGCGGCGTGCGGGGTCGGTGGCAGCAGATCGAGCACGGGGTCGTCGAGGCCGAGCACGCCCTCGCCGACGAGGAACCCGACCGCGGTGGCGGTGAGCGACTTCGACAGCGAGTAGCCCAGGTGCGGCCGCGAGGCGGCGTACGGCGCCCACCAGCCCTCGGCGACCACGCGGCCGTGCCGCAGCACCATGAGCGAGTGCAGCCCGAGGTCGCGCGCCTCGGCGGCGTCGAGCAGGTCGAGCAGCCCGGCGGCGTCGACCCCCTCCACGCTCGGGGTGCTGCGGGGCAGGACACGGGGAGACGTGTGCACCGGTCGAACGTACGTGACGTGACCTGCGCCACCTGGCTGCGGATTGACGATGACAGCATTACTGTCACAATGATCGAGCACGTTCTACCGACGGGTAACCACCCGTTCCCACGCACCTGGAAGGGCATCTCATGGCCGAGGCGTTCGTGTACGACGCGCTGCGCACCCCGCGCGGCAAGGGCAAGAAGGACGGCAGCCTCCACGAGGTCAAGCCGGTGGACCTCGTGGTCGGGCTGCTCGACGCCGTGAAGGAGCGCAACCCCTCGCTCGACCCCGAGCGCGTCGACGACGTCGTGCTGGGCGTGGTCACCCCCGTCGGCGACCAGGGCGGCGACATCGCCAAGACCGCGGCGCTGGCCGCGGGCTACCCCGAGACCGTCGCCGGCGTGCAGCTCAACCGCTTCTGCGCCTCGGGCCTGGAGGCCGTCAACCAGGCCGCGTCGCGCGTCCGCGGCGGCTTCGAGGACCTCATCCTCGCCGGCGGCGTCGAGTCGATGAGCCGCGTGCCCATGGCCAGCGACGGTGGCGCCTGGGCGATGGACCCCGCCACCGCGTTCGACACCGACTTCGTCCCGCAGGGCATCGGCGCCGACCTCATCGCCACGGTCGAGGGCTGGGGCCGCGACGACGTCGACACCTTCGCCGTCGAGAGCAACCACCGCGCCGCCAAGGCGTGGGCCGACGGCCGCTTCGAGCGCTCGGTGGTGCCGGTGCGCGACCGCAACGGCGTCGTCGTGCTCGCCCACGACGAGTTCATCAAGCCCGAGTCGACCGTCGAGGGGCTGGCGAGGCTGCGTCCGTCGTTCGCCGGGATCGGCGAGCAGGCCGGCTTCGACGCGGTGGCGCTGGAGAAGTACCACTGGATCGAGGACATCGACCACGTCCACCACGCCGGCAACTCCTCCGGCATCGTCGACGGCGCGGCCCTCGTCGCGATCGGCAACGAGCAGGTCGGCAGCGACCTCGGCCTGACCCCGCGCGCCCGGATCGTCTCGGCCGCCGTCTCTGGTGCCGACCCGACGATCATGCTCACCGGCCCCGCGCCGGCCTCCCGCAAGGCGCTCTCGCGCGCCGGTCTCACCGCCGACGACATCGACCTGTGGGAGATCAACGAGGCCTTCGCGGCGGTCGCCATGCGGTTCATGCGCGACATGGGCATCAGCCACGAGGTCACCAACGTCAACGGCGGCTCCATCGCCATGGGCCACCCGCTCGGCGCCACCGGCGCGATGATCCTCGGCACCCTCGTCGACGAGCTCGAGCGCCGCGATCTGCGCCGCGGCCTCGCCACCCTCTGCGTCGGCGGCGGCATGGGCATCGCCACGGTCGTCGAGCTCGTCTGAGCGGGGGCGGCCGACGAAGGAGGCCGCGCCCCGCTCGATGGTGGTCGAGCAGCGCGCACGAGCGAGGAACGAGCTCGTGACCGCGCGTGTCGAGACCCGGTGAGACGACCCACGACCGCAACCCCGGCACCGCCTTACAGAACACGAAGGACTCCCACATGACCGACCAGCCCGCCGTCCGCTACGACCGCGACAGCGAGGGCATCGTCACGCTCACGCTCGACGACCCGAAGTCCAGCGCCAACACCATGAACGAGCGGTACGCCGCCGCGATGCACGACGCCGTCGAGCGGCTGCACACCGAGAAGGACGACGTCGTCGGCGTCGTCGTCGCGTCGGCCAAGAAGACCTTCTTCGCCGGCGGCGACCTCAAGGGGATGCTCCGGACCGGGCCCGACCAGGCCGAGGCCGTCTTCGCGGAGGTCGAGGGCGTCAAGCGCGACCTGCGCCGTCTCGAGACGCTCGGCAAGCCCGTCGTGGCGGCCATCAACGGAGCCGCGCTCGGCGGCGGCCTCGAGATCGCGCTGGCCTGCCACCACCGCGTCGCGGCCGACGGCCGCTACGAGATCGGCCTGCCCGAGGCCACCCTCGGTCTGCTGCCCGGCGGCGGCGGCGTGACCCGCACGGTGCGGATGTTCGGCATCCAGACGGCGATGATGGACATCCTGCTCCAGGGCCCGCGGATGAAGCCGGCCCAGGCCCGCGAGAAGGGGCTCGTCGACGAGGTCGTGCCGGCCGACGACCTGCTGGCCGCCGCCCGTGCGTGGGTGCTCGAGCACCGCGACGACGCCGAGGCCGCGAGCCAGCCGTGGGACCGCGAGGGCTACCGCATCCCCGGCGGCACCCCGAGCACGCCCAAACTGGCGCAGTTCCTGCCGGCCTTCCCGGCGATGCTGCGCAAGCAGCTCAAGGGCGCCGACTACCCCGCCCAGCGCGCGATCATGTCGGTCGCCGTCGAGGGCGCGCAGGTCGACTTCGAGACCGCCTCGCGCATCGAGTCGCGCTACCTCGCCGGCCTGATCACCGGCTCCAACAGCACGAACATGATCCAGGCGTTCTTCCTCGACCTGCAGGCCATCAACGGCGGCTCGCTGCGGCCCGAGGGCGTGCCGACGTACACCGCCCGCAAGGTCGGCGTGCTCGGCGCCGGCATGATGGGCGCCGGCATCGCCTACGTCTGCGCCAAGGCCGGCATGGAGGTCGTGCTCAAGGACGTCGCGATCGAGTCGGCCGAGAGGGGCAAGGCCTACAGCCAGAAGATCCTGGCCAAGGCCGTCGAGCGCGGCCGCTCCACCCAGGACGCGGCCGACGAGGTGCTCGCCCGGATCACCCCGACCGTCGACGCGGCCGACCTCGCCGGCGCCGACCTGCTGATCGAGGCGGTCTTCGAGGACCCCACCCTCAAGGCCAAGGTGTACGCCGAGGTGCTGCCGCACCTCGCGCCCGACGCGCTGCTGTGCTCCAACACCTCGACGCTGCCTATCACCGGTCTCGCCGAGCACGTCGACCGCCCGGCCGACTTCGTGGGCCTGCACTTCTTCAGCCCCGTCGACAAGATGCCGCTCGTCGAGATCATCCGCGGCGAGCAGACCTCCGACGAGGCCGTCGCCAAGGCGCTCGACGTCGTCAAGGCGATCCGCAAGACCCCGATCGTGGTCAACGACAGCCGCGGGTTCTACACCTCGCGCGTCATCGGCACCATGGTCAACGAGGGCCTCGCCATGCTCGCCGAGGGCGTGCACCCGATGTCGATCGAGCGGGCCGCGACGCAGGCGGGCTACCCCGTCGGCACGCTGCAGCTCTCCGACGAGCTCAACCTCGAGCTGATGGCCAAGATCGCCAAGGCCACTCGCGAGGCCGCCGAGAAGGAGGGGGGGTCGTCGTACGTCGAGCACCCGGGCACCGCCGTCGTGCAGAAGATGCTCGACGCGGGTCGCCCCGGCAAGCTGCGCGGCGCCGGCTTCTACGACTACGCCGACGGCCGCCGCGGCAAGCTGTGGCCGGGGCTGACCGAGCTCTTCCCGAGCAACGACGAGCCGGCCGACCTCGACGACCTCAAGGACCGCTACCTCTTCGCCGAGGCCCTCGAGACCGCGAAGTGCTTCGAGGAGGGCGTCATCGAGTCGGCGGCCGCGGCCAACATCGGCTCGATCATGGGCATCGGCTACCCGCCGCCCACCGGCGGCACGGTGCAGTTCATGCAGGGCTACGACGGCGCCACCGGCCAGGGCCTGCCCGGCTTCGTCGAGCGCGCCGACCAGCTCGCCAAGCTGTACGGCGACCGGTTCCGCCCGACCGACCGGCTGCGGGAGATGGCCGAGAAGGGCGAGCGCTTCCCCGCCTGAGCGGGACCGCGCGTGCCGGCGGTGCTTTTCGAACGAGAAGCACCGCCGGTCTCGACGTTCCGACCGATCCGCACCCGACACGCCGAGCACCAGGGAGCGGATCGGTGGAGAACTGCCCGCCGCTGGTGCTTTTCGCACGAAAAGCACCGCACCCGCGGCGTCCCCGCCTGACCATGGACGCATGGAGGGACCCGGTGAGGGACGCCGCGGCGTCAGCGTGCGCGGGCTGTGGGTGCGCTTCGGCGAGGTCGCTGCGGTGCAGGGCGTCGACCTGGAGGTGGCGCCCGGTCGGGCGACGGCGCTGCTGGGGCGCAACGGCGCCGGCAAGTCGACGACGATGCGCGTCGTGGCCGGGGTGGTGCCGCCCAGCGAGGGCGTGGTGCTGCTCGACGGCGTCGACGTCGCCCACGACCCGATGGCGGCCAAGCTGCGGCTGGGCTACTGCCCCGACGTCGGCGGACTGGTGCCGCGCGCGACGCCCTGGGAGCACCTGCAGCTCTCGGCCCGGCTGCGCCGGCTCGACCGCGACCGGCCCGGTTGGGAGGTCGACGCCCGGGCGGCGCTCGAGCGCTTCGGGCTCGGCGAGGTCGCCCACCGTGTGACCTCGGGGTTCAGCCACGGCATGTGCCGCCGGCTCTCGGTGGTGCTGGCGACCTTCCACCGGCCGTCGCTGCTGCTCCTCGACGAGCCCTTCGACGGCGTCGACCCGCTCGGGGTCGAGGCCACCCTCGAGGCGGTCGCCGACGCGTGCGCCCGCGGCGCCACCGTCGTCGTCTCCACCCACCTGCGCGAGCTCGCCACCGAGGCGTGCGAGCACGCGCTGGTGCTGCGTGGCGGCGCCCAGGTGGCGGCCCTCCCCGCGGCCGACCTCGCCGGGGAGGTCGGTGCCGATGCCTACCGCGCGCTCCTGGCCTGACCCCACGGGCGCCCTGACCGAGCTCCGGCCGGAGGCGCTCGCCCGGGCCGTGCGCGACGTACGGCTCCTCCTCGCCTTCCGCGCCGCCGGCCTGACCCGTGCGCAGCGGCGACGCGTGCGCCTCGCCGGGCTCGTCGTCGGGCTGCTGAGCGTCCTGGCCGCGACGGTGCCGGCGTACGCCGCACGCGGCGACTCCGGCAACGTGCTCGCCCTGCTGCCGTCGTCGGCGCTGGTCTTCCTGGTGCTCGGCGTCGTGACCGCGGTCGCCTCGGCCGGCGGCCGCGAGGTGGTGCCCCGCGAGGAGGCGGTGGCGCTGCCGGTCTCGACCTCGGCCGACCACCTCGGCGCGCTCGTGCTTGCGCCGCTCAACGTCGCCTGGGTGCTCCAGGCGTGGCTGCTCCTCGGCGCCGCGGCGTACGGCGTGGGGCCCGTCCCCCTGCCCGCCCGCCTCGCAGCGCTGCTGCCCGTCGTGCTGTGGCTGGTCGCGGCGACCGCCCTGGCGCAGCTGGCGGGTTGGCTGGTCGAGGGCGTGCGCCGTGGGCCGCGCGGGGCGCTGCACTTCGGGGTCGGCCTGCTCGCGGTGCTGCTGGGGTGCGCGGGACTCGCCGTCGGCGGCCGCACCACGGCGCTGCTCGACGACAGCCCCACCGGCGTCGTGCTCGACGCCGTCCTGCTGGGCTCGACGCAGGCGTGGGCGGCCTGGGCGGCGTACGTCGCCGGGCTGGCGCTGCTCGCCCTCGCCGCGGTGGTGCTCGGCACCCTGCCGGCGCGGTGGGCGTTGCGACGGCCGATGCGGGCAGAGCAGGGTGCCGAGGCGGGCGAGCGGACGCCGCGACGCCTCCCCACCAGCGACCTCGGGGCCGCGCTCCGGATGGACCGTGCCTCGGTGTGGCGCTCGGTGCCGCTGCGACGCGGGATCGTCGTGCTGGGCCTGGTGCCCGGGCTCGTCGCGCTGGCCGGCTCGGTGCCCTGGCACGTCGCGACCGTGCTGCCCGCCCTGGTGGCCGCGGGCGGTGCCCTGCTCTTCGGCGTCAACGCCTGGTGCCTCGACGCGCGCGGGGCGCTGTGGCGCGAGAGCCTGCCCGTCCGCCCGCGCACGGTCGTGACGGCCCGCTCGCTGGTGCTGCTGGAGCTGCTGCTCGGCCCGGGCGCGCTGACGGTGGTGCTCGTCGCGGTCGGCGCCGGTCCGCCGCGGGCGCCCGAGCTGGTCGCCGTGCTGGTGTGCCTGGTCGTGGTGGCCGTGCAGGTGGTCGCGGCGTCGATGCGCTGGAGCCTGGCCCGGCCCTTCGCCGTCGACCTGCGCAGCGCGCGTGCCACGCCGGCCCCGCCGGTGGTCATGGTCGGCTACAGCGCCCGCCTCGCCGTCGCCACGACCGTGAGCTCGATGTTCCTCGGCGCCCTCGGTCAGCTCCCCACCGTGTTGCCGGCCCTGGCCGCGGGGCTGCTGATGCTGCTGTGGTCGACGTGGCGCTGGGAGCGGGCGGTGCAGGCCTGGGAGGACCCCGTACGCCGCTCGCACGTGGTGGCCTGCGTCACGGGCTGACACGTGCGCGGTTTGGCTGGGGGCCTTTCGGGCAGTCTGCGGGTCGAGATGGTCTAGTCAACCAGCCGGTGCCCGTTCTGCCGGTTTCGGTCGCGACCGTCTTCTGTGCGTACTATCGACCCTGCGCTTCCAAGCCGCGCCAGACCTATCGGGGGACCAGCTCCATGAAGAAGTTCTTTGCCTCGCTCGCCGTCGTCGCCATGCTCGCCCTGGCGCCGCTCTTCCTCGTCGGTTCGGCCCACGCCGCCGAGCGCTACGGCGACTCCGGCACCAGCAACTCCGGCGTCTCGCCGAGCTCGGTGAGCGACGGTGCGGCCGCTGCGTCGTCCGACGGTTCGCTGCCCAGCACCGGCGGCCCGCAGACCATGCTCCTCGCCGGCGGTGCGGTCCTGCTGGTCGCGGGCGGTGCGACGATCGTCGTCATGCGTCGGCGCAGCAACGCCTGACGACAGGGCTTGCCCTCGTCGACCGAGCCCGGTGATGCCGTGAGGCACCCGGGCTCTCGGCGCGTCGGAGAGCCGGGCGCGGGCCGACGGCGTCCGCGGCGCACCTGGCTCCGGGTCGTGGGGCTCGTGGTCGTCCTGGTGCTGGCCGTCCTGGCCTACCAGCTGACCCGCACCGCGCTCGCCCTGCGTGACGCCGAGGCCGACGCGCGTGCCGTGCGGGACGCGCTCGCCGACCGCGACCTGGACACCGCCGAGGATCGCCTGGCCGACCTGCAGTCCTCGGCCGGCACCGCCCGCCGCAGCTCCGACGGGCTGCTGTGGCGGGGCGCCGCGGCGCTCCCGTTCCTCGGCGACGACCTCGCGGCGCTGCGACAGGTGTCCTCGGCGGTCGACGAGGTCGCCCGGGCTGCGCCGGCGGGCGTCGACCTCGTGTCCCGGCTCACCACCGGCCCGGGCCTCCGCACCGGTGACGGGTCCGTCGACCTCGACCTGGTGCGCTCGCTGCGCCCCGGCGCGACGACGCTCGCCGACGGTGCCGGTGACGCGGTCGACGACCTCGACTCCGTCGACCCGTCGACGCTCGTGGGCCGCCTGCAGCCCGAGGTCGAGTCGGCGATCGCCCAGGTGACCGACCTCCGCGCGGCCGCCCAGGGCATCGTCACGGCCACCGACGTCCTGCCCCGGGTGCTGGGCGAGGACGGCGAGCGGCGCTACCTCCTCGTGGTGCAGAACAACTCCGAGATCCGCGCGACCGGAGGCCTGCCGGGATCGGCGTCCGTCGTGACGGCTGCCGGCGGCAAGGTCGAGCTGGGCTTCCAGGGCGACGCGCTCGACGTCGACGCCGGCAGCGGAGCGGTCGCCGACTTCCTGCCGGGCGAGGAGGAGGTCTTCGGGCCGCTCCTGGTGAGCGACTTCCGCGACACCAACTTCACCCCCGACTTCCCCCGCGCCGCCGGCCTCATGACCGACTTCGCCGACCGCTCCTCGGGCGCCCCGCTCGACGGTGTCGTCTCGGTCGACCCGGTGCTGCTCTCGGAGGTGCTGCGGTCCACTGGTCCCGTGAGCGTCGACGGGCGTCGGCTCGACTCCCGCAACGCCGTCCGCGAGCTGCTGCTCGAGCCCTACCTCCGACTCCCGGACCCCGAGGAGCAGGACGCGTTCTTCCGTCGTGCGGCCCGCGTCATCTTCGCCAAGGTGCTCGACGACGCCGGCGACCAGGTCGAGCTGCTCCGCACGCTCGGCGAGGGCGTCTCCCAGCGACGGTTGCTCTTCTGGAGCGACGACGACGCGGTGCAGGACCGCGTGGCGGCGACCGCGATCGCGGGAGCCCTGCCCCGTGGCACCGGACGGCCCGAGGTGGGTCTCTACCTCAACGACGGCACGCAGGCGAAGATGCAGTACTTCCTGCGCTCGGACGCCTCGATCGTCTCCGAGGGCTGCGACGTCGACGGGCGCCAGGTGGTCCGCGCCCGGCTGACGCTCACCAACGACCTCGACCGCGACGTCGCCGACCTCCCCGACTACGTGACCGGTGACGGGTCGACGACACCTCGGGGCAACAGCCTGATGCAGCTGCGGATGTTCGCTCCCGAGGGCGGGGAGCTCCTGGGCCTCGACGTCGACGGTGAGCGCGCCGACGTCGGGCAGGACACGGTCTACGGTCGCGAGACCACCCAGCTCGAGGTCGAGCTGGCCCCCGGCGAGACGACCGAGGTCGTGGCGCAGTTCGCGGGCCCCACCGGGCAGACCGGAGATCCGCGGCTGCAGTGGACCCCCGGCATCACCTGGAAGGCCACCCAGGCCGTCGCACGCTCGGCCTGCTGACGGCACCGGCCTCGAGGCACGCGGGTAGGGTCCGCGCATGGCGAGGGTGCTGGTGACCGGGGGGGCCTCCGGGCTCGGAGCAGCCCTCGCCGACGCGTGGGCCGCACGGGGTGACGAGGTGCTCGTCGCCGACCTGCGGCCCGGTGACGGGTCCCACCCGTCGGTGACGCTCGACGTGCGCTCCGAGGAGCAGTGGCACGCCGTGCGCGAGCGCGTCCTCGCCGACTGGGGCGGGCTCGACGTGCTGGTCAACAACGCCGGTGTCGCGGGCGGCGGGCGGCTCGAGGTCAGTCCGGCCCAGGAGTGGCGCGACCTGGTCGAGGTCAACCTCATGGGTGCCGTCCTCGGCACCCGCACCTTCGTGCCGATCCTCAAGACGCAGCGCTCCGGCCTCGTCGTCAACGTCGCGTCGCTCGCCGGACTGGTGCACCCCGCCGGCATGGCCGCCTACAACGCCACCAAGGCCGCGGTGGTGGCGCTCAGCGAGACCACCGGCCACGAGCTCGCCGACGCCGGCGTGCGGTGCGCCGTGGTGTGCCCCTCCTACTTCCGCACCGGCCTGGTCGACGACCTCGACGTCGCCGACGACGCCCTGACGAGCGTGATGCGCCGGCTCGTCACCGAGGCCCCGCTGGGCCCGGTCGAGATCGCGGCCGCCGTGCTCGAGGGGCTCGACCGCGGCGACGAGCTGGTGCTGCCCGACCCGGCCGCGCGAGCGGCGTACGCCCTCAAGCAGGGCGACCGGGCGGCGTACGACGAGACGATGCGGGCGCAGGCGCGACGGCTGCACGCGCTGGCGCAGGAGGGGGAGTCATGAGCGAGGTGCCCGACAGCACGGCGGTGCGCGAGGAGGACGCATTCGACCTCGACGCGGTGAGCGCCTGGCTCGCGGGCGAGGGGGTGGAGCTCGGCGACGACGTCGAGGTGCGCCAGTTCGGCGGCGGGGCGTCGAACCTCACCTTCTCGCTGCGCGACGGCAGGCACGACCTCGTGCTGCGCAAGCCGCCGTCGGGCCAGAAGGCCAAGGGGGCCCACGACATGGGTCGCGAGCACGCGGTGCAGGCCGGGCTCGCCGGCGTCTTCCCGCTGGTGCCGCGCATGGTCGCGCTGTGCGACGACGACGCCGTGCTGGGCGCGCCCTTCTACGTCATGGAGCGCGTCGAGGGCGTCATCCCGCGGCGTGACTTCCCGCCGGAGGTCCGGCTCGACGAGCAGCAGGTGCGCGCGCTGTGCGGCAACGCCCTCGACGTGCTCGTGCGGCTCCACCAGGTCGACGTCGCGACCACCCCGCTCGCGGCGATGGACCGCGGCGACGGCTACGTCGCCCGGCAGGTCGGCGGCTGGACCCGCCGCTACCGCGACGCGGTGACGGACGACGCCGCCGACTACGAGCCCGTGATGGCCTGGCTCGACGCGCACCAGCCGCCCGACGTCGAGCACACCCTGATCCACAACGACTTCCGCTTCGACAACCTCGTGCTCGACGCCGACGATCCCACCCGGGTCGTCGGCGTGCTCGACTGGGAGATGGCCACCGTCGGCGACCCGCTGATGGACCTCGGTGGCACCCTCGCCTACTGGGTCGAGCCCGGCGACGACGAGTTCATGCAGCGGTTCCGCCGCCAGCCGACGACCGTGCCCGGCATGTTCACCCGGGCCGAGGTCGTCGAGCACTACCTCGCCGCGACCGGGCGGTCGCTGACACCCGAGCAGTGGCGCTTCTACGAGGTCTTCGGGCTCTTCCGGCTCGGCGTCATCGCCCAGCAGATCTACTACCGCTACTTCCACGGCCAGACCACCAACGAGGCGTACGCCGTCTTCGGCCCGGCCGCGCGTCACCTCGATCGCCGCTGCCGGGCGCTGATCGACGGCTGATGGGCCAGCTGCTCCTCGTCCGGCACGGTCAGGCCTCCTGGGACGCCGACGACTACGACGTGCTCTCGCCCACCGGGTGGGAGCAGGGCCGCGTGCTGGGCGAGGCCTGGGCGCAGCGTGGCACCCGGCCCGACGTCGTGGTGCGCGGCGGGTTGCGGCGCCACCGCGAGACGACCGAGGCGCTGCTCGAGGGGGCAGGCCTCTCGATGCCCGTCGACGTCGACGCGGGCTGGGACGAGTTCGACCACGTCGACGTGCTCGCCGGCATGCCCTCGCCGCCCGCCGAGCAGCCCACCGACAAGCGCGGCTACCAGGCGCTGCTCGAGGGAGCGCTCGACTCCTGGATGTCGGCCGACGGCCGCTACGCGGAGTCATACGCCGCCTTCACCGACCGCGTCGCGGGCGCCTTCGCCCGCGTGCCCGCTGACGGCACCGTCGCCGTGGTGACCTCCGGCGGAGCGATCGCGGGCGTCTGCGCCGCCCTGCTCGCCGACGGCGACGCCGACGTCGCGACCCACCTGTGGCGCCGCCTCAACGTCGTGTGCGTCAACACCTCCGTCACCAAGGTCGTGCTCGGCCGCCGGGGCCGCACCCTGGTCACCTTCAACGACCACAGCCACCTCGACCCCCACCCCGAGCTGCTCAGCTACCGCTGAGCGGCCGGGAAGGTCCTCGTGGAGCCCCGGCCTGCGCGGGTCGCTCAGGCGTGGACGGGCTCGGCCACCGGCTCCGGCGGTACGCCGGCCTTGTGCGCGCCGCCCTCGTCCCACGGCCGTCGCGGCCACCAGAAGCGGTCGCCGAGCACGAGCGCGAGCGACGGGACCAGCACGGTGCGCACGACCAGGGTGTCGAGCAGCACGCCGAGGCAGATCACGACGCCGAGCTGGGCGAGCACGACGAGCGGCAGCACGCCGAGAACCGCGAAGACGGCGGCGAGCAGGACGCCGGCGCTGGTGATGACGCCGCCGGTGGCGGCCAGCGCTCGCAGCATGCCCTCTCGCGGCCCGTGGGCGAGCGACTCCTCGCGGGTGCGGGTGACGAGGAAGATGTTGTAGTCGATGCCGAGCGCCACCAGGAAGAGGAAGGCGAACAGCGGCACCGTCTGGTCGAGGGCGCTGAAGTCGAGCAGCCCGGTGAAGATCCACCAGCTGACGCCCATGGCGGCGGCGTACGTGCCGACCACGGTGAGCACGAGCAGCACCGGGGCGACGACGGAGCGCAGGAGCAGCAGCAGCGCCCCGAGCACCAGCGCCAGCACGAGCGGGATCACGACCCGTTGGTCGCGCGACGCCGCGTCGTCGAGGTCGACGGCCTCGGCGGTCGCGCCGCCGACGTACGTCGAGGGGACCTCGGCCAGCGCGTCACGCACCTGCCCGACGGTGTCCTTCGCGGCCTCGGAGTCGGGGTCGGCGTCGAGCACCACGGAGAGCTCGGTCCAGCCGTCGCCGGGGGCGCCGGGCGTGACCTCGCCGATGCCGCCGACCCCGTCGAGGGCGGCGGTGGCCGCCTCGGGGTCGCGCGTGACGACGGTGGCGGGCTGGGCGCTGCCGGCGGGGAAGGACTCGGCGAGCCGCTCGCTGGCGGCGATCGCCTCCGGCTGCTGCAGGAACTGCTCCGCGGTGGGGAGGCCGAGCCGGGTGGGGACCAGGCCGCTGGCCAGGACCGCGAGGAGCACGACGACGCTGCCGGCGAACACCGCGGGGCGCCTCGCCACGGCGTCGCCGACCCGGCGCCAGATCGAGCGGCCCTCGGTGAGCACGGCGCTGCCGACGTGGGGGACCTTGGGCCAGAAGACCCAGCGGCCGCAGGCGACGAGGAGCCCGGGCAGCGCCAGGAGCACGAACGCCATGGCCACGAGGACGCCCACGGCGCAGGCGATGCCGAGGCCCCGGGTGGTCGGGGTGAGCGAGAGCGCGAGGCACAGCACGCCGACCACGACGGTGCTCGCGCTGGCGAAGACCGCCTCGGCGGCCCGGCCGAGGGCGACGCGCATGGCGACGTACCGGTCGTCGTGCAGGCGGAGCTCGTCGCGGTAGCGCGAGATCAGCAGCAGGGCGTAGTTGGTGCCGGCGCCGAAGACGAGCACCGAGAGGATGCCGGTGGTCGACTCGTCCCACGGGACGCCGAGGCCCGCGAGCACCCGGGTGGCAGCGACGCTGGCGACCTGGTCGGCGACGCCCACCACGGAGAGCGGCACCAGCCACAGCACCGGGCTGCGGTAGGTCACGACGAGCAGCAGCGCGACGACGGCCGCCGTCGAGGCGAGCAGGCGGAAGTCGGCGCCGTCGAAGACCGCGGCGAGGTCGGCCTGGATGCCGGCAGGCCCGGTGACCTGGGCCGTCACGCCGCTCGGCACGGCGTCGTCGAGCGCGTCGCGCAGCCGCTCGACCGCCTCGGCGGTCGCGGTGGCGCCGGTGGCGTCGACGGGGAGGATCGCGAGCGCGGCGGTGCCGTCGTCGCTCGGCACGACGAGCGGCGGGCCCTGCTGCCCCTGGGCCTGGGGGACGACGACGTCGCGCACGTCGAGGCCCTCGACCGCGCCGGCGGTCCCGCGCAGCTGCTCGCTGCCGAGGCGCTCGTCGCCGTCGGCGGTGAACAGGACCAGGGCGGTCGAGCCCTCCTCCTCGGGAAGGCTGTCGAGGACCTGCGCGGCGCGGGTGCTGTCGAAGCCCGCGGGCAGGGCGTCGTCGACCGCAGGGGTGCGTTCCGCTTGGCCGATGCCGGCGATGGCAGCAGCGCCGAGGAACAGCATCACGAGGCCGACCGCGAAGCTCCACCGGGCGACCAGGAGGTGGCTGGTCCTGGGGGCGAGGCGGCGGTCGTGAGTCACGGCGTACACTCCTGGTGTCTCAGCAAGTAACTAAGTAGGTGAGCAACTTCGTGAGTGAAGGTAGCACGGACGTCGACCCCACCGCAGGGTGGGCGCAGACCTCGTCCCTCGTCGCGCTGCGCGAGCTGGTCAGCGCCGGCGGCCAGGTCGCCCCCGCCGTCGCCAACCGCGCCGGGCTCTCCCACAACGAGCTGCGTACCCTCGAGCACCTCATCGACCGACCACTCGGACCCGGTGAGCTGGGTCGCCTGCTGGGCGTCAGCTCGGCGGCGTCGTCGGGCATCATCGACCGGCTCGAGCAGCGCGGCCACGCCCAGCGCGTGAGCCACGAGTCCGACGGACGACGCACCCGGGTCACCATCAGCGACTCCGGTCGCGCCGAGGTCGTCGGTCACCTGATGCCGATGTTCCGCGAGCTCGCCGAGCTCGACGCCACCCTCGACGACGCCGAGCGCGAGGTCGTCACCCGCTACCTGCGCGGAGCCCTCCAGGCCATCCACCGCGTGCTCTGAGCCGACCGGCTGCCACCATGGCCGGCATGGCGACCACGCGGCAGCGGATCCTCATCACCGGCGCGAGCAGCGGCCTGGGCGCCGAGATGGCGCGCCAGCTCGCGGCGAGGGGTCGCGACCTGGCGCTGTGCGCGCGTCGTACCGACCGGCTCGAGGCGCTGCGCGAGGAGATCCTCGGGGCCCACCCCGGCGCCACCGTCTCCGTGCGCGCGCTCGACGTGACCGACGACGACCAGGTCTTCGAGGTGGTCCGCGCCTTCCGCGACGACCTCGGCGGCCTCGACCGGGTCGTCGTCAACGCCGGCCTCGGCAAGGGCGCCCCGATCGGCACCGGCCGCTACGACGCCAACCGGCAGACCGCGATGGTCAACTTCGTCGGCGCCCTCGCCCAGACCGAGGCCGCGATGGAGGTCTTCCGCGAGCAGGGCCACGGCCACCTCGTCATGGTGAGCTCGATGTCGGCCATGCGCGGCCTGCCCCGGACGGTCACGACGTACGCCGCCACCAAGGCCGCCGTCGCCCACCTCGTCGAGGGCCTGCGGCTCGAGCTGCTCGGGAAGCCCTACGCCTTCACCGTGCTCTACCCCGGCTACATCGTCTCCGAGATGAACGACGCGAACGACACCGGCAAGCCCGGTCTCGTGTCCACCGAGAAGGGAGTGCGCGCCATGGTCGAGGCGATGGAGAAGGAGAAGGCCGAGGCCTGCGTGCCCCCGCTGCCCTGGGCCCCGCTCTCGGTCGTCATGAAGCACGCCCCGCTGCCGCTGCTCAAGCGGCTCGTCTGACGGTTCGCTCGTGCTCTTCGTGCGCAGGGACCGACGGGTGGAGGCTGCCGCCGGCAAAGTCACTGGTTGACCAGTGACTTTGACGCTGAGCCATGAAAGCTTGCCGCGTTCAGCGTCAGACTTCGTGGTCCAGTGGCCCGCCGGAGGGTCGCTCCGCGCGGACGAAGACCCTCGCTTCAGGCGGTGAACTGGCCGACCAGGCCGGGGTCGGCGGTGTGGGCGAGGGTGACGGCGACGTCGAGGGGGACGTCGAGCACCTCGTAGTGGCCGCCGCCGGCTGCGGTGGTGGCGACCAGGGTGGCGACACCGGAGCGGCGCTGGAAGAAGGTCTGGTCGACCCGCCACGAGATGACGCCGTCGAGGTCGAGCACGGTGTGCTCGCCCGCGAGCGAGCCGCGCCGTACGACGAGGTGGGTCGCGGTGAGCGCGTGGCCGAGGCGGCGGTAGCGGTCGCGGGCGAGCAGCAGCGCCGCAGGCAGCAGCACGACGGCCGCGACGAGGGCGCCCCAGCGCAGCGCGGCGGCGTCGAGGCCGCTCCACTGCGCGGCGGCCAGGAGCGCCAGCGGCACGACCACAGCCGGCAGCAGGGCGCGGAGGAGGCGTCGGCGGCGGGCGACCGGGCCGTGCTCGCGCAGCGGCACCTGCAGCGCCGTGCCGGCCCCCACCACGCGCTCGGCCAGGTCGACGGAGACCTCGCGGGGGCAGTACGGCGCGACCGTCGAGCTGCCTCCGCCGAGGAACCCGCTGCCCACCGTCAGGGCCTCGAGCCGCCCCGCGCCGACCGCGCGGATGCCGAGCGGCTCGCGCAGCTCGACAGCGCGCACGCGCTCGACCTCGAGGCTGGTCTCGGTGGTGGTGAGCAGGCCGCGCCGGACCCGGAGCGTGCGGCCGGCCGCGTCGCGGGTGAGCAGGAATCCCCAGTTGGTGACGAGGTAGCCGAGCACCCCGAAGACGGCCGAGAGCACGACCAGCACCAAGAGCAGGCCGACCAGCGACGGCACGAGCGGCAGCCGGTCGAGGGCGCGGAGCATGCCGACCTCCGAGCGGCCGAGGTCGACCACGCTGGTCACCTGGCTCGCGGCGCCGGCGAGACCGGCGGCGACGACGGCGCCGCTGGAGGTGAAGGCGGCGTACCGCGCCCAGCGGGGGTCGAGCCGCAGCAGCTGCTCGTCGGGCGCGCGCGCCGCCGGGGGCGGGCCCTCGGGGTCGACGGGCTCGCCCGACGCGACCGAGCCGAGCCGCAGCAGCGCCACCCGCAGCCGTTCGGCCTCGCCGGCCCGCAGCGCGTCGAGGTCGAAGCCGCCCTCGTCGCTCGAGCCGGTGCCGATGCGCACCTTGGCCAGGCCGAGCAGCCGGTGCAGCAGCGGCGCGGTCAGCTCGACCGAGCGCACCCGGTCGAGGCGCGCCGTGAGCACCTTCTGCGAGACCAGGTTGCGGCGCAGCTCGACCTGGGTCGGGGTGACGCGGTACGTCGTCGTGACCCACTGCAGCAGGCCGAAGGCGATCGGGAGGACCACGGCGAGCAGCTGCCACCCGCCGCCGTCGCGGTTGAACAGCGTGATGCCGACGAGCACCGGCAGGAAGGAGAGCACCGCGTTGACCGGGTGCACCAGCAGCATCCGCGGGTCGAGCCGCCGCCAGGGCTCCTCGGCGGGCGCCGGCTCCGGAGCGGGCACGTCGCTCACGTGGCGTCGTCCGCCTCGGCCTCGGTGCGCTGGGTGAGGTCGGCGACGAGCTGTTGGGCGACCTGGCGGTCGATGGCGGTGATCGTCAGCGACCCCATCGCCGAGGCGGTGGTGACGGTGACGGTGGCGAGCCCGAAGAGCCGCGCCAGCGCCGACTCGTCCATGTCGATGGTCTGCACCTTCGACATCGGCGCCACGTGCCGCTCGCGGGAGAGGAACCCGACCTGGGTGTAGACGGCCGTCTCGGTGCTCTCCCAGCGGTGGATGCGGTAGCGCACCAGCGGCATCAGCACGACGTACGCCGCCCCGGCGACGGCGAGCAGCGTCCAGGCCCACCAGGCGAGGTCGACGAAGCCGAGCACCCCCGCCACGACCGCCGCCACGACGACCACCACGACCCGCACGACCGCGCCGATCGCCCACAGCCACGGCGCCGAGCGTGACACCCGGTGGGCCGGCTCGCGCAGCGCGACGGCGGCCGAGGGGCTCGGCGCCGGGTCGGCGGGGGTCGAGGTCATGCTCCCAGCCTGTCAGAGGGTCGCGACGCTGCCGCCCCCAGCGACGGCCGACGTGTCGGGGGCTCGGGCTAGGGTCGCGCTCGTCGTGGCCGGAGGGGTCGTGTCGAGGGGGTGGGGCGATGGCACTGGTGGTGCACCGGGCGGCGCGCGCGGACGCGCTCGCCGACGGCCTCGCCGAGCTGCTCGCCACCCCGCTGGTCGACCCCTTCGCCCCCGAGCTGGTGCTGGTGCCGGCCAAGGGGGTCGAGCGCTGGCTCTCCCAGCGGCTCTCCCACCGTCTCGGCACGGGCCCGGGCCGCGACGACGGCGTGTGCGCCGGCGTCGAGCTGCGCAACCCCGCCGGCCTGGTCGCCGAGCTGCTCGGCACCCGCGACGACGACCCCTGGGCGCCCGACACGCTGGTCTGGCCGCTGCTCGAGGTCGTCGACGACAGCGCCGGCGAGGCGTGGGCCCGGCCGCTCGCGCTGCACGTCGGGCACGGCCCCGGGTCGACGGGCGAGGAGGCCGAGCTGCGGCGCGGTCGCCGCTACGCCGTGGCCCGTCGCCTGGCGCGCCTCTTCGCGTCGTACGCCGCGCAGCGTCCCGGCCTGCTCGGGGCCTGGGAGTCGGGCTCCGACGGCGACGTCGAGCCCGACCTGGCCTGGCAGCCCGAGCTGTGGCGCCGGCTGGTCGCCCGCGTCGGCGCACCCTCGCCGGTGCGGCGCCACCGCGCGGTCTGCGAGGCACTGGGACGTGGCGAGGTGCCCGACGCGGTGCCGGAGCGGCTCTCGCTCTTCGGCCACACCCGGCTGCCCGTGACGGAGGTGGGGCTCCTCGCGGCCCTCGGTGCGCACCGCGACGTGCACCTGTGGCTCCCGCACCCCTCGCCCGCGCTGTGGCGGTCGCTGGCCGACGTCCGCGGTGCGGTGACCCGCGACCACGACGACTCGGCCGACGCCGTGCGGCACCCGCTGCTCGCCTCGCTCGGGCGCGACGTGCGCGAGCTGCAGCGGCTGCTGCAGGACGTGCCCCACGACGACGCCGGCCCGCTCGACGCGCTCGGCCCCGGCGCGACGCTGCTGGGCCGGCTGCAGCGCGACCTGGCCGACGACACCCCGCCCACGACCGGCGCGGTCGACCCCGGTGACCGCAGCGTGCAGGTGCACGCGTGCCACGGCCCGGCCCGGCAGGTCGAGGTCCTGCGCGAGGTCGTGCTCGGCCTGCTGGCCGACGACCCGACGCTCGAGCCGCGTGACGTCGTGGTGATGTGCCCCGACATCGAGGCCTACGCGCCGCTGGTGGCGGCGGCCTTCGGCATGGGTGAGATCGGCACGCACCCCGGCCACCGGCTGCGGGTCCGCCTGGCCGACCGCTCGCTCACCCAGACCAACCCGCTGCTCGGGGTGCTGACGCAGCTGCTCGACCTCGCCGGCGGGCGGGCCGAGGCGAGCCGGGTGCTCGACCTGCTCGGCGCCGAGCCGGTGCGTCGGCGCTTCGGCCTCGCCGACGACGACCTCGAGACGGTGACGGCCTGGGTGCGCGAGGCGGGGGTCCGCTGGGCCTTCGACGCCGAGCACCGGGACGAGTTCGGCCTGGCCGACTACGTCCAGAACACCTGGCGCTTCGGGCTCGACCGGGTGCTCGCCGGGGTTGCGGTCAGCGACGACGCCGACCGCTTCTTCGGCACCACGCTGCCGCTCGACGACGTCGGCTCGACCAGCATCGACCTGGCCGGGAGGCTCGCGGAGGCGCTCGAGCGGCTGCAGCGGGTGACCGACGCGCTCACCGGCGCCCGCCCGGTCGAGCACTGGCTCGACACCCTGGGCGAGGCGGTCACCACCCTGACCGCGCCGGCCCGTGGCGAGGAGTGGCAGACCGCCCAGGTCCACCGCGAGCTGGCCGCCACGCTGCAGGCCAGCGCCGGCACCGACGCCGACCTGCGCCTGCCCGACGTCCGCGCGCTGATGCGCGAGCGCCTGGCCGGCCGCCCGACCCGCGCCAACTTCCGCACCGGCACGCTCACGGTCTGCACCCTGACCCCGATGCGGTCGGTGCCCCACCGGGTGGTCTGCCTGCTGGGCCTCGACGACGGGGTCGTCCCCCGGGCCTCCGTGGTCGACGGCGACGACGCCCTCGCCCGGCACCCGGTCACCGGTGAGCGCGACCCGCGGAGCGAGGACCGCCAGCTGCTGCTCGACTCGGTGCTCGCCGCCACCGACCACCTCGTCGTCACCTACAGCGGAGCCGACGAGACCACCGGCCGACCCCGGCCGCCGGCCGTGCCGCTGGGCGAGCTGCTCGACACCCTGGCCGCGATGGGCGACGGCGTGCGCGAGCAGGTGCTGCGGCACCACCCGCTGCAGGGCTTCGACGCCCGCAACTTCGACCCGCTCGCCCCCGTGTCGTTCGACCCCGCCGCGCTGGCCGCCGCCCGCGCCGCCACCCGACCTCGGGTCCCGGCCGACGACCTCGCCTCGCTCCGGCTTCCGGAGCGCGCCGACGACGTCGAGCTCGACGACCTGCTGCGCTTCCTGCGCCACCCGGTCAAGGAGTTCCTCCGACGGCGGCTCGAGGTCGCGGGGCTGCAGGAGCTCGACGAGGTCGCCGACGGTCTCCCCGTCGACCTCGACGGCCTCGCGCAGTGGCAGGTCGGCGAGCGCCTGCTCGGCGACCTGCTGCTCGGCCGCAGCCCCGCGCAGGCGCGCGACAAGGAGTGGCGCCGCGGCGTGCTGCCGCCGGGGCACCTCGGCTGGCAGCTGTCGCGCCAGCTGCTCGACCAGGCGGCGCCCGTCGCCGACCTCGTCGAGACCTTCCGCGCGGGCGAGCGGGCCTCCGCCCGCGACGTCGACGTCGACCTCGGCGACGGTCGGCGGCTCCGCGGAACCGTGACCGGCCTGTACGGCACCCGTCTGGTGCGCCACAGCTACAGTCGGCTGGGCCCGCGCCACTACCTCGACGCCTGGGTGCCGTTGCTGGCGCTGTGCGCCACCCTCCCCGGCCGGGGCTGGTCGGCGGGCTCGGTCGGACGCGGCCGCTACTCGCAGCAGGCCACGGCCCGCGCCGCCTTCGGGTCGGTCGACGACGCCACCGATCGGCTGCGCGACCTCGTGGGCCTCTACGACGCCGGCATGCGCGGCCCGCTGCCGCTGCCGCTGAAGACCGCCCACGCCTGGGCGAGCAACCGACCCCAGGCGCGAGCCGCCAAGGCGGGCGTCGAGTGGGCCGGCGGCCGCTTCCCCGGCGAGCGCGACGACGAGTCCCACCAGCAGGTGTGGGGTCCCAGGGCGCCCCTCGACGTGCTGCTCGGCCCACCCGAGCCGGGCGAGGCCACCGGCGAGGGCGCCGGCGAGCCGACCCGGCTGGGCGCCCTGGCGCTCCGGCTGTGGACGCCCATCGTGCAGCGGGCGCGCGGATGAGCGCCGACGTCGCGGCGGCGACGGCCTTCGACCCGCTGGCGGAGCTGCCCACCGGCACCACCGTGCTCGAGGCGAGCGCCGGCACCGGCAAGACCTGGGCGGTCGGCGCGCTGGTCACCCGCTACGTCGCCGAGGGACGGGTCGCCCTCGAGCAGATGCTGGTCATCACCTTCGGTCGCGCGGCCAGCCAGGAGCTGCGCGAGCGGGTCCGCGAGCAGCTCGTGCAGGCCGAGGCGGCGCTGCGCCCCGACGCGCCCGACACCGACGAGCCGCTGCTGGTGCTGCTGCGGCAGGGCACCGACGACGAGGTCGCGCTGCGCCGGCGTCGGCTGCGCCGGGCGCTGGCCGACTTCGACGGGGCCACCATCGCCACCACCCACCAGTTCTGCCAGCAGGTGCTGCGCTCCCTCGGTGTCGCGGGCGACACCGACACCGGCGCCGAGCTGGTCGACGACCTCGACGACCTGGTGGTCGAGGTCGTCGACGACCTCTACCTCGCGCGGTTCGGTGGCACCGCCCGGCCGCCCTTCTCCCGCGACACCGCGCTGCAGGTCGCGCGTGCGGCCGTGGGCGACCCCCAGGCCCGGCTGGTCGCCGCGGGCGGCGACGGCGTGCCGCAGCGGCGCCTCGAGCTCGCCCTCGCCGTGCGCGCCGAGGTCGACCGTCGCAAGCGCCGGCTCGGCGTGCTCTCCTACGACGACCTGCTGAGCCGGCTCCGTGACGCACTGCGCCAGCCCGACTCGCCGGCGGCCGCGCGGATGCGCCAGCGCTGGCAGGTGGTCCTGGTCGACGAGTTCCAGGACACCGACCCGGTGCAGTGGGAGGTGCTCGACCTGGCCTTCACCGGCGTGGCCGACATGGTGCTCATCGGCGACCCCAAGCAGGCCATCTACGCCTTCCGCGGCGGTGACGTGGCGGCGTACCTCCGGGCGAGCGGCACGGCCGGCACCCACCGCACCCTCGACACCAACTGGCGCAGCGACGCGCCGCTGGTCGACGCGCTGCAGACCGTGCTGCGGGGTGCCGAGCTCGGCGACGAGCGCATCACTGTTCTGCCCGTGCGGGCCCACCACCAGCGCGCGCGGCTCACCGGCGCGCCCGTCTCCGACCCGCTGCGGCTGCGGCTGGTCGACGACGTCGACACCATCTCGATCGACCAGGCCCGCGATCGTATCGCCGCCGACCTGGCCGGGCAGGTCGCGGCGCTGCTGGCCGGGGGCACGCGTTTCGACGACCGCCCGCTCGAGCCCACCGACGTCGCCGTGCTGCTGCCCGGGGCGGCCGACTTCCCCCGGTTCCAGGCCGCGCTCGGTGCTCGCGGCATCCCCTCGGTGGTGGCCGGCGGCAGCAGCAACGTCATGACCACCGAGTCGGGCACCCAGTGGCTGACGCTGCTCGAGGCGCTCGAGCAGCCCCACCGGGCGGCCCGGGTGCGGGCGGTGGCGCTGACCGCGTTCGTCGGGCTGTCGGCGAGCCGGCTCGACGCCGGGGGCGACGCGCTCACCGACGAGGTCGGCGAGCGGGTGCGGCGCTGGCTCGACCTGCTGCGGGCGCGCGGCGTGGCGGCGGTGCACGAGGCGGTCGTGGCCGACGGCCTGGGCGAGCGCGTGCTCGCGCGCCCGGGCGGCGAGCGGCTGCTGACCGACCTGCACCACGTGGGCCAGGTGCTCCACGAGCTCGCCCACCGCGACCGGCTCGGGGTGGCGGGCCTGCTGGAGTGGCTGCGCAGCGAGCGCGCCCGCACGCGCTCCGAGCGCACCCGCCGGCTCGACACCGACGCGCAGGCGGTGCAGCTGACGACGATGCACTCCAGCAAAGGGCTGCAGTTCCCCGTCGTGATGCTCCCGCTGGCCTTCAACCGCTGGCGGCCCAAGGACCCCGACCTGCTCTTCCACGACGAGCAGCAGCAGCGCTGCCGCGACGTCGGCGGCGGCCAGGGCAGCTCGCTGCGGGCCGCGCTCGACGAGGCGGCCGGCGAGGAGCTGCGCCTGACGTACGTCGCCCTGACGCGCGCGCAGTGCCAGGTCGTGTGCTGGTGGGCCCCGACCCGCGACAGCGTGCACGGCGGCCTGTCGCGGCTGCTCCTGGGTCGTGGGCCCGGCGGGCAGGCCACGCCGCCGTCGTTGGACGAGACCCCCTCGCCGGCCGCGGCCCGGACCCGGCTGCAGGCCTGGGTCGCGGAGGGGGGCCTCGCCGTCGAGCAGGTCGTCCCCGACGGTGGCGCCGTGGTGCCCGCGCCCGCGCCCGGCACGCGCCTGGCCGGCCGGGCCTTCGACCGCGCCCTCGACACCGAGTGGCGCCGCACGTCCTACTCCGGGCTGATCCGCGTCGAGGAGCAGTCGACGCGGCAGGCGCACGACAGCGAGCCGGAGGTCGCCGGCACCGTCGACGAGGGCGGTCCCGACGACGACCCGGTCACGCCCGGCCCGGTCCGCGACCGTGCGACCGAGCTGCCGTCGCCGATGGAGGCCCTGCCGTCGGGCGCGACGCTCGGCTCGTTGGTGCACGGCGTGCTCGAGCACGCCGACCCCGACGCGCCCGACCTGCTCGCCGAGCTCGCGGCCCGTGTCGACGACGAGCGCCGGTGGTGGGCCGTCGCGACCCCGACCGACGAGGTCGCCGCGGCGCTGCTGCCGTCGCTGCACACCCCGATGGGTCCGCTGGCCGACGGGCTGACGCTCGCCCAGGTGCCGCTGCGCGACCGGCTGCGCGAGCTCGACTTCGAGGTGCCCCTCGCCGGCGGTGATCAGCCCGCCCGCGAGGTCAGGCTCGCGGCCCTCGCGCCGCTCCTGCGCGCCCACCTGGCCGCGGGCGACCCGATGCGCGCCTACGCCGACCGGCTCGAGGCGCCCGCGCTCGGCGGTCAGCTGCTGCGCGGCTACCTCAGCGGCTCGATCGACGTCGTGCTGCGCGTCGGCGCGGGCAGCGAGCAGCGCTTCGTGGTCGTCGACTACAAGACCAACCGGCTCGGCGCCGTCGGCGAGCCCCTCACCTCCGCCGACTACGCCGCACCCGAGCTGGCCGCGGCCATGCTCCACTCCCACTACCCGCTGCAGGCGCTGCTCTACTCCGCCGTCGTGCACCGCTACCTGCGCTGGCGCGTGGCGTCGTACGACCCGGAGCGCCACCTCGGGGGCGTGCTCTACCTCTACCTCCGCGGCATGTGCGGGCCCGAGACCCCCACCGTCGACGGGGTGCCCCACGGCGTCTTCAGCTGGCGTCCTCCCGCCTCGCTCGTCGTCGCCCTGTCCGACCTGCTCGCCGGGGAGGCGACGTGACCACCCGGCCCGACCTGACGGAGCCACTCCGACCGACCGGCGCCGCGCCCGTCTGGGCCGACGACGGCGACCGCCAGCACGCCCGCGGGGCGCGCGGGCTGCTGGCCGCCTTCAACCACCCCGACGTGCTCGCAGCCGCCGACGTGCACGTCGCCCGTCGGCTCGCGGGCCTGGTCGAGGAGCCCGACGAGCGGGTGCAGCTCGCGGCGGCGCTGGCCGTGCGCGCCGTACGGCTCGGCTCGGTGTGCCTCGACCTGCGTGACGTCGCCGGGCTGACACCGCCCGACGCCGAGCTCCCGGCCTGGCCCGACGCGGGGCCCTGGCGCGACGCGATCGCCGCCAGCCCCCTGGTGTCGGAGCAGCTGCTGCGGCTGGAGGGCGACCGGCTCTACCTCGACCGCTACTGGCGCGAGGAGGTCCAGGTCTGCGACGACCTCGTCGAGCGGGTGCGCCGCGCCGGCGCGCAGCCCGACCTGCCGGTGCTCGAGCGGGGCCTGCAGCGGGTCTTCGCCGACGACGACGAGCACGACTTCACCGAGCAGCGTGCGGCGGCCCACGCGGCCGCCCACCGCTCGACCACGGTGCTGACCGGCGGTCCCGGCACCGGCAAGACCACCACCGTCGCCGGCGTCCTGGCGCTGCTCGCCGAGCAGCACGAGCTCGCGCACGACGGCCGGCTGCCCCGGATCGCGCTGGCCGCCCCGACCGGCAAGGCCTCGGCCCGGCTGCAGGAGGCGGTCGAGGAGGCCACGGCGCGGCTCGCGCAGGTCGACCGCGACCGGCTGGCCGGGCTCCGCGCGGCCACGCTGCACCGGTTGCTGGGGTGGCGGCCCGACAGCCGGGTGCGCTTCCGTCACCACCGCGGCAACCGGCTGCCCCACGACGTGGTGGTCGTCGACGAGACCTCGATGGTCTCCCTGACGATGATGGCCCGGCTGCTGGAGGCGTTGCGCCCCGACACCCGGCTGCTGCTGGTCGGCGACCCCGACCAGCTGGCCTCGGTCGAGGCCGGAGCGGTGCTGGCCGACCTGGTCGCGGGCTTCGCCGGCCACGACGACTCGCCCGTCGTCGCGCTGAGCCGCTCCCACCGCTACGGCGAGCGCATCGGGACGCTGGCCGACGCCCTGCGCGACGGCGAGGTCGACGCCGCCCTCACCGCCCTGCGTCGCGGCGACGGCGAGGTCGAGCTCGTCGACGCCGGCGACCCCGAGGCGGTGGAGGCGTTCCGCGCCGACGTCGCCCGCACCGCCGTCGAGCTCCGCGACCGGGGCGAGGCCGGCGACCGCGCCGGGGTGCTCGAGCTGCTCGGCCGCCACCGGCTGCTGTGCGCCCACCGCGAGGGCCCCCACGGCGTGAGCGGCTGGAACCGGCTCGTCGAGCGGCTCGTCGGCGAGCAGCGCACCCCCACCTACGACGAGTGGTACGCCGGTCGCCCGGTCCTGGTCACCGCCAACGACTACGACCAGCTGCTGCACAACGGCGACATGGGCGTCACGGTGCGCGACACCGCGGCCGACGGCACGACCCGGCTGCGTGTCGTGGTCGACCTGCCGGGCGGCGCCCGCGAGTTCGCGACCACGCGGCTGTCGGGGGTCGAGACGGTGCACGCGATGACGGTGCACAAGTCGCAGGGGTCGCAGGCCCACACCGTCAGCGTGGTGCTGCCCGAGCCCGAGTCCCGGCTGCTGACGCGCGAGCTCTTCTACACCGCCGTCACCCGGGCCCAGCGTCGCGTGCGCGTCGTCGGCACCGAGGCGGCCGTGCGGGCCGGCATCGAGCGGCGCGTGCAGCGCGCGAGCGGCCTGGCCGAGCGGCTGCGGTCGCGCCTCGCGCCGTGACGTCTGTCGTGACGCCTGCCGCGACGTCGGCGTGACGCCCGCCACGGCTCCTGCCCCTCGCCGGACAGGCCCGGGGGCGACGCGGCACCCTGGGCGGTGCCGATCCGGTGGCGCGGAACAACCGCGTGCCGCACACTGTTGAAGCAGCAACTACTTCCTCGAGCAGCACCGGAGGCGATCCACACCATGGAGTTCGGCATCTTCAGCGTCGGCGACGTCACGCGCGACCCGACGACCGGCCGCACGCCGACCGAGCACGAGCGCATCAAGGCCCAGGTCGAGATCGCCAGGAAGGCCGAGGAGGTCGGGCTCGACGTCGTCGCCGTCGGCCAGCACCACAACCCGCCCTTCGTGGCCAGCGCCCCCACCACGACGATGGCGTTCATCGGTGCCCAGACCGAGCGCATCAAGCTCTCCACCAGCACCACGCTGATCACCACCACCGACCCGGTGCGCATCGCGGAGGACTACGCGACCCTGCAGCACCTGCTCGACGGCCGCATGGACCTCATGCTCGGCCGGGGCAACACCGGCCCGGTCTACCCGTGGTTCGGCCAGGACATCCGCCAGGGCGTGCCGCTCGCCATCGAGAACTACGCCCTGCTGCACCGGCTGTGGCGCGAGACCGAGGTCGACTGGGAGGGTCGCTTCCGCACGCCGCTCCAGGGCTTCACCTCGACCCCGCGGCCGCTCGACGGCACCCCGCCCTTCGTGTGGCACGGCTCGATCCGCACGCCCGAGATCGCCGAGCAGGCCGCCTACTACGGCGACGGCTTCTTCCACAACCACATCTTCTGGCCGGCCTCGCACACCCAGCGCATGGTCGACTTCTACCGCCAGCGCTTCGAGCACTACGGGCACGGCCGGGCCGAGGACGCCATCGTCGGCCTCGGCGGGCAGGTCTACATCGCCGAGACCTCCCAGCAGGCGGTCAGGGAGTTCCGCCCCTACTTCGACGAGGCGCCGGTCTACGGCCACGGTCCGTCGCTGGAGGACTTCACCGCCCAGACGCCGCTCACCGTCGGCACCGTCGACCAGGTCGTGGAGCGCACGCTCGGCTTCCGCGAGTACGCCGGCGACTACCAGCGCCAGCTGTTCCTCATCGACCACGCGGGCCTGCCGCTCACGACCGTGCTGCGCCAGCTCGACCACCTGGGCGAGGTCGTGCGTCGCCTGCGCGCCGAGCTGGGTGAGGTGGCGGCGTGAGTCGCCTGCACGCGGTGCCCGGCAGCACGACGCCGTACCGGCTCGTCGTGGTCAGCGCCGGCATGTCGGAGCAGTCGACCAGTGCGCTGCTGGCCGGCATGCTCCGCGACGCGGCGCTCGCCGCCCACGACGGCGCCCTCGGCGACGCCGAGGTGACCGAGGTGCAGCTGCGCCCGCTCGCGCACGACCTGACCGACGCGCTGCTGACCGGCTTCGCCACGGGCGAGCTCGGCGAGGCGCTGGCAGCCGTCGGGCGCGCCGACGCGGTGGTCGCGGTGACGCCGGTGCACTCGGCGTCGTACTCCGCGCTGTTCAAGGCGTTCTTCGACGTGCTCGAGCCGCGTGCCCTCGAGGGCACGCCGGTGCTCGCGGCCGCCACCGCCGGGTCGGCCCGCCACAGCCTGGTGCTCGACCACGCGCTGCGCCCGCTGCTGGGCTACCTCAGGGCCGTCGTCGTGCCCACCGGCGTCTTCGCGGCCAGCGAGGACTGGGGTGGGGGCGAGCAGGTCGCCGCGGCCGCGCTGCGGCGCCGGGTCACCCGGGCCGCCGACGAGCTGGTCGCGCTGGTGACCTCTCGTCCGCGCGAGGCCCGCGTCGACGCCTTCGACCGCGACGTCGCCGCGATGGGGTCCTTCGAGGACCTGCTGCGAGGCGGCGGCCAGGCCTGAGCCACCCGGCTCCCGCCACCACGTCGGGCTCAGCCGCCGGTGAGGCTGAAGTGGTGGCGGTCCCGGGCGGTGCGCCAGGTGCCGCCCCACGTCCAGCCGATCGAGGCGAACGCCCGCACCACGACGCTGTCGGCGTCGAGCATGCCGGGTCTGCGCCGGTCGCGGTCGAGGTACGCCGACGCCAGCTCGGGCAGCACGACGTCGCCCTTGGTGTAGGGGTTCTGGAACGGGTTGACGTCGACGGCGAGGCCGTAGGCGTGCTGGCTGTACGTCGTGCCGCCGACGACGGGGCGGCACACGAACGCCCCGGTGTTGTTGCCGTCGCCGGTCGGCGGGGCGTCGAGCTCGTCGCGACGCGTCACCCGCATCTCCTCGATCGGGAAGCGGGCCGCGTGGAGCCGCTGAAAGACCCGCACCACGTCGTCGGCGACGCTCGTCGCGACCAGCAGCTCGCCGGTGTGTCGCTCGCCGTCGAACCCGCGGAAGACCACGCGCACCCACGACAGGTCCGCGGCCGCCACCGGGCAGGCGGGGTCCCACGTCGAGCGGGCGATCACCCGCTGCGGCGCGGGGCTGACCACCCGCGAGGCGAACCCGCGCCCGGGCAGCGGAGCCACCGCGTCCGGGAGGGTGAAGCGGCGTACCTGCAGCGCCCGCGGCGTACGGCGCACCTCGCCGAAGCCGTTGGCCGCCACCGGCAGCACCCGGTTGCCCAGCCACGCCGGCGGCACGGTGCCGACCTCGGGGGTCGGCGTGCCTTCCGCTCCCCGAGGAGCCGAGGAACGAGGCGTCCCTTCCGCTCCCTGAGGAGCCGAGGAACGAGGCGTCCCGAAGGGCGAGCTCGTGGTCTCGCCAGGCTCGACCGACGACGAGGGCTCGCCGCCACACCCCGCCAGCACCGCCGCGGCGACCGCGAGGGCGAGCGCGGTGCAGGCCCGGGAGCGCATGCCGTCAGTGTGACGCGGGTCGCCAACGCCGGGGGAAGGGCGGCGTACGACGCGGCGTTCCGGCTCGCGTGCCCCGATCTGACCAGGGACGGCATAGTCTGCCTGGTCGATCGACATAGTCCTTTCGCGTCAGGAGCAGCCGTGAGCACGCAGTCAGACGTCACCCCCGAGCAGCACGCCCGTCGGTGGTACCCCCGGATCCCGTTCTGGGCCCAGATCTTCCTCGGGCTCGGGCTCGGCGTCGTGTTGGGCTTCGTGGCCCGGCGCTACGAGCTCGGCGGCCTCGAGACCTTCCTCGGCATCCTCGGCGACAGCTTCGTCGCGCTCCTCTTCACCGTCGTGGTGCCGCTGGTGTTCCTCGCCATCGTCGTCAGCATCACGCGGCTGAGCCAGGTCGCCAACGC
Source organism: Nocardioides marmoraquaticus (assembly GCF_054777915.1). Taxonomy (NCBI): domain Bacteria; kingdom Bacillati; phylum Actinomycetota; class Actinomycetes; order Propionibacteriales; family Nocardioidaceae; genus Nocardioides; species Nocardioides marmoraquaticus. The sequence continues at coordinate 46,247 of NZ_BAAHAA010000004.1, read as the reverse complement.
CGCGCGGCTCGCGGTGCAGACGCTGGTGTGGTTCGCGATCACCGCCGCCATCTCGGTGGTCATCGGCATCGGGCTCGGCCTCCTGACCGACCCGGGCACGCGCACCAGCGTCGACGCGGGCACCGCCGCCGACCCGAGCCGGCAGGGCTCGTGGCTCGACTTCCTCGCCGGCATCGTGCCGAGCAACATCCTGGGGCTCTCCGGGTCCGTCGGCGACGACGGCTCGACGGTCTCGATGAGCTTCAACATCCTGCAGATCATCGTGATCGCGCTGCTCGTGGGCGCCGCGATCCTCAAGACCGGCGAGAAGGCCGAGCCGTTCCGCCAGTTCGCCGAGTCGTTCCTCGCGGTCGTCCAGACCGTGCTGTGGTGGATCATCCGGCTCAGCCCCATCGGCACCCTCGGCCTGATCGGCACCGCCGTGGCGACGTACGGCTGGGACCTCGTCGCCCCGCTCGCCGTCTTCACGGCTGACGTCTACATCGGTTGCGCGATCGTGCTGCTCGTGGTCTACCCGGCGCTGCTGTGGGCCCACGGGCTGTCGCCGCTGAAGTTCTACGGCGGCGCCTGGCCGGCCCTGCAGCTGGCCTTCGTCTCGCGGTCCTCGGTCGGCACCATGCCCGTCACGCAGTACGTCACCACCCGCAACCTCGGCGTCTCGCGCGACTACGCGTCGTTCGCCGTGCCGCTGGGCGCCACCACCAAGATGGACGGCTGCGCGGCGATCTACCCGGCGCTGGCGGCGATCTTCGTGGCGCAGTTCTTCGGCGTCGACCTGTCGTTCACCGACTACCTGCTGATCGCCTTCGTCTCGATCGTCGGCTCCTCGGCCACCGCCGGCCTCACCGGCGCCACCGTGATGCTCACGCTCACCCTGACCACGCTGGGCCTGCCGCTGCAGGGCGTCGGTCTGCTGCTCGCCGTCGACCCGATCCTCGACATGATGCGCACGATGACCAACGTCGCCGGCCAGGCCCTGGTCCCGACGATCGTCGCCAAGCGCGAGGGCATCCTCGACCAGGCGGCGTACGACGGCTCCAACTCGCGCGACCCGATCGGCGACCGCACCCTGGCCGCCTGAGCGACCAGGCCCCGTCACCGCTGCGGTGGCGGGGTCGCGTGCGTCCCGGCCGCAGGAAGGCCCACCCGGCGGCGCTCTCAGTCGACGACCAGCGCCCCGGCGTGCGGCGGGAGGGTGAGTACGCCGCCCCCGAGCGAGGCCGCGGTGGGCGTGGTGAAGGCGAGCGAGCCGGTCGCGGGCACCGACGCCTCGGCGGACCCGACGTTGACCGCGAGCAGGGTCGAGCCGCGGCGCAGCGTGAAGACCCTCGACTCCTCGTCGGCCCAGGCCTGCACCGACCCGAACGAGGGGTCGGTGAGCGAGGGGACCGTGCGTCGCAGCCGTCCGAGCTGCCGGTAGGCGTCGAGCACGACGGCGTGCCGGCCGGTGGCGAGCTCGTCCCAGTCGAGCTTGGACCGCGAGAAGGTCGCGGGGTCCTGCGGGTCGGGCACCTCCTGCTCGCCCCAGCCGTGGGAGGCGAACTCGGAGCGTCGGCCGGTGCGGACGGCCTCGGCGAGGTCCTCGTCGGTGAAGCTGGTGAAGAACTGGAACGGCGACGAGGCCGCCCACTCCTCGCCCTGCCACAGCATCGGCGTGAAGGGTCCGGCCAGCGTCAGCAGCGCGGCGCACACGAGCTGGTCGTCGTCGAGCGAGGCGGCGAGCCGGTCGCCGGTGGCGCGGTTGCCGACCTGGTCGTGGTTCTGGTTGCACACCACGAGCCGCCACGTCGGCATGGCCGCGGTGTCGACCGGGCGGCCGTGCGGGCGGCCGCGGAAGGTGGAGAAGGTGCCGTCGTGCAGGAAGCCCCGCTCGCACACCTTGACCAGCGCCGCCAGTGGGGCGAAGTCGCCGTAGTAGCCGCTGGTCTCGCCCGTCAACGCCACGTGCACCGCGTGGTGGAAGTCGTCGCTCCACTGGGCGTGGATCCCGCGCCCGCCGGCCTCGCGCGGCGTGACCATCCGGGTGTCGTTGAGGTCGCTCTCGGCGATCAGCGTGAGCGGCCGGCGCAGGTGCGCCGACAGCGCGTCGACCTCGCTCGCGAGCTGCTCGAGCAGGTGGGTCATCGTGGTGTCGGCCAGCGCGTGCACCGCGTCGAGCCGCAGCGCGTCGACGTGCATGTCGTGCAGCCACATCAGGGCGTTGTCGACGATGTAGCGACGCACGTGCTCGGAGCGCGGACCGTCCAGGTCGAGCGAGGAGCCCCAGGAGTTCTGGCCCGTCGCGTGCAGGTAGGGGCCGAACTCCGGCAGGTAGTTGCCGCTCGGGCCGAGGTGGTTGTAGACGACGTCCTGCACCACGCCGAGGCCGTGCGCGTGGCAGGCGTCGACGAAGCGCTGGTACGCCGCTGGGCCGCCGTAGGCGTCGTGCACGGCGTACCACGCGACGCCGTCGTAGCCCCAGCCGTGGTCGCCGTCGTAGGCGTTGACGGGCAGCAGCTCGACGAGGTCGACGCCCAGGTCGACCAGGTGCGGCAGCCGCTCGACGGCGCTGTCGAGGGTGCCCTCGGGCGTGAAGGTGCCGACGTGCAGCTCGTAGACCACCGAGCCGGCCAGCTGCCTGCCGGTCCAGGCGGCGTCGGCCCAGTCGTGGGCGTCGAGGTCGACCGTGCGCGACAGCGCGTGCACGCCGTGCGGCTGCCAGCGCGACCGCGGGTCGGGCCGCGGGTCGCCTGCGTCGTCGAGGAGGTAGCCGTAGTCGACCTGGCCGTCGGGCACGTCGCCCGCCGGGGTCCACCAGCCGTCGTCGTCGCGGGTCATGTCCACGAGGTCGTGGTGGCCGGTCGAGCCGTTCGTGACGCTCGTCCCTCGCTCCTCGGGGAGCGGCTGCAGCACCAGGCGCACCCGCTCGCGCTCGGGGGCCCACACGTCGAAGCGGCCACGCACGCCCATCACGACTCCTTCACCAGCAGGGCGACGGGAAAGCCGCCCAGCACGTCGGACACGGTCACCCTGCCGGACACGACGGCACGCGTGCGCTGGTCGCGCCACGTGCCCTCGGGCAGCGAGACGGTCGTGTCGTGCCACCCGCCGCGGGCGGCGAGGCCGAGCGGGAGCCGGGTGACCAGCGTGACCGCCCCGCCGCGGTCGAAGCCGAGCAGGTGGTCGGCCGCGGTGCCGTCGGCGACCAGGGCGGCGTACGACGCGAACAGCTCGGGCCGGTCGCGCAGCAGCCGCAGCGCGGTCGTGACGAGCCAGAGCTTCGCGGTGCCGGGGTCGTCGACGCCCGACGGCGCCACGGCGGGCGGCTCGAGGGAGGCGAGCAGCCGGCCCCGGAGGGCGTGGTCGACGGGGCGGCGGTTGTCGGGGTCGACCAGGCTCTGCTCCCACAGCTCGCTGCCCTGGTAGACGTCGGGCATCCCCGGGAGCGTCAGCGACAGCAGCTTGGCGGCCAGGGCGTTGCTCCAGCCGGCGTCGACGACGTGGGCGACCACGCCCTCGACGACGTCGCGCACGTCGTCGCGGTCGATCGCGGCGTCGACGGCGCGGTGCACGGCCGCCTCGTAGGCCTCGTCGGGGTCGGTCCACGTGGTGCGGTCGCCCGCCTCGCGCATCGCCTTCTCGGCGTACGCGTGCAGCCGCTCGCGCAGGTCGTCGCGGGCGTCGCGCGCCGGCCAGCAGCCGACGACGGCCTGCCACAGCAGGTTGGCGAAGCCGGGGTCGGGCACCGGCGCCAGCTGCTGGAGCCGCGCCAGCGCGCCCTGCCACAGCGACGCCGCCTCCGCGAGCGCGGTGATGCGCGCGCGGGTGTCCTCGCCGCGCTTGGTGTCGTGCGTGGTCAGCGTGGTCATCGCCGTCGGACGGTGCTGCTGGCGCCACGCGAGCTCGTCGTGCAGCTCGGCCGGGGTCAGCGAGACGTGCGCGGGATCGCCGCCGACCTCGTCGAGCGAGGTGAGCACCGACCAGCGGTAGAACGAGGAGTCCTCGACGCCCTTGGCCATGACCATGCCGCTGGTCTGCTGGAAGCGCAGCGCCGCCGGCTGCTCGGGGTCGCGCAGGATGCCGGCCAGGTCGCCGATCGCGTCGGCCAGGTCGGGCCGGCGGTGGTGCGCGGTGCCGAGCGCCACGTCGAGGTCGGCGGCGCCCTTCGGCAGGTAGGAGCGGTACGTCGGGAAGCACGCCAGCACCTCGGCGACGGCCTCCTCCATGTGCGGCTGGGCGGCGACGAGGTCGGGCAGCTCGCGCACGATGCGGCGTACCTCGGCGAGCAGCGAGCCCGTGGCGACCGCGAGCTTGCGCTCGTGCACGAGGTCCTCCCACGGCTGCTCGAGGTGGTCGCGCCCGCGCAGCGCCAGGTCGAGCGCGCCCAGCTGCTGCACGCCGGCCGGGTCGACGAGCACGCGCTCGACCAGCGCCAGGGCGTCGTACCCTGTGGTGCCGGCCGTGGCCCACGACTCGGGCAGCCGCTCGCCGCCCTCGAGGATCTTCTCGACGAGCACGTACGCCGACCCCGTGAGGTCGTCGAGCCGGTCGAGGTACGCCGCGGGGTCGCGCAGGCCGTCGGGGTGGTCGACCCGCAGCCCGTCGACGAGGCCCTCGCGGAACCAGCGGCCGACCTCGACGTGCGCCGCGTCGAAGACGTGGGGCACCTCGACCCGCACGCCGGCGAGGGTGGTGACGGTGAAGAAACGGCGGTAGTTGAGCTCGTTGTCGCCGCGGCGCCAGTGCACGAGCCGGTAGTGCTGCTCGTCGGGGGTCGAGGTGCCGGGCGCCAGCGGGTAGCGGTTGTCGTGGTAGCGGACCTCGCCACCGGCCGGGGTGTCGACCACCCGGATCGCGCCCTCGTCGTCGTCGCCGACGACGGGGACGAGCAACCGGCCGCCGCCGGCCTCCCAGTCGACGTCGAAGAAGTCGGCGTAGGCCGACTCCGGGCCGTAGGTGAGCAGGTCCCACCACCACGGGTTGGCCGACGGGGTGGCCACGCCGACGTGGTTGGGCACCACGTCGACCAGCACGCCCATGCCGAGGTCGCGAGCCGCGGCGCTGAGCGCGGCGAGGCCCTCCGCCCCGCCCCGCGACTCGTCGACGCGGGTGGGGTCGACGACGTCGTAGCCGTGGTCGCTGCCGGGCTCGGCCTGCAGGACCGGGCTGAGGTAGACCCAGTCGACGCCGAGGTCGTGCAGCTGGGGCAGCAGCGCGGCCGTGGCGTGCAGGTCGAAGGCCGCGGTGACCTGCACCCGGTACGTCGAGCGCGGCGTCCGGGTCTCAGCCACGGTTCTCCTTGCTGCGGGCCGTGGCGGCCGACTCGGAGAGCACTGCCACGCTGGCGGCGACGGAGTGGTCGGGCTCGACCTCCGGCTCGGTGTGCTCGCGCAGCACCAGCATCGCGTGGGTCTCGAGGTCGAAGGTCGCGCCGGCGTCGAGGGTCTCGCTGGCGTCGGCGTCGCCACCGGTGTTGACGACGACGTCCCAGCGCGCGGCGAACTCCTCCGGCGGCAGCGTCAGGGTCTTCGGCCCGTCGGCGTTGAAGTAGAGCAGGAAGTGGTCGTCGGTGATGGTGCCGCCGCGGGCGTCCTTGCCGGCGATGCCGTGGCCGTTGAGGTACATGCCGAGCACGTGGCCGCCCTGGTCCCAGTCCTCGTTCTCCATGGCGTTGCCGTCGCCGTCGAGCCACACGATGTCGTTGAGCCGGTCGCCGCCCTCGCCGTCGACGGTGCGCACCGTGCTGCCGGTGAAGAAGCGCTTGCGCCGGAAGGTGGGGTGGTTGGCCCGTAGCCGCGACACCGCACGCGTGAACTCCACCAGCGGCACGTCGACCTTGCTCCAGTCGATCCAGGAGAGCTCGGAGTCCTGCGCGTAGGTGTTGTTGTTGCCGCCCTGGGTGCGGCCGAGCTCGTCGCCGTGCAGCAGCATCGGCACGCCCTGGCTGAGCAGCAGCGTGGCGAGGAGGTTGCGCTGGCCGCGGGCGCGCAGCGCGAGCACCTCGGGGTCGTCGGTGGGGCCCTCGACGCCACGGTTCCAGGAGCGGTTGTGGCTCTCGCCGTCGTTGTTGTCCTCGCCGTTCGCCTCGTTGTGCTTCTCGTTGTAGGAGACGAGGTCGCGCAGCGTGAAGCCGTCGTGCGCGGTGACGAAGTTGATGCTCGCCACGGGGCGGCGACCGGAGTGCTCGTAGTAGTCGGAGGACCCCGCCAGCCGGCTGGCGAACTCGCCGAGGCTGGGCTCGCCGCGCCAGAAGTCGCGCACGGTGTCGCGGTAGGCGCCGTTCCACTCGGTCCACTGGGGCGGGAAGTTGCCGACCTGGTAGCCGCCCGGGCCGATGTCCCACGGCTCGGCGATGAGCTTGACCTGACTGACCACCGGGTCCTGCTGCACGAGCTCGAAGAAGGTCGAGAGCTTGTCGACGTCGTAGAACTCGCGCGCCAGGGTCGAGGCGAGGTCGAAGCGGAAGCCGTCGACGTGCATCTCGGTCACCCAGTAGCGCAGCGAGTCCATGATCAGCTGCAGCGAGTGCGGGTGGCGGACGTTGAGGCTGTTGCCGGTGCCCGTGTAGTCCATGTAGTAGCCCTGGTCGTCCTCGACCAGGCGGTAGTACGCCGGGTTGTCGAGGCCCCGGAAGCTCAGCGTCGGGCCGAGGTGGTTGCCCTCGGCGGTGTGGTTGTAGACGACGTCGAGGATGACCTCGATGCCAGCGGCGTGCATCGCCTTGACCATCGCCTTGAACTCCTGCACCTGGTGGCCCGAGCCCTGGCCGGTCTCGTTGGCGGTGCGGGCGGTCGCGGAGTAGTCGGCGTGCGGGGCCAGGAAGGCCAGCGTGTTGTAGCCCCAGTAGTTGCGCAGGCCCTGGTCGAGCAGGGTGGAGTCCTGCACGAACTGGTGCACCGGCATCAGCTCGATGGCGGTCACGCCCAGCTTGGTGAGGTGCTCGGTGATCGCCGGGTGCGCCAGGGCGGCGTACGTGCCGCGCTGCGCCTCGGGGATGTCGGGGTGCGTCATCGTCAGGCCCTTGACGTGGGCCTCGTAGATGACGGTCTCGTTGTACGGCGTGTCGGGCCGGCGGTCGCCCTCCCAGTCGAAGAACGGGTTGATGACCACGCCGTGCGTCATGTGCGGCGCGCTGTCCTCGTCGTTGCGTCCCTCGATGGTCAGCGCGTTCTGCTCGTCGCCGAAGTCGTAGCCGAACAGCGACTGGTGCCAGTCGATCTCGCCCGCGGTCGCCTTGGCGTAGGGGTCGAGCAGCAGCTTGTTGGGGTTGCAGCGCAGGCCCTGGGCCGGGTCGTACGGGCCGTGCACCCGGTAGCCGTAGCGCTGCCCGGGCTGCACCTGCGGCAGGTAGCCGTGCCAGACGTAGGCGTCGACCTCGGTCAGCTCGACGCGGGTCTCCGTGACCTTGCCGCGGGCGCCGACCTCGAAGAGGCACAGCTCGACGCGCTCGGCCACCTCGCTGAAGACGGCGAAGTTGGTGCCGCTGCCGTCGAAGGTGGCACCCAGGGGGTAGGGCTTGCCGGGCCAGGTCTCCACGGAGACTCCTCGCACTCGTGATTGGAACGTTCAAACTACCGGGTGACGGGCTGCTTCGTCCCCGGCACCGGGCGTACCCGGATGGCGGCGCTCGTCACGGGCACCGCGTGTGGCGCAGGACGCCCCGTCAGCCGAGCAGCTCCTGGCGCTCCTCCACGGTGTCCGCCAGGTCGGCCCTGACCTGTTCGCGCGCCTGGGCCAGCTCGTGGCCGACCTGCTGGACGCGCTGGACCAGCTGGCCGACCCCGGCACGGGCGTCCTCGATGCGGCGGCGCACCGCCCAGTCGGTGAAGAAGTTGTCGAACCACATGTCGAAGGTCTGCTCCCAGCCGTCGAGGCGCAGGTGCGCGTCGATCGTGGGCAGGTCGGTGTCCGCGAGCTCGTGGTCGAGCCGGCGCAGCGCGTGGGAGGCCCGCTCGAGCTGGCGCCCGACGGTGCGCAGCCGGTCGTACTTCATCGCGTCGGTGAAGACACCGCCGCCGCCGAAGGTGTCCCAGGTGGCCAGGCTGCCGGCGGAGCCGAGGGTGTGGAGCGCCTCCTGCAGCAGGACGTAGGCGTCGCGGCCGGCGTCGTGGGCCTCGGTCAGCTCCTTCTCGGCGGCGGCGAGCCGGCCCTCCTCCTCGGCGAGGTCGGCCAGCGCCGGGCCCCGCACGGCGTCGTGCAGGCGGAGCCAGTCCTCGCGGGCCTGCTGCGCCTCGGCGTACGCCGCCTCGACGTCGCCGAGGGCGCGCAGCCGCTCCTCCAGCGACGCCGACTCCTGCACGTCGTCCTCGTGGCGGCGCAGCACCTGCTCCAGCCGGAGCCGGGCGTCGGCCGCCTCGGCCTGCTCGCGGCGCAGGTCGTCGTCGTGCGAGCCCTTCAGCGTGGCGAGGGCGCGCGCCCAGCCTCGCCCCTCGAGCCGGTCGACGTCGGCGACCTCGTCGCGCAGGGTCGCCGCGGCCCGGTCGGCCTCGGCGCGGCTCGCGGCCTCGCGCTCGCGCGCGGCGGTCAGCTGACGCTGCAGCCCGGCGGCGAGCTCCGCAGCCTCGGCGGCCTGCACGAGCGCCCCGGACCCGTCAACGTGGTCGTCACGGTCGTCGTGGTCGTCGCGGTCGTCCTCCCCAGGCTGCACCGGCCGACCGTAGCCCGAGCGGCGGCCCGCCCTCCAGGACCGGTCGGGTGCGTCCGGTCAGGTGCGTCCGGCTGATCGCTGGTCGAGGTGCGAGGAGCGCGAGCGACGAGCCTCGAGACCCGGCGAGGCCAGCGCCTGCCTCAGGTGCGGCAGGCTCGGGGCACCTCGGCCAGCCGAGCCCGGGACGACGACCACGGCCGGGTGGGCGCGCCGTGGGAGGCTGCTGGTGATGACCCGGATGTTCGTGGCGCTGCTGCCCCCCGACGACGTGCTGGAGGACCTCGAGGAGCTGGTCGCGCCGCGCCGCGAGGCGCGGGTGGAGGGTCGGCCGCTGCGCTGGACGCCGGCGGAGCAGTGGCACGTCACCCTCGCCTTCATGGCCTCGGTGCCCGACCGGGCGCTCGACGAGCTGCTCGACCGGCTGGGCGCGGCGGCCGAGCGCACGCAGCCCTTCGACGTGTGGCTGACCGGGGGCGGTGCCTTCCCCGACGTCGCGTCGGGCCGGGTGCTCTGGACCGGCGTCGAGCCCGCCGCAGAGCTCGAGGCGCTGTCGGTGCGTGCCCGCAACGCCGCGGTGGCGAGCGGGGTCGAGGTCGACGGGCAGCGCTTCCGGCCCCACCTGACCCTGGCACGCACCAACCGGCCGACCGAGCTCACCCGCTGGGTGCGGGTGCTCGAGCCCTACCGCTCGCCGGTGTGGCCGGCCGGCCGCCTCGCGCTGGTGGCGTCGTACCTGGGGGAGGGCCGGCGCGGCGGCCCGCGCTACGAGGTCGTCGCGGAGGCGAAGTTGGGGCCGACGGATTGACCTGCCTCAGGCGATCTCGTACGTCGTGTCACGCACACCCTGTTTGCCGTGCATCACGACCAAGCCTGTTTGCCGCATGACTTCGAGCGCGTACGTGACCTGACGTCTGCTGAGGCCAGTCTTCTCGACCACGCGGTTGACCGTCGAGGGCCCCTCGGCGAGGGCCTGGAGTAGGGCCTGCTGATGCTTGGTGGCCCGGCCCGGCTCGGCTTCTGCCCGGAGGAGGCCATCATCGTCGCGCGGAAACACGAGCCGTCCGTCGGTGGCCATCAGAGACCCTCGGAGCGCGTCTCCAGCAAGTTGATACGTACGACCGCCGCGTTCGCCGACTGCTTCTGCGAAGCCAGAGTCGACCAAGCCCTGCAGCTCGCGGTGAGCGTCTCGGGAGTCCATCGGATAGACCTCGCGCAGCGATCGGTTGGTCCATGGCTGACCGTGGCGCATGGCGACCAACACGTGTCGCTGCCTGTCAGTGAGGTTCCCTGTATCGAGCGACGAGAGCCAGTCGAGGTCCTCTCTTCCGAGTAGCGCGTGATTGGGGGCTAAGTTCGTGAATCGAACGCTCTGGTCGAGAAAGCGCGGGGGAACCATCCCGGCGGCGCTGAGTGCTGCAAGAACGTTGGGGATACCGGTTGCCAGAGCCTCGACCACCCGTTCGCCACTTGCAGTCCTCACGTTCTGGCAGATCCGCAACAGGTGGCCGTTGCGCGCTGAGGTGACCCCCTCCTTTCCGAGCCGGTCCACGGCAATTCCCCACAGACCGCCCGGGTTCACCAGAACCAACTGGCTGTCACTCAAGTTCAACGTGATCGCCTCGCCTAGGGCGTGGGGACCGAGATCTCGATGGATCAGGGCGTTCGAAAGTAGCTCGCGTACAGCTACTGCGGGGAACTCCGGCTCATCGCGGAGGCCCCCGCTTGCGCCGATGCGTAGCCGGGTGCGCGAGTTGCGACGGACCCATGCGAGAGCCTCGTCGAGCATGAGCGGGACCGGTCCATCAAATCGCTTGATGTCGAGCGCGCGGGTCGTCCCACCATCTGCCTTGCTCGCCGAAACAGACGCCTGGATGACGTAGTTCGGGAACCATTGCTGTGGATAGACGCCTAGTGCCAACAGGCCCGCAACGGTCAACGACCCGTCGAGCTCGTGGGTTACCCCAGTCCGGAACAACACTTCTGCGTCCTCGAAGCGATTGAGGGTGGAGGAGGTTCCTCGGCTCGACTCCAGGTAGCGGCGGAGCAGCCCCGTATCGAGGTCGTTGATCGAGGTTCCGGCAACGGGTGCGCGGTCGTACGAGGGCTCTGAACGGTTCGCGATCGCCCGCTCTTCGAGCTCCGATAGCGCGTAGTCGCCGTCGTAGGCGCGCAGATAGGCCTTCTGGCTGGCGACCACCCGGCACGGCTTCGCTGAACTTGGAGCTTCATGGACGTGTGCCACTACTACTTGCTCGCCCTCGAACTCGACTCGCCGCGTCTCGATAGTCACGGGTGGCTGGACGGCTTGTCGGGCCTTCGAAGCTAGTTTCGCCTGACAGTCCGCCGCGTCGTAAACACCGACCGCAGCGAAGTTTGACTTCTCATCGAGGCCGAAGACGAGAGTGCCACCGCCGGGCGTGTTGGCGAACGCCGACAGCGTTTCAGCAATCTCCGGAAATCCATCTCGCGCCCGTTTCACCTCAAGCTCGGCGGTGTCGCTTCCCTCCGCCCTTAGATCAGCTATGAGCCCTTCGAGGTCCTCGAGTTCCACAGTCCTGATCTACAAGTCACTTGTACAAGTGCAAGGTGTGACTTGTAGAAGTGCGAAGGCGGAGGCTGGGCTCGGTCAGTCGCGGCCGCGGCCGTAGCGCTCGAGGGCGACCTTGCGCTCCTCGGCGTGGTCGACGATCCGCTTCGGGTAGTCGTGGTCGTAGCCGTCGTCGTGCTCCCACGGCTCGTGCGCCCTCTTGCCGTCGAGGTGCCGCAGCTCGGGCACCCACCGCCGCACGTAGTCGCCCGACGAGTCGAACTTCGTGCCCTGGGTGATCGGGTTGAAGACCCGGAAGTACGGCGAGGCGTCGGTGCCGGTGCCCGCGACCCACTGCCAGCCGTGGTTGTTGCTCGACAGGTCGCCGTCGACGAGGTGGTCGAGGAAGTGCCGGGCGCCCACCGGCCACCAGACGTGCAGGTCCTTGGTGAGGAAGCTCGCCGTGATCATCCGGACCCGGTTGTGCATCCAGCCCTCGCTCAGCAGCTGGCGCATGCCGGCGTCGACGATCGGGAAGCCGGTGCGGCCCTGCTTCCACGCCTCGATGGCGTCCTCGGGCTCGTCGTACGTCACGCCCTTGACGGGGTTGAGGTCGTGCCAGGCGCTGCGGGGGTTGTGGTGCAGCACGTCGGCGTAGAAGTCGCGCCAGCAGATCTCGGTGACCCAGGTCTCGGGGCCGCTGCCGCGCTTCGAGGCGAGCTCGGCGAGCACCTGCCGCGGGTGGACCACGCCGTACTTCAGGTACGCCGACAGTCGCGAGGTGCGGTCGGCGCCGGGGTCGTCGCGCACGTCGTCGTAGTCGTCGACGTCGGCGTCGACGAAGGAGCGGAACCGTCGCCACGCGGCGTCCTCGCCCGCCGTCGGCAGGCCTTCGGGCCCCTCCTCGACGGCCTTGTCGAGCATGGCCGCGACCCGCTTGTCGCTGTCGTGGGAGACCCAGTCGACGCCGCGGGGGGCGGGCTCCGGGTCGTCCCAGCCGTGCTTGCGCCAGGCGCGGCTGAACGGCGTGAAGACCTTGTACGGCGACCCCGAGCCGTTGCGGATCGTGCCCGGGTCGACGGCGTACGGCGACCCGGTCGCCACGCCCTCGACGTCGTCGGGCAGGGCATCGACGACGGCCTGGTCGCGCGTGACGGCGTACGGCGTGAAGTCGCGGCTCACGTGCACCCGCTCGGCACCGACCTCCGTGGCCAGCCGTGGCACCAGCGTCTCGGGCGAGCCCATCCGGATCGTGAGGTTGCCGTGCATCGACTCGTCGAGCGAGCGGAGCGTGGCGGCCAGCCAGGCGCGTCGTGCGGGGCCGGCGCCCTTCCAGAGCACCGGGTCGAGCACGAACAGCCCCAGCACCGGGCCCTCGGAGGCCGCCGCCCGCAGCGCCGGGTGGTCGCGGAGGCGCAGGTCGCGCCGGAACCACACGATCGACGTCATGGTGGAGGTGTATCCAGCCGCCCGGGGGCGCACACCCCCGGCTCACCCCTGACACACCCTCGGCTCACCGTCAGGACGACTAGGACCGTCGTGAGCGGGAACCCTGACGTTCGTGCGCACAGGACCGGTCGGCCGCGTCAGGGCGAGCCTGCGCTCCGCCCTGTGGGACATGACCCCGCGCGACCACCGCCAGAGCGAGCGCGCGTTCCGTCGCCGCCAGCTGGTCAGCGCCGTCGTGGTGCTCGTCGGCGCCGTGGTGCTGGGGTTCACGCTGCGCTTCATCGATCCCGAGCAGACGACGCGGTTCTACCTCGCCACCACGCTGCTCGCCGGGGTCTGGACCGTCGGGGCCTTCGCCTCGGGCCCGATCCACCTCGGTCGCATCGGCACCCCGGCCAGCGAGGACCTGCTCGCGCCGCGGCCGGTGCTGCAGCCGCTCCTCATCGGGGCGTCGCTGGTCGTCGTCTTCGTGGCCGGCGCCTTCCTCATCACCGCGATCCCGTGGCTCGACGACAACCTCTCGCCCTTCATCGCCGACGTCCTCGAGCACACCCAGCAGGGCGGCGCCGTGCTGCTGCTCGTGGTCACCGTCATCAACGGCATCGCCGAGGAGCTGTTCTTCCGCGGCGCGATGTACGCCGCGATCCGCAAGCACCAGGTCGCCTGGACCACGCTCGCCTACACCATCGCCACTCTCGCCACCGGCAACGTCATGCTCGGCTTCGCTGCCATCGTGGTCGGCTTCATCGTCGGGCTGCAGCGCCGCGCCACCGGCGGCATCCTCGCGCCGATCATCACCCACCTCACCTGGTCGGTGACGATGCTCTACGCGCTCCCCGCGATCTTCCTCTGAGCACCCTGGCCGCAGGGGCCAGCCGGGGTCTGGCCCGTCCGGATCAGCTCGCGGGCTCGGCCTCGCGGTCGCGGATGGCGGTCGCGACGGCCTCCTCGTAGCCCATCGGCTCACCGGGGACGAGGTCGCGGATGGAGTGGTCGCGCACGAGCACCTCGACGTCCATCGAGTCGACGAGGTTGCGGCCGGTGGTCACGTCGACGTCGGTGACAAGCGCGAGCCAGCGTGACGACAACCCGGGGGTGAGCACGGGCACGGTCATCACGGGCACCTTGTGTCCCTTGATGTGGCGGCCGGCGATGCGCAGCATGTCGGTGTAGGTGAGCTGGTCGGTGCCGCCCACCTCGAAGGCACGCCCGTACGCCTCCTCGCGCCCGGCGACGCCGACGAGGTAGCGGATGACGTCGTGCAGCGCGATCGGCTGCGTCTTGGTCTCGGCCCACCGCGGCACGACCATCGCCGGCAGGTTGGAGGCGAGCTGGCGGGTGATCTCCCAGCTGATGCCGCCGTGGCCGACGACGATCGCGGCCCGCAGCGTGGTGACGGGCACCCCGGTCTCGGCCAGCAGGTGCTCCACCTCGCGGCGTGAGCGCAGGTGGTCGGAGAGCTCCTGCGAGTCGTCGTCGTCGCCCAGGCCGCCCATGTAGATGACCTGGCGCACCTCGGCAGCCTGGGCGGCCTTGGCGAAGGTGCGCGCCATCTCGGCGTCCTTCTGCACGAAGTCGTCGTCGTCGAGCGAGTGCACCAGGTAGTAGGCGACCTCGACGCCGTCGAGCGCCTTCCGCGTGGCCTCCAGGTCTCCGACGTCGCCGCCGACCGGCTCGCCGCGGCCGTCGTACGACTCCGGGTGCCGGGTCATGGCACGCACCTCGTGCCCCTCGTCGACGAGCGCGTCGACGAGGCGGCGTCCGATGAAGCCCGTGGCCCCGGTGACCAGCATCCTCATGGGGGCCGAGTACCCGTACGCCGCGACGGGCAACGGTGGCGAAACGTGCGGCCGTTACGGTGCTCCCATGTCCTACCTGCTGCGCGTCGCCCTGCCCGACGTGCCCGGGTCGTTGGGTCGGCTGGCCTCGGCGATCGGTTCCGCGGGGGGCAACATCGACGCGATCGAGATCGTCGAGCGCACCGCCGACGGTCGTGCGGTCGACGACGTGTTCCTCGCCGCCGAGGCGGGCGTCATGCCCGACAGCATCATCTCGGCCTGCACCGCGCTCGACGGCGTCGACGTGCTGTGGATCAGCCGCTACGGCGCCGGCTCCAACCTCACCCGCGACCTCGAGGTCGTCGAGGCGATGACGTCCGCTCCCGACGCGGCCGCCGACACGCTGGTCGACCTCGCGCCGGCCACGTTCGTCGTGGACTGGGCCGTGCGGGGACGCCGCGACGGTGACGGCGTACACCTCGTCCACGGCTCCACCGCCGCCCCGACCGAGGTCGACGACGACATCGCGTGGCCCGACCTCGACGAGCTGCGCGAGGACGGTCGTCTCGAGCTGCCCGAGCGGCTCTCCGACCTGCTGGTGGCCGGCTGCCCCCTCGGGCGTGACGAGCTCGTCGTGGTGGCGCGCCGCGGCGGCCCGCCGTTCCTCGACTCCGAGATCGCCCGGCTGCGGCACCTCGCGGCGCTCGCGCAGTCGATCGGTCGCTAGTCACCAGTCGCTGGTTGCTGGTTCGCGGGCCGGGGCGTCGGCCCCCGGGCGTCCCTCCACGGACGCCCGGAGACCGACTCGTGACGTGACCCCTCCCCGTCACGTCCGCCGGACCGCCCGCAGGATGGCCCGGTCGACGACCAGGCGACGCTCGGTACGCCGCGTCGCCTTCGCCGCCAGCGCGAGCACGCCGCCGCACAGCAGGAGCAGCAGGCCGAGGTAGGCCAGCAGGATCGCCCCCGACGGTGCGCCTGTCGCGGGCAGCACGGTGTCCGAGACCATCGGCGCCGCCTGCGGCTCAGTGGGACCGCTCGCGGCCGGAGCCGTCGTCGGAGCGTTCCCGTCAGGACCACCGTCACCAGGCGTGCCCGGGGTGCCGGGCGTGCCCGGGGTGCCGGGGGTGCCGGGGGTGCCAGGGGTGCCGCTGGTGTTGCCGTCGCCGATGACGATGACCTGGTTGTCTTCGGCGGTGACGGGTGCGGTGACGGGGACCGTGGTCTGGTTGCCGGACCCCAGGCCGTCCTCGCCCGAGGTGGTGTCACCGGTCGAGCTGCCGGCGCCGCCGCCGGTCGACGTACCGCCGCCGGTGTTCTGGTTGCCGTCGCCGATGACGACGACCTGGTTGTCCCCGGCGGTGACGGGGGCGGTGACGGGGACCGTGGTCTGGTTGCCGGAGCCGGTGCCGTCCTCGCCGGTGGTGGTGTCGCCGCCGGTCGAGCTGCCGGTGCCGCCGGTGCTGCCGCCCGGGGTGGTGCCGCCGGTGTTCTGGTTGCCGTCGCCGATGACGATGACCTGGTTGTCTCCGGCGGTGACGGGTGCGGTGACGGGGACCGTGGTCTGGTTGCCGGAGCCGAGGCCGTCCTCGCCCGTGGTGGTGTCGCCGCCGGTCGAGCTGCCGGTGCCGCCGGTGCTGCCGCCCGGGGTGGTGCCGCCGGTGTTCTGGTTGCCGTCGCCGATGATGACGACCTGGTTGTCACCGGCGGTGACGGGCGCGGTGACCGGGACCGTGGTCTGGTTGCCGGACCCCAGGCCGTCCTCGCCCGAGGTGGTGTCACCGGTCGAGCTGCCGGCGCCGCCGCCGGTCGACGTACCGCCGCCGGTGTTCTGGTTGCCGTCGCCGATGACGATGACCTGGTTGTCTCCGGCGGTGACAGGCGCGGTGGCGGGGACCGTGGTCTGGTTGCCGGACCCGAGGCCGTCCTCGCCGGTGGTGGTGTCGCCGCCGGTCGAGCTGCCGGTGCCGCCGGTGCTGCCGCCCGGGGTGGTGCCGCCGGTGTTCTGGTTGCCGTCGCCGATGACGATGACCTGGTTGTCTCCGGCGGTGACGGGTGCGGTGACGGGGACCGTGGTCTGGTTGCCGGACCCGAGGCCGTCCTCGCCCGTGGTGGTGTCGCCCGTCGAGGCGCCGGTGCCGCCGGTCGACGTACCGCCGCCGGACGGGGAGCCGCAGCCTCCGACGTTGCGGTCGCCGATCAGGACGACCTGGTTGCCGCAGACGGTCACGGGCACGTCGATGTCGAGCAGGGTCTGGTTGCCGGACCCGACGCCGTCCTCGCCGGAGGTGGTGCCACCCGGGTTGGTGGACCCGCCGCCACCGGACCCGCCGGCGGACCCGCGCGGAGCCGCGGCGGTGGTGTTGTCGTCGCCGACGGCCGACACCTGGTTGCCGGTGACGGTCACGGGCGCCTCGACCCTGACAGCCGACTGGTTGCCCGAGCCGGCCCCGTCGGCACCCGAGGTGCTGCTGGGCGCCGGTGCGGGTGCCGGCGCAGGGGCCGGCGCAGGTGCTGGCGCAGGTGCTGGCGCAGGTGCTGGGGCGGCAGCGTTGTCGTCACCGGCGACGGTGACCTGGTTGCCCGACACCGTCACCGGTGCGGAGACGCGGATGCCGGACTGGTTGCCGGAGAGCAGTCCCTGCTCCCCGGAGGTGGAATCCGCTGCCGCGGGCCCGGCGAGAGCCAGGCCGGCGAACGCGATCCCACTCGCGATGGCGGTCGCGCCGAGGGCGCGACGGACGTGGACGTGCATGGTGGTGCTCCTTGACTGAGGTGGGTGGCCGCGGGAAGCGGCCGGTGACGGCGTCTGCTCGCTCGCGCGAGCGCGCCGCACCTCAGTCGGGAGTGCAGCCGGGGTCGAGGGCCGGTGAGGACGACGGACGCGCGCCGTCGTGCGCGACGGGTCGGTGGCAGGCGGGGAGGCCGAGCTGCGGCCATCCCGGGAGGTACGCCGCCCCGGCCGCGGCAGGTGCGGTGGGCGCAGGCGCCGCGGGCGCGTCGCCGGCGTACGACGCCAGGTCGGGGACGCTGGGCGCGGCGTCGGAGCTGGTGTCGCGCACCGCGGCCGCCCGGTCGGTCGCGACGGGTGCTGCCGCGCTCGCGTGGGAGCCTCCGAGGAGGGTGTGGCCACCGCGAGCGCCGGTGGTGTGCGCCCCGTGCTCGCGGTGGCCGGACCGCGCGCTCGCCACGCGCGGCTGTGCCGGGGCGGCTCCCTCGACCGCCGGCACGAGTCCCTCGACCGCCGGTGTGGTCGCCGTGACCGTCTCGCCGACCAGCTCGCGGATCCCGGTGACGGCGGCACCGACCGCTGACGTCACGGGAGCGAGCGATCGCTGCGTCGTCGACCCCAGCCGGTCACCCAGCCGGTCGACGCGGTCCAGTGCTTCGGCGACCACGGGGTCGATCTCCGCGACCGTGGCCCGAGCCACCGGGAGGGACGCCACGGACCGGCGCACCTCGGCGTGCGCGCGGCGCACGGTCCGGGTCGCGTGACGCGTGCTGACGGCGACCGGACCGGTCGTGGCCTTCGGGGCAGGGGTGCTCGTCGGAGCCGCGGGAGCCGCGGGCGCCGGTGCGACGGGCTCCGTGGCGCGGCGCACCACCCGGGTCGCGGTGGCGACCGGGCGGGACGGGGCCTCGACCCGCTCGACCACCTGGCCGACGAGGCCGGGCCTGGCAGCGTCGTCGGACGCCGCCTGCGCCGGCGTCGCGAGCAGGACCGACGCGCACCAGGCGGCCGCGGTCGCGCCACCCAGGAGACCGGCAGCACGCAGCACCCGGCGGACGGCGGAGCCGCCCGGGGTGCTGGTGGTGGTGCGCATCGTCTCTCCTGGTCTCGCGGGCGGGTCGTGCTGGTGGGTGGTGGTGGTGGGCGGGCCCCCGACCCTGGGGGAGGGTCGGGAGCCCGCCGGGAGCGGCCAGCCGTGGTCAGTGGGGCCCGCTCCCGGGGCCGCCAGTGGCAGTGTCGGCGGCCCGGCGTGCGGTCGTCAGCGCGTGACGGGCTGACGGACCGGGCGGGGGGAGGTGACGCGGGAGGGCGTCACCGGACGGGGGCGGGGCGCCGGCAGCCGGTCGAGCAGCGGCAGCGACAGCACGAGGGCGGCGGCCACGGCGACGAGCACGCCGGCGGCGAGCAGCAACGAGCCGGTGTCACTGGTGACCAGCTCGGCGAACAGGATCGCCAGCGACACGGTCAGCAGGATCGCGAGGCAGACGGCGCCAGCGGTGGTGGCGCGAGCCGTCGTACGCGACTCGCGGTGTTCTCGGTGCCTCGTCGTGACCTTCATGTCGCCCCCCGGAATGACGCGGACTAGTGTCAAGTGACTTGACAGTACGTCCGATTCATCCGTAGATGCAACGATCGTTTCATATTGAATTAGGGTGAATGTCCGAAACGCGAGGCAGACGTCGGCATCGGGTGTTGCGCGCGACGACGGGGCTCAGGAGATGGGCACGAGCTTGAAGAGCGGGATCTCGCGGTCGGTCTTCTGCTGGTACTCGGCGTAGGTGCCCCACGTGTCGACCGCCAGCTGCCACAGGTCGGCGCGCTCCTCGCCCTCGACGAGCTCGGCGCGGTAGGTCTTCCTGACCGGCCCGTCCTGCAGCTCGACCTCGGGGTGCGCGACGAAGTTGTGGTACCAGACCGGGTGCTCCGGGGCGCCGCCCTTCGACGCCACCGCGACGTAGACCCCGTCGCGCTCGACGCGCATCAGCGGCGTCTTGCGGACCTTGCCGCTCCTGGCGCCCTTGTTGGTGATGACGACGATCGGGTCGTCGGTGCCGGGGAGGGTGTTGGCGCGGGCGCCGTTGCTCGCCTCGAACTCCTCCACCTGGTCGCGGACCCACTTCGCCGGGCTGGGGACGTACTCGCCTTCGATCGCCATGTCGGCAGTCCACCACAACCCACGGGAGTGCGCGCCCCTACGCTCACGGACCATGAGCGCGATCGACGGCGTCAGCGAGATCTTCGACCCCGAGCGGTGGGACGACGTCCCCGGCTTCGATGACCTCACCGACCTGACCTACCACCGGGCCCGCGACCACGGCACCGTCCGCGTCGCGTTCGACCGGCCCGACGTGCTCAACGCGTTCCGGCCCCACACCGTCGACGAGCTGCTGCGCGTGCTCGACCACGCCCGCACCTCCACCGACGTCGGCTGCGTGCTGCTCACCGGCAACGGGCCGGGGGAGCGCCACGGCAAGTGGGCCTTCTGCACGGGCGGCGACCAGCGCATCCGCGGCCGCTCGGGCTACCAGTACGAGGACGGCACGGGCGCCGATCGGCAGGACGCCCGGACCCCCGCCGACAAGGCGCGTCTGGGCCGGCTCCACATCCTCGAGGTGCAGCGGCTCATCCGCTTCATGCCGAAGGTCGTCGTCGCCCTGGTGCCCGGCTGGGCCGCCGGCGGCGGCCACTCGCTGCACGTCGTCTGCGACCTCACCCTCGCGAGCGCCGAGCACGCCCGCTTCAAGCAGACCGACGCCGACGTCGGCTCCTTCGACGCCGGTTTCGGCTCCGCCTACCTCGCCCGCCAGGTGGGTCAGAAGAAGGCGCGCGAGATCTTCTTCCTCGGCCAGGAGTACGACGCCCACGACGCGGTCGCGATGGGCACGGCCAACCGCGCCGTCCCCCACGCCGAGCTCGAGCAGGTCGGCCTGGAGTGGGGCCGTCTCGTCAACGGCAAGAGCCCGACCGCCCAGCGGATGCTCAAGTACGCGTTCAACGCCATCGACGACGGCCTGGTCGGTCAGCAGCTCTTCGCCGGCGAGACCACCCGCCTCGCCTACATGACCGACGAGGCCGTCGAGGGCCGCGACCAGTTCGTCGAGAAGCGTGACCCCGACTGGTCGCCGTACCCCTGGTACTACTGACCCCGGGCCCGCCCCGCCCTGCTACAACGGCGCCGTGACGTGGGTGGTCGGAGCGCTGCTGGTGGTCGCGGGGGTCGTGGTGCCGGTGCTCGTGGCCGAGCGGCTCGAGGCGGGGGTGCACGAGTGGCTGCTGCGGCGCGGCCGCAACCGGGCCCTCCGCACGGTGGGGGTGCTGCTCGGGCTGTTCGCGGTGCTCGGGGCGGTGCTCGCCCTCGCCGGGCTGGCGGCGTACCGCATCGACGGCACGACGGGAGGGGCGGTGCTGCTGGTGGTGGCCGTGCCGCTGCTGTGCGTCGCGATGGTCTTCTCGCCGTCGTCGTGGAACGCGCCCCGGGTCTCGGAGGAGACGGCCGCCTTCCGCGCCCGGGGGGCCAGCCGGGCGACGGCGACCACCGTCTTCTGGCTGGGGTTCGTCGGCCTCGTGGCCCTCTTCGGGGCGTCGGCCGGGATGGCACTGGACCTCTGGCTCCTCTGAGGACCTCGGGGCGGGATCACGCCACCAGGCGCAGCGCCGTGGGTGCGCGACCGATCCGGACCGACTGGCCCCACGACAGCGACAGGGCGTCGCCCTCGATGCCGTCGCCGAACGCGACCAGGCGGTCGGAGGTGACCGTGAGCGCGAGCTCGGTGCCGTCGAGGACGCCCTCGGTCAGGGTGGTGCCGGTCGCGGGCGACGGCCACGCCTCGCGGACGAACCACACCAGCTGCCGGTCCGACGGCGCCGGGAGGCGCAGCGGGCTGCGTCGCTCGCGGGCGATCGAGCTGCACCACCCCGTGGCGCCGGTGCCGGTGGAGACGATGACGCCGGACGACGCCTGCGCCTCGCCGTGGGCGTCGGGGGTGTGCAGGTCGTAGCGGGCGGTCTGGTGGCCGGGGTGGCCGACGAAGACCTCGTTGAGCGCCAGCAGTCGCTGGCCGTCGTCGAGGCTCGCCTGCACCATCGTGCGCTCGACGACCTGGCCGGTCGCGCGGAGCAGGTCGGGCAGGTCGGTCGCCCGGTGCGTGACCAGCACGCCGGCGTTGCGGCCCGGGTCGGGGTCGATCCCGATGACGGGCTGACCGTGGAGGTACTTCGCGACGTTGGCCACCAGCCCGTCCTGCCCGACGACGACCACGACGTCGTCGGGCGCGAACAGGAAGCGCGAGACGTCCTCGCGCTCGACGGTGCCGCGCCGCCACTCCAGCGGGATGCCGGCGGTGGCGGTCTCGACGGCCCGGCGGGTGGCGCGGTGCCGCTCCTCGAGCTCGGCGAGGTCGCGGCCCCGGGTGCTCAGGAAGAACGCCGCCTGGCCCCGGGTGCCGTGCGTGGCGAGCAGCTCGTCGTACTCGGTGCGGCGGGTGACCACGACCACCCGCGGCGTCAGGCTCACGACTCCGCCTGCGAGGGCTTCCGGGCCCCCAGCTGCGCCAGCGCCGTGCTGACGAGGTCGGGGCTCAGCACCAGGGTCTCGATCTTGGGCAGGTTGGCGGCCAGCTCCTTGACCGCGAGCGCCAGCAGCACGGTCTCGGAGACGTCGCGGTAGGCGTCGACCCGGGCGGCCTCGGCGTCGCCGTGCGCGGCACCGGCGAGGCGGGTGCCCTCGGCGCGGGCCTCGGCGAGGGCGACGGTACGACGCGCCTCCGCCTCGGTCGCGACGGTGCCGGCAGCGGCCTGCTCCTCGGCCTGGCGGCGGGCGTTGGCGCCGCGCTGGGCCACGAGCTGCTCCTCGCGACGGGCGAGCTCGATCTGGGTCTGCAGCTCGTTCTCGCCGATGGCGCGCTCGCGCTCGACGGCGACGGCCCGCCGCTCGAAGGTCGCGCGGTCGGCCTCCTGCTGCACCTGCTCGCGGGTGGGCGTGCGCAGCGCCTTCTCGACCTCCGGCTCGGGTCGCACCGCGACCACCCGGACGCCGACGACGGCGATGCCGGTCTCGACCAGCCGCGTGTCGGACGCGAGCCCCTCGGCGATCGCGAGGCGCACCGGCCCGACGCCCGCGGCGGTCGCTGCGCTCAGGTCGACGGTCGCCATCAGGTCGATCGCGTACTGCTGCGCCGACTCGGTCAGCAACCCGGCCACCTGGTCCAGCGGGGTGCCCCGCCAGCGCCCGGTGTCGGGGTCGATCGAGAAGTCGATGCGGCCCGCGGCGAGACCCGGGTCGGTGACCCGGTAGGTGACGGTCGCCTGCACGGTGACGTCCTGGAAGTCGCTGGTGCGGGCGTGGAAGAGCAGCGGCAGCTCGCGGTCGTCGACCGGCACCTCGTTGAGCACCGCGCTCAGCGGGCGGAACCAGAACGACGCGCCGACGCCCGCCCGCACCGAGCGTCCGTTGCGGATCTGCTCGACGTGGGTGGTGCCGGAGCCACGCAGGTGGCGGAAGAGCGGGTAGCGGGCGATGTCGGCCATGACGTCCTCCTCGGTTGTTGTCGTCAGTTAGACGATAAGCCGACCCAGGCATCATCGTCAAGGTGACGACAAGTGGGTAGGCTCACGGCATGAGCGAGACCCACCCGCCCGTCGCCGTCACCGTCGACCTCGTCGTGCTCACCGTGCGCGACGACGGGCTGGAGGTGCTCACCGTGCGGCGGGGGGAGGCGCCGTACGCCGGGGAGTGGGCGCTACCGGGCGGTTTCCTGCGCCCCGACGAGGACCTCGCCGAGGCGGCGGCGCGCGAGCTCGAGGAGGAGACCGGGCTGACGCGGGGTCAGGTGCACCTCGAGCAGCTGGCGTCGTACGGCGCTCCGGCTCGCGACCCGCGGATGCGCACGGTGACCGTCGCCCACCTGGCGCTGGCCCCCGACCTGCCGACCCCGCAGGCCGGCACCGACGCCGCGGAGGCCGAGTGGCAGGCCGTCGACCGGCTGCTGGGGACGGGTGGCCTGGCCTTCGACCACGACCGGATCCTGGCCGACGGGGTGGAGCGGGCGCGGGCCAAGCTGGAGTACACCCCGCTCGCCGCGGCCTTCTGCGCCCGCGAGTTCACCGTGGCCGAGCTGCGCCGGGTCTACGAGGTCGTCTGGGGCACCCGGCTCGACGCCCGCAACTTCCACCGCAAGGTCACCGGCACCGCCGGCTTCGTCGAGCCCACCGAGGCGACGACGACCCGCGACGGCGGGCGGCCGGCCCGGCTCTTCCGTGCCGGGCGCGCGACGACGCTCCACCCGCCCCTGCTGCGCTGACGGTGCGGCAGGATCGTCCCGTGCGCGTGGTGGTGCTGACCGGGGCCGGGATCTCGGCGGAGAGCGGGCTCGCGACCTTCCGCGACGCCGACGGGCTGTGGGAGGGCCACGACCCGATGGCGGTCGCGACGCTCGAGGCCTTCGACGCCGACCCCGACCTGGTGCAGCGCTTCTACGACGAGCGACGCGCCGGGTTGCTGCGGGCGCAGCCCAACGCCGCGCACCGCGCGCTGGCCCGGCTGGAGGAGACGCTCGGCGACGACCTGCACCTCGTCACGCAGAACGTCGACGACCTCCACGAGCGTGGCGGCTCGCGGCGGGTGCACCACATGCACGGCCGGCTGCGCGCCGCCTGGTGCATGGCGTGCGACGCCCGCCACGACTGGGACGGCACCCTCGCCGACCACCCGCGGTGCCCCTCGTGCGGCGTACCGGCGCTGCGGCCCGACGTCGTCTGGTTCGGCGAGGTGCCCCACGGCATGGAGGAGGTCGAGGCGGCGCTGCTCGACTGCGAGGTGTTCGCCGCGGTCGGCACCTCGGGCGAGGTCTACCCGGCCGCGGCGTTCGTGCACTACGCCCTCGCCGTCGGCGCCCGCACCGTCGAGCTCAACCTCGCCCCGCCGCGCGTCAGCGACTTCCACCAGACCCTGGCGGGTCCGGCGACCGAGACCGTGCCGCGCTGGGTCGACTCGCTGCTTCAGCAGCGGGCGTAGAGCCCTCGCGTCGGGTAGCGGGCGGGCTCGCCGTACGCCGAGGGGTCGGTGAATCGGCAGCCGTACGACGGCCGCGCCACGGCCCGGCGCGCCAGCACCCGGTTGCCTGCCGGCCGCGCGCGCGGGCCGCGCTCGACCCAGCGCACCAGGTCGTCCCAGGCCCGGCCGGCCTCGCGGTCGGTGAACTCGCAGTGGCCGGCCGCGCGGACCGCGCGCTGCACCAGGAGCCGGGCCTGGCCCTGCCTGCGGACGTCGCGGAGGTAGTCCTGCTCCATCGAGAACGGCACGAAGAGGTCGCCGAGCCCGTGGAGGGTGAGCGTGGGCACCTGCGGGCGGCCCTCGATCCGCGGCACCTGCGTCAGCGACCGGGTGGTGCGGGAGAAGTCGTCGGTCGCCGCGACGCGCCGCACGGAGGCGTCGACGTCGACCGGGGCGGCGGGGGAGTACTCGACGCCCACGTTGGAGGCCACCCGACCCGGGTTCTGCGCGAGCGACCCGCCGTTGTCGGGGCTGTAGACGGAGAAGAGGAAGTCCTTCCAGTAGGCGAACGCCCGGGCGGAGCCCGGCCGCCGACCGCCGCTGAGCCCGGTCGTGACCGCCCGCAGCTGCTCGCCGCGCGGGTCGCCGATCGCCGGCTGCTGCGGGGTCGTCGCCAGCAGGCCGAGGGTGCGCTGGATCCGCGGCACCTCGTCCTGCAGGTAGTCGGCCGGCGGCGGGTACGCCGCCACGTCGGCGAGGTCCTGCGCGACGAGGTTGTAGCCGAGGAAGTAGTCGAAGAGGCGCTGGTCGCCCATCACGCCGCACATCGGCAGCGCGCCGTCGTAGAAGCCGGGGTACTGCTCGAGGCTGCGGCCGATGACGTGCCCGCCCATCGACACCCCGGCGACGTAGGTCCGCTCCGGGGTCCGGCCGGGCAGCCTCCCGGCGCGCACGGCCAGGCCGCGGGTGGTCTGCACGCCGGTGCGCACGTCGTAGTCGTTGCGGGCGTAGCTCGAGGCCGCCCACGCGTACCCCTGCTCCAGCAGCCGCCGCCGCAGGCCGTAGTCGGGCGGGTCGACGGTGAGCGCGCGGGTGTCGCCGCGGAAGCCGTGCGCCCACATCACCAGCTCGCCGTTCCAGCGGGCCGGCACCTCCACGTCGTACGCCGCGTGCTGGTGCACCCCCTAGAACACCCGGGTGCTGCGACCGCGCACCGTCAGCGGCGCGAGCGGCGGGTTGTCGACGGTGTAGCCGGGCAGCGGCTGGTCGGACGGCACGCGGTCGCCGCGTGCGGCGGTCGTCGCCGTGGCCGGGGCGACCAGCAGCGTCAGTCCGAGGGTCAGTCCGACGAGGCCGGCGAGGGCGCGGCGGGGACGGGCGGTGAGCGAGCGCACGAGTGGCCTCCCGGCCGGCAGGGGACCCCGAGCGGCTCCCGACCGGCTCACACCACACCCTCGGCCGCCACCGGTCAACCACCCGCTCCTGCCGGGCGCAGGGCAGCCTGGCCTTCGTTGCAGGTCAGACGGCGTGTCGGCACCCTGGACGGGTGAGCACGACACCCGCGCCCGCCCTGCACACCGACGAGCCCCACGACACCGGCACCCACAGCCGGCTCAACGCGCTGCGCGCGGCCGTGCTCGGGGCCAACGACGGCATCGTCTCGGTCTCGGGCCTCGTCGTCGGTGTCGCGGGGGCGACCACCGACCGCTCGGCGATCGCCGTGGCCGGCCTCGCCGGGCTGGTGGCCGGCGCGCTGAGCATGGCCGTGGGCGAGTACGTCTCGGTCAGCACCCAGCGCGACACCGAGCAGGCCCTGGTCGACAAGGAGCGGCGCGAGCTCGTCGAGGAGCCGGAGGAGGAGCTCGCCGAGCTGACGCAGCTCTACGTCGACAAGGGCCTCTCGCCCGGCCTCGCCGGCCGGGTCGCGGCCGAGCTGACGCACAGCGACGCCCTGCGCGCCCACCTCGACGTCGAGCTCGGCATCGACCCCGACGAGCTCGTGAGCCCCTGGCAGGCCGCTTGGGCCTCGATGCTGTCGTTCACCCTCGGCGCGCTGCTGCCGCTGGTCACGGTGCTGGCCCTCGCGGCGCCGTGGCGGGTCCCGGTCACCTTCGTCGCGGTCGCCGTCGCGCTCGGCCTGACCGGCTGGCTCAGCGCCCGCGCCGGTGGGGCCGACGTACGTCGCGCGGTGCTGCGGGTGGTGGGCGGCGGCGTGCTCGCCATGGCGGTCACCTGGGCGGTCGGATCAGTCCTGGGCGTCGGTCTGGGCTAGCTCGTCGGCGAGGTCCTGCAGGCTGCGGTGGCCGTCGGGCGCGAAGGCGCCGGTGCCGTCCATCTGCCTGCCCAGGTCGCGGTAGTCGGCCGGCAGGAGCGCGGGGTCGGTCCAGCCGTCGTCCATCAGCGGGCCGAAAGCCGGATCGGCGGCGATCGCCTCGAGCTCGGCCCACCCGAGCGGTGCGGCGGTCGCGGTCTCGGCGAGTGACGACACCACGACCTCGGTGCCGTCGGTGCGTTGGACGAGCACCATGCTCCCGCGCGCCTCGGTCGGCGCGACCACGCGGAGACGCTCGATCCGCGATCCGTCGCTCCTCGTCCCGAGTTCGCACGAGCTGTCGCCGACGCGGAACCCGCACTCCCGGGAGGCCTCCACCGTGGGCCGCACGTGCACCTCGACCCGCGTCGGGTCCGCACCCGACGAGGGGGTCCACCGGAGGCTCGCGACCGTGCCGGCGCCCGAGGAGCCCGGGTCGGCACCTGTCCCGCCGCCCTGCACGTCTCGCGCCTCGCCCGGTGAGAGGTCCTGCAGCGCCGCCTGCAGCGCCGCCGCGGTGGTGCGACCGTCGGCGCGCACCCGGTCGGACTGGGCGTACGGCGTGCCGGACGCCGACGGGGCCTGGTCACGCAGCGTGTCGCCGGCGACCTGGGTGCCGCCGAGCACCAGTGCCGTCGCCGCGGCCGCGCCGACCAGGCCGAGGGCCTGGCGCCGGCGACGGATGCCGAGGCCGCGACGACGGGCCTCGTGGGCCAGCCTGGTCAGGTCGGGGTCGTGGCCGTCGGTGGCGCGGTGCATCAGGTCGGTCAGGTCGGTGCTCATCGGTCGTCCTCCGGGCGTGAGGTGGTGTCGATCTGGTCGGGCAGCAGCAGGCGCAGCCGGGCGAGGGCGCGTTGCGAGCGCTTGCGCACGGCCGCCTCGGTGACCCGCAGGAGAGCGGCGGTCTGCGTGACGCTGAGGTCCTCGTAGAAGCGGAGCACCAGCACCGCGCGGTCGTCGCTCCCGAGGCGCTGGAGCGCGGCCAGCAGGTCGAGCCGCTCGGTGGGGTCGCCGGTGCCTGGATCTGGCGAGGCGTCGGCGAGGTCGCCGACCTGCTCGCTCGGGCGCTCGCCGGAGCGGCGCAACCGCCGCTCGGAGATCCAGGTGCGGGTGAGGACGGTGCGGCAGTACGCCGCCGGCTCGTCGCTGCGGCGTACGCGTCGCCAGCTCGCGAAGACCTTGGCGTAGGTGGTCTGCAGCAGGTCCTCGGCCGCGTGGTGGTCACCGCCGCACAGCAGCAGGGCGGTGCGGTGCAGCTGGCGCCCGGTGTGCTCGACCAGCTCCTCGAACGACCGCGGCCGTCCGTGCACGACCGCCGGCGGCACGAGCCCGGCCCTGGTCCTCAGCATCTCCACACCCCTCTGACGCCGCGGACCCCCCTGGGCGTGACAGGTGGGCGCGAGTTTTCCACGCGGGCGTCCCGGCACTTTCCCGACACCTCCACGAGACGCCCGTCACAGATCCCGGCTGTGTCGGCGCGGTCCCCTAGGGTCAGCGGCACAGTTGGACCCGAGGTGAGGAGCGCCGCGTGAGGCTGGCCGTCGTCCGAGAGACCCGACCCGGCGAGACCCGGGTCGCCCTGGTCCCCGAGCTGGTCGGCAAGCTGACGGCCCTCGGCTACGAGGTCGGCGTCGAGCCCGACGCGGGTGGTCTCGCGGGCTTCTCCGACGCGGCGTACGTCGAGGCGGGCGCGACGCTCGTCGACGACCCCGTCCCGGGCGCCGACCTGGTGGTCGGCGTCAACCCGCTCGACCTCGACCGCATCCGCGTGCTGCGACCCGGCGCGAGCACGATCTGCTTCCTGCCCGTCTCCACCGCCCACGACACGGTGCTCGCGCTGCGCGACGCGGGCGCCACCAGCTTCGCGATGGAGCTGGTGCCGCGCATCAGCCGGGCGCAGTCGATGGACGCGCTGTCGTCGCAGGCCCTGGTCGCGGGCTACCGCTGCGCCGTGGTGGCGGCCGGGCTGCTGCGCCGCTTCCTCCCGCTCAACATGACCGCCGCCGGCACGGTCCAGCCGGCCCAGGTCGTCGTGCTCGGGGCCGGTGTCGCCGGCCTGCAGGCCATCGCGACGGCCAAGCGCCTCGGGGCCGTCGTGCAGGCCTACGACGTCCGGGCCGCTGCCGCGGAGGAGATCCGCTCGGTCGGCGCCAAGTCCATCGACCTGCAGCTCGAGACCCTCGAGGGCACCGGCGGCTACGCCCGCGAGATGTCCGACGACCGCGCCGCCCGCCAGATGGAGGCGCTCGCGCCGTACGTCGCCTCGGCCGACGCGCTGATCACCACCGCCGCCGTCCCCGGCCGCACCGCGCCCCGCCTGGTCACCCGCGCGATGGTCGAGGCCATGGGGCCGGGCTCCGTGGTGGTCGACCTCGCCGCCGAGACGGGTGGCAACGTCGAGGGCTCGGTGCCCGGCAAGGTCGTCCGCGTGGGCCACGCCCAGGTGTGGGGCGGGTCCAACGTGCCCGCCGACATGCCCGAGCCGGCTTCGCGCCTCTACGCCCAGAACGTCCTCAACCTGCTGACGTTGATGACCCGCGACGGCACCTATGACCCCGACTTCGACGACGAGGTCGTCGCCGGGTCCTGCGTCACCCACGCCGGGGCGATCCACCACCAGCCGACCCGCGAGGCGCTCGAGGGCCCGACGGAGGTCCCGCCCCCCGTCGATCCGCAGCCCGACCCGGGCCCGGGTCTCGAGCCCACGGCCGACGACGACCAGCAGGTCTTCGACCAGGAGAGGGAGCAGCAGTGAACGACGCCGTCGTCTGGTTGACGATCTTCGTGCTCAGCGTGTTCGTCGGCGTCGAGGTGATCGCCAAGGTCTCCTCGACCCTGCACACGCCGCTGATGTCCGGCGCCAACGCCATCCACGGCATCATCCTGCTCGGCGCGATCCTCGTGACCGGCACGTCCGACTCGGCGGTCGCCGTGACGGTCGGCCTCGTGGCGGTCGTGCTCGCAGCGATCAACATGGTCGGTGGCTTCGTGGTGACCGACCGGATGCTGCAGATGTTCACCCGGCGCAAGAAGCCCGCCGCCGCCAAGACGGGAGACGCCCGGTGATCGCGCCGCCGACCTGGGTGCAGCTGGTCTACCTCGCCTGCGCCATCTGCTTCATCCTCGCCCTCAAGGGCCTCTCCGGCCCCAAGACCGCACGCACCGGCAACCTCGTCGCCGCCGCAGCGGCCGTGGTGGCCTGCGCCGTCCCGTTCTTCTACCTCGACCTCGACCACGTCGGGCTGATCCTGGGCGCGATCGTGGTCGGCACCCTGGTCGGCGTCGTGGGCGCCCGTCGCGTGCAGATGACCCAGATGCCGCAGATGGTGGCGCTGTTCAACGGCGTCGGCGGTGGCGCCGCCGCGCTCGTCGCGCTGCTCGAGCTCGAGGAGCTGCTGCAACCCGGGGTCGACCACGGCTGGTTCGTGCTGCTGGCGACCGCGTTCACCGTCTTCGTCGGATCGGTGTCGTTCGCGGGCTCGGTCATCACCTTCGCCAAGCTGCAGGAGCTGATGAGCTCGGCCCCGGTGGTCTTCCCCGGGCTCTCGCTGGTCTTCGGCGTCGCCCTGGTCGCCGGCGTCGGCCTGGCCACCCAGCTCACCCTCGGCCCGGCGCTGTGGATCGGCATCGTGCTGGCCCTCGTCGGGATCGCCTTCGGCGTGCTGCTGGTGCTCCCGGTGGGTGGCGCCGACGTGCCGATCGTCATCTCGCTGCTCAACGCCTTCACCGGCCTCACGGTCGCGGCGGGCGGCTACGTGCTCGACAACGTGGTGCTGCTGGTCGCCGGCACGCTCGTCGGAGCCTCCGGCACCTTCCTGACCATGCTCATGGCAACGGCGATGGGTCGCTCGGTCGCCAACATCCTGTTCGGAGCGCTCAAGGGCGGCTCCACCCTCGGCGCCGGCGTCGCCAGCGACCGCCCGGTCAAGTCCGCCGGCCCCGACGACGTCGGCATCATGCTCGGCTACGCCGACCGCGTCATCATCGTCCCCGGCTACGGCCTGGCCGTCGCCCAGGCCCAGCACACGCTTCGCGAGCTCGTCGACGTGCTCGGCGAGCGCGGCACCGAGGTCGACTACGCCATCCACCCGGTCGCCGGCCGCATGCCCGGCCACATGAACGTCCTGCTCGCCGAGGCCCAGGTGCCCTACGAGCAGCTCAAGGAGATGGACGAGATCAACGGCGACTTCAAGGACGCCGACGTCGTGCTCGTCGTCGGCGCCAACGACGTCGTCAACCCCGCCGCCAAGACCACCCCGGGCGCCCCCATCTACGGCATGCCGATCCTCAACGCCGACGAGGCCAAGCAGGTCGTCTTCATGAAGCGCTCCATGCGCCCCGGCTTCGCCGGCATCGAGAACGAGCTGCTCTTCGAGGACAACACCACCCTGCTCTTCGGCGACGCCAAGGACTCCATGAGCAAGCTCCTCAACGCCGTCAAGGCCCTGTAGCCGACCCTGGGCTGGTCGAGCACGCCTCCGGTCCCTGAGGTGCGAGCGGAGCGAGCCACGAAGGGCCGCCCTTCGTGACGCCCGCTCGTCCCTCGCGGGCTCCTCAGGGGGCGGGGCGCCCCGGCTGTTCGAGCGGGCCGCCGGTCCCTGAGGTGCGAGCGGAGCGAGCCACGTAGGGCCGCCCTTCGTGACGCCCGCTCGTTCCTCGCGGGCTCCTCAGGGGGCGTGATGTCCTGCGTGGTCGAGCAGGCCTCCGGTCCCTGAGGTGCGAGCGGAGGTGCCCCCGCTCCCTGAGGTGCGAGCGGAGCGAGCCACGAAGGGCCGCCCTTCGTGACGCCCGCACGACCCTCGCGGGCTCCTCAGGGGGCGTGATGTCCTGCGTGGTCGAGCAGGCCCCCGGTCCCTGAGGTGCGAGCGGAGCGAGCCACGAAGGGCCGCGACGCCTACTGCGCCAGGCCGTAGAGCCGGTCGCCGGCGTCGCCCAGGCCCGGCACGATGTAGCCCTTGTCGTTGAGCCGCTCGTCCTGGGCGGCGGTGACGAAGGTGATCGGCACGTCGACGCCGTCGAGGTCGGCCTCGAGGTTGGCCACGCCCTCGGGGGCGACGAGCAGGCAGATGCAGGTGATGTGGTCGGCCCCGCGGTCGGTCAGGAAGCGGATCGCGGCCGCCAGGGTGCCGCCGGTGGCGAGCATCGGGTCGAGCACGTAGCACTGCCGGCCCGACAGGTCGGCCGGGAGCCGCTCGGCGTACGTCGAGGCCTCGAGCGTCTCCTCGTTGCGCACCATGCCGAGGAACCCGACCTCGGCGGTCGGCACGAGCCGCATCATCCCGTCGAGCATGCCGAGCCCGGCGCGGAGGATCGGGACGACGAGGGGGCGCGGTCGGCTCAGCGTGACGCCCACCGTCTCGGTCACCGGGGTGCTGATCGTGCTCGGCTCGACGCGGACGTCGCGGGTCGCCTCGTAGGCCAGCAGCGTCACCAGCTCGTCGGTCAGCCGGCGGAACTCCGGCGACGCGGTCCGCTGGTCGCGGAGCGCGGTCAGCTTGTGGGAGACGAGCGGGTGGTCCACGACGTGCAGGCGCATGGGAGCACCGTAACGACCGGCGCGCCCGCTCCTCGGGGCCGGATTCGCGGTGGTGGAGCCCCGTCCCGTTCTGTCACCATCTGGTGGGCGGCCGCGACGGCCTGCCCGCACGCGGGAGGAGCCGACGGTGGCGGTGACCGAGTCCGAGGACGTCGACGAGCTCGACGAGGTCGAGCTGGCCGTCGTCGCCCATCGCGTCCGCGGCCGCTGGCGGCTCGACGACCTGCCCGACCGGGCGCTGCTCGACGTGGCGGCGCTCGAGCGCGAGCTGCAGGCGTACGCCGCCTCGGCCGTCGCGCTGCTGTCGGTGGGCGAGGACTTCGCCGTCATCGCGCGCCCCGGTGACCCCGTCCGGCTGGTCCTCTCCGACCTGACCGCCGCGACCGAGTGGAGCCTCGCCCGCTCCGTCGCCGAGCGACTCGGGCTCGAGGTCGGCGACGACGACGAGCCCGAGGCCGCCGGTGACCTCGGGCTGCTCGTCGACCTCGGGCTGTCCGCCGACGACCTCGCGGCCCTGGTCGACGACGAGTCGCACCCCGACGACCTGCTGGTCGGCGTCGCCGACGAGCTCGGCTTCGCCGACGAGCTGGAGGACGCCCTCGACGGCGACGAGGACGACGACGACTCCGAGGCCGACACCGACGACGCGCTCGACGACCTCGACCCCGACGACGACCTCGACGTGCTCGACGACGACGAGCTCGAGGACCTCGATGACGAGGACGACGACGAGGAGCTCGAGGACGAGCCCGGGGACGACGAGGAGTGAGCCCGGCCGGCACCTGGGAGGAGCCCGTCCGTGCCGCCCTGCGGCTGGCCGCGCAAGCCGCGTCGTGGGGCGACGTCCCGGTCGGTGCCGTCGTGGTCGGACCCGGAGGGGGCGTGATCGGGCAGGGCGCCAACGCCCGTGAGCGCGACGGCGACCCCACCGCCCACGCCGAGGTGGTGGCGCTGCGCGCCGCCGCCCGCACGGTCGGTGAGTGGCGGCTGAGCGGCTGCACCCTCGTCGTCACCCTCGAGCCCTGCACCATGTGCGCCGGCGCCGCCGTGCTGTCGCGCGTCGACCGCGTGGTGTTCGCGGCGTACGACGACCGCGCCGGCGCGGCGGGCTCGCTGTGGGACGTCGTGCGCGACCGCCGGCTCAACCACCGTCCCGAAGTGGTCGGCGGCGTGCTGGCCGACGAGGCCACCGCCCAGCTCGACGCGTTCTTCGCCACCCACCGCCCCGAGTCGTGAGCCCCACGGGGCGCCAGGGCGCCCGCTCAGGCACACGACTCCCGTTTTCCGCGCGAGGCCGGTGGTCCGGTACATTCCTCCGCGGTGGCGTGTCCGAGCGGCCTAAGGAGAACGCCTCGAAAGCGTTTGTGGGTGCAAGCCCACCGAGGGTTCAAATCCCTCCGCCACCGCCAAATGAGTCAGGTTGGAACCCCCGGCGACCGCAAGGTCCCCGGGGGTTCCTGCTGTTTCAGGGCCGCCGTCGTCGCTAGGCCCCGCGATCACGGCCTCCACAAGTGGGGTCAACGGCGCCCTGGCCAGGATGGTGGTCTGACCGTCCTCCTGCTTGCGGTCAACCAGGAAGGTCTCAAAGACCGCGTGATTGAGCAGCTTGCGAGCGTCGTCGTCGACGGTCGCGTAGAGCGCCTCGGCGTGTCGTAGAAGGTCGAGTACCTGCTCGAGGCGAGCGCTGACTGCCTCGCCGCTTGTCTGCGCGCTCGCGAGCAGCCGATGTGCGTCGGCGAGTTGCGACTCAACCTCGATCTGTCGTGCCTTCAAGACCTGGACTGACATGGCGTCAGCCAGAAAGGCGTCCATCAGCTTCTGTTGCTGCCGCTCCAGGTCGGCGACGCGGCGGCGTTGGTCGGCGATGAGACGGCTGCCCGCCTCAGTCGAGCGGTGCAGGTCGTTGCGGGCGCGCTGGCTGAACTCCACGATCTGTTCGTCGCTGAAGCGGACCGCGATCCACTGACGAGCGACCTCAACCTCCACCTCCTCGACGGGCAAGTACGGTAGATCGCAAGCACTGCGACCGGTGTGGCGATCGATGCAGAAGAAGTACTCGTAGCTCCCGCCCTTGCCGCGGGACGTCGCAAACCCGATGCGCCCCTTGCAGCGGCCGCACTTGAGGGCGCCCTTTAAGTAGTGCGTATGACGCCACGAGCGATCACCGGCGATGCGCCGGCCGCTCAGAACGTCCTGTACCTCCTGCCACAGCACGTCGCTGACTAGGGGCTCGTGGCCACCGGGGTAGATCATCCCGTTGAAGACCAGCTGACCCTTGTAGTACGGATTCGTCAGCATGCGGTGCAGCTGTGCCCGAGACAGCGGCTTGCCGACGATCTTCCGCGTGGTGCGAGTACGGAAGCCGCGCTCGTCGAGCGCTTCGCAGAGCGCGTTGATCGACCAGTTTCCCGTGGCGTACTGCTTGTAGGCCCAACGCACGTTGCTGGCACGGTCGGGGTCGAGTTCAATTGTTCTGACCTCGATGCCGTCGACGCGCTTGGTGACGTTGAGGTAGCCCAGCGGTGCCACACCGTTGGTGCCGCCGCGGCGCACCTTCTCGGCCATGCCCTTCTTAGCTTCGTAGGACAGATTGTTTGAGTAGTGCTCGGCGATCGTCGCCATGATCCCGTGCAGGAGGGCGCCCGACGGGCTGTTGTCGATCTGCTCGCTGACCGACACCAGCGTTGTGCCAGCGAGGTGGAAGACGGTGGCGATCTGGGCGTCGTCGATGCGTGAGCGGGCGAGCCGGTCGACCTTGTGGACGATGACGTAGGCGATGTCGCCTGCCTGAACCCGTTCGAGCATGGCCTGCAGGCTGCGCCGGTCGGCGGACCTGGCAGAGGCGCCGGCGTCGATGTACTCGTCGATAACGGTGGCGCCGAGCTCGACAGCCTTGCGCCTGCATGCCTCGCGCTGCGCTGGAATCGAGTAACCCTCGGCCTCGCCGTTCTTGGTCGCCTGACGGGCGGTCGACACCCGCAGATAGATCAACGCCTTTACCTGCCCGGAAGTGGGCAATGGTGTGAGTAATTTGTTCATGGGGTTCCTCCTTGACTTTTCTAGCCTTGACTTGTGTTTCAGATGCGTCAGAATTGATAGCAATGACGCAACGCGACTTCGCGCAACTCCCGGTTGCCGTGCAGACCAATCTGCTGCTGGCGGCTTCGCTAGCCGAAGCGCTGCGCTATTGGGTTCCGGCGACTGCTGCCGCCGCTGACATCAAGGAACTCGAAGCCGTGGTCTGGGCGACGGTCGCCGGATGCACGCGAATGTTCTCGGCGGGCGAGCGCGGCGGAGCGCAGGCCCTTGCTAGCTACGAGCGGCTGATCGCGGCCGTGCCGGACGACTGGGCGCAGACGGACTCGGCTGTGTAGAGCTCGCCCGTCACCGGGTTCATAGTTCATCCGGTCGCTCGCGGCATGACGGATCGTCATGATGCGCCCCGGCGTGAACCGTGCGGCTGTGACGGCAACACGGTGAACAAGCAGACGCCGGACCGGTCGAACAAGTCCTCGATGAAGCGCCAGTCGGCGGCTCGGTAGGTCAACTGGGCGACGCCAGTGACGACTACAGCGTCGATGCGACGCTCCATGATCGACGACAGCAGGTGCTGCATGCCCGGACGCAGCAGATGACGTCCGCTGGCCGCCAGGTCAGTTACGCGGTCGACAACTTCCAGACCGCGCTGGCGGGCAGCTAGAGCGCAGACGCTCAGTTGCAGGTCGATACCGGCCCGCGCGCTAGCGTCAGCCCGCTCCATGCGGGCGTAGAGCGCGGCCTGCGGCGTGGACGTCGCCATGGGCTCAGGCGCTTCCCTTGTCGCTGCGTGGGCTGCGACGGACCTTGGTAGTACTCGGCGCCTGTTCCTCGGTTGCGGTCAGGCCGATGAAGCCGGCGATGGCCGCGCTGCGCAGTGCTGCCTGACGCTCGATGCGCTCCCGGGCCTCCTGGGCCTTGGCGATGATTGCTGGGTCTTCCTGAGCACTGGCGATGCGCTGTTCGATGCCAGCCCGAACTTCGTCGGTCAGGCTATTGCCAGTTAGCTGCGCGATGAACTGCAACTGGGCGTGCAGACCTTCCTCGACGCGAACGGCGATAGTTTTGAGTTCTTGTTTCTCGGTAGTCGACTGGGTCGACGTCGGTTCGACCGTCGCTGCGGTCTGATTTTCTTCGGGTTTTGATTCCATAGGCGATGTGCCTCCTTTCTGTAATGGTTGCTAGTTTGGGCAGGCTAAAGCGCGGCGGGCCGCGCTCCCTGCAAATATTGACGCTCCGATTGGTGCAAAAGTCCAGTCGGATTTGCGCTAGTCCCTGGTGATATTTGGCGCCCCTTGGGGTCGCGGGCTGGTGCTTAGGCACGGAGGGTCTCCCGCAAGTAGCTCTCCGGACTGCGGACCTGGAAGGTGCCGTCCAGGAGGCCCGCTGTGGCGGCCACAGCGGCCCGCAGGCGGGCGCGGCGGGTCGGGTCGGGGCAGAGCCAGACCACGGTCGGGAACAGGCCGTGACGGGCCTGGTAGGCGCCGCTGGCTGCGTACGCGGCGTAGACCCGGCACTTGGTCTGGATACGCGGCAGATGCTCGGTACCGAGGTCGATCTCGAGGAAGGCGTGTTCCTCGAAGGCGCCGTCGTCGTCCTCGCTGATGGTGACCACCCGTAGGTCCGGCCGCAGGTAGACGGCTTCGCCGCCGATGCCGGTGAAGCGGCGCCAGTTACCGGGCTCGGTGTCGAGTGTCTCGATCTGGACATCGCTGCGCCCGACCGTGCTTGCCAATAGCCGAATGGCGACGTCGTTGACCGCCAACGTGTGATGGACGAACTGGCCACCAGGTTCGAGGTAGCGCTTACGGCGCGGGGTGCCATCGAGCGAGCGCAGGTAGTTCTCACCGGTGGCGCCGAGCTGCCAGACGATGGCGGTCGAGCCACGTCGGACGCCGCCGATGCGCCGCTCGAGCGGGTTGAGCAACCCGTGGGCTTCCAACCGCCGCAGCACCCTGGTGCAGGTGCGCGCAGCCGCCAGCTCGGTCTCGTGGCCGGCGAAGTGCAGCCACTGCAGATG
Source organism: Nocardioides marmoraquaticus (assembly GCF_054777915.1). NCBI lineage: Bacteria > Bacillati > Actinomycetota > Actinomycetes > Propionibacteriales > Nocardioidaceae > Nocardioides > Nocardioides marmoraquaticus. The sequence goes on along the minus strand of NZ_BAAHAA010000004.1, from coordinate 9,242 downwards.
GCGGGTGGTGAGCAGACGGAAGCGCTGCAGGCTGCGCAAGATGTCGTGATCGCGCGGTGACAGCTGCTCGCGGAGACGCAGGACGGAACTTGGTCTCATTGCGTCACTCCGACGCCCGTGCCGCGTGCGCACCCGGCGGCGCTGGTACCCCGCAGTGCGGGGTCAGTCCCATCCCAGACGGGGCAGCGAACCAGGGTTGACCTGGGTGAACAGGTAATCGTGGGCGACACGAAGCGTCGGGCGGTGCGACAACGAAGAACGAATGAAGAACACCCATAAGCACGGTGGTCCGGGCAGGTCGGCAGGGCGCTCGCGGTGCTGGGGTGGGTCGCCATCGCGGCGTCGGGATGGCCACGGTGCGCTCCCGGCGGGACGGGCCGGACTCCGGTTGGGCTGGTGATGCCGGGGAGCGCAGGGAGTGGGGCGTCAGGATCTGCGCTGCGGCGGTCGTGCTGCGGGATCTGGCGGTTACGAGTGGTCATACCGAGTCGCCTTTGCGCTTGCGGCCGATCGGCGTCCTGGGGGGTGCGTCGGCGGGGGTGGGTGCGCCGGTCGTAGTGATGGTTGGCTCGCCGTAGCGCTCACGAGAGCGAGCCCGGATGACGTCGGCCAGACCGGTCTCTGGCGGTGGGGCCTGCGTCCGTAGTGACACCCACGGCTGCGAGGCGCCGTCGACGACGAGCGTGGCGTAGGCCTCGAACTGGCCGAGAGTCATGAAGTCGAGCGCCTCCAGGCCCGGTGCCTGTTGGGCTGCTGCGGCGGCGTCGCGCGGGTCGAGCGGGCGGAAGATCAGCTTGTTGCGGGCGTTGGAGTCGACGGCGGCGCGCATGCCGGGCGGTAGTTGGGCTCGGAACTGGTGGGCGACGTGCCAGGCGACACCGAGCGAGCGACTGGCGGCCAGCGCCGCCTCGATGCTCGTTGGGGTGGCCAGATAGTTGTGCACCTCGTCGACGTAGATGCTGGCGGGGCGGCGTTCCGGTTGGCGCTCACCGGCCCGCTCAAGCGTCGCCGACCAGGCCTCGGCCAACAGCAGCCCGCCAAGCAGCCGAGCGGTGATCGGGCCGATGAGGCCTTCGTTCAAGGGGACGAGCACGACCTTGCGGTCGCGGAACAGATCGCGGACGCGCAGCGGTGGCTGGGGTTGGCCGAGGATGCGGCGCAGGCTGGGGCGCAGCAGGTACTGGCGCAACTTGTTGAGCGGCGCGGCCAGCGCGGCAGCTTGGGCGGGCGATGTCTGCGCCTCGTACCAGGCCCAGAACTGGCCCAGGCCGGGATCGTCCGCGACGTGCCCCACCACCGAGTGGCGAAAGGCCCGGTCGGTGAACAGGCGCGGCAGATCGAGCAGCGTGAACGGCGGCTCACCGCGGCGAGCGCGTGTGGCTCCAACGCGGGCCAGCGTGAGAAGCCCGGAGTGCAGGATGTCCTGCGTCCGGGGACCCCAACCGTCGGCGAAGACAGCTGCGAACACAGCCAGCAGCCCGTCCACAACGACGTCCGGGTCACGGCTGCCGACGTCGAGCGGGTTGAAGCCAACGACCCGCTGCTCATCCGGGTCGAGCAGCACGACGTCGTCGATGCGCTCGGCGGGCACCGCTCGGGCTACGACGTCGTCGATGAGTTGCCGCTTGGGATCGATGACTAGCACCGGGCGGCCAGCGGCGATGTCCGCGCCGATGAGGTGCAGCAGCGCCGTCGACTTGCCGGAGCCGGTCGGGCCGAGCGCCACCAGGTGGTGCAGGGCGTCGCGTGGCCGCACCCCGATGGTCACCCGCGGTCCCGCGGCAGTGCTCATCCCAATGACCCGCTCGGGAGCGTACGTCCGGTGCTGGCGGATGAGCGCCGGCGAGGGCGGCATGCGACGTGGGTGCATCGGTGGCAGGCCGGGCAGGTCGGCGTCGCCCAGCGGCCAGGCCAGCAGCCCAACTAGTTCGGCGGCGGCCGGTACGAACTCCCACAGCAGCGGCCGACTGGCGCGGTTGAGTCGTCGGATGGGTTCAGGTGTCAGTCGCAGGTAGGTACCGGGCGCTTTGGCGGTCGACAGCCCGCCGAGCAGGCCGGTCAGCAGCCGTCGCCTGCGCTCACGCGTTGAGGCGCTGACGCCGAGGCGAAGGCAGGCGGCCATACCGGCCTGCCCGATGCGCCGCTCGTGCTGCTTGCGGACATCGGCGTTGGCTTCGCGGTTGCCGCTGAGCAGCAGTGACCACCAGGCCTGGGCCGGGTCCGGCACCGGATCACGCCGGTGCGTGGGCGTCCGCCGCGGACCGAGCACGATCTGTACCACCAGCTGCTCGCCGTCGGACAGCCGCTGGTTCAGGGCCGACAGCAGCGCCGCCGCGACGCTCGTCGGCCGGTCGACGGCCAACGCCAGGCTGCGTGGTCGGGCGCGCACCCGGGCGGCGTGGCTGACCGGTAGCCGCTCGCTTGGCTCCGGCTCGACCAGCAGGCCCGGTAGTAGATCGTGACAGGTGCGGCGCAGCCAGCGCAGATGCTCCGGCGTCGTACCGAGCCAGTAGTGCACGGCGCTCGGGTGACCGACCGCCGTACGACCAGCCGGTCGGCTGCGGGCCTCGAAGACCACTGGTGCGTGCGTCGGGTCGGATGCCAGGCGGACCATCAGCGCCTCCAAGGCGGCTGGCTCGAGCGGCCGGGGCGGGTGTACGCGGCAGAAGACGAGTTGCGTCATGAGCGCGACTCCTCGTCGCTGTCCTGACTTGGCTGATCGTCAGAGGCGAGCTCGCGGCGGGCATCGGCTTCGGCCTGGGCCTCGGCCAGCCCGCGGCGGGCCGCCAGCAGGGCGTGCGACATGCGCTCCGGGTCGGGCTTGTCACGGCGGACGGCTCGCACGGTCACGGGTCCGCGCTCGCGCTTGCGGCGCTGGGCCCGCCGCTGGCGGCGCTTCGAGGGCCGCTCGGTGGGCCACTGCGCCTGAAGTTGTTCCAGCTCGGCATGGTCGTCGGGCTCGTGGCCGTCGGGCGGCGTGGTGGGTCGCTGGGCGTTCACCACAACCGCCTCCGCTGCCACCAGATTGCGAGGCGGACGAGCAGCCAGCCGGCGCCGACGCTGGCCGCGCCGACGGCCAGCCAGACCCAGACGTCCTGGATGAGTGCCACCGCCAGATTGATCGCCAACGCTGACAGCAGCAGTAAGCAGGCGATGTTGAACAACCGGCCGGGCAGATCGAAAGCGCGGCGGTCAGTCATGAGGCACCTCCGCAGCGGGCCGACGACGCCGGGCGTCGCTCGGCACCGGGTAGCCGGGGATGACGACGTCGGACTCCACTTGGTTGCCCCAGGCGTCCCAGCCGGGCTGGCGGCGACGGGCGAACAGCTCGAGGTACGGGCCGGGGCTAACGCGCTCGATGAGGGCGTACTGCTCCTCCGGCTTGTGCGAGTGGTCCTGGACCGGTGCCTGCATCCAGGTCGGCTGAGAGCGGAACTTGACGGGGGCGCGGCCGCGGGTGCAGAACAGCAGGTGCTCGGTGCTATTGCGCAGGTAGGCCCCGAGGCCGATGCGGAACTTCACCCAGGTCAGCGGAGAGCGGACCGTGAAGCCCCAGGCCTCGGCGACGTCGTAGCCGTGTCGCAGGGTGTTGTTGGTGACCCAGAGCCATAGATGGGCGTTGTCGGCCGCCAGGTCACGGACCGGCAGGTTCTTGATGCGCCGCAGGCTCATGACGCGGTAGTGGCGTGCGGCCCCACGGGGACCACCTTGGTCGATGTCCCACGGCGGGTCAGCCAAGATGGCGCGGTAGCGCAGCGAGCTTCCCAGCGGGGCGCTGGCTGCGGTGATGGTGTCGGGCATTGAGAGCTCCTTTCTGCCGCATGGCGAACCGCACGTGGGCATGGCGAGCACTGCCGTGCTGACGACGAGGTCGCACAGAAGTGAGATGCCAGCTCCACTGCCGCGGCTAGAATCGCGCGGTGGGTCGCTCGGGCTTGCAGATACTTAAAACAGAAACTTGCAGGTTTGCAATGTATGTGTCGTGCGAATCGACGAGCGATGCGACACCAACAGGGGTGGGTCACCTCCGGGGATTTAACGTTTATTTAATGAAATTTGCTTCGCGCTGGCGCGTTGTGGAATTTGCAACGCCATCCTTTGGCCGTGACAGTCGCTAGCCGATGCGCTGCCGGGCCTCGGCGAGCATTTGGGCCATGGCCGCAAAAGCCAGCCGCTGCAACTCCTGTTCGGCAGCGCGGCGGCGTTGCTCTTCGCTCAAGTCGTACGAGCGACTCAGCCAGCAGGCCAGGGCCACGACCGCCGCGGCACCGGCCAAGAAGGCCAGACTGCACAGCACAACGACGACAAGGCCGCTCATCGCAGCCGCCGCGACGTTTCGGAGACGACCTGAGCGGACGCCAGCGCGTGCATGTCCCCAATGGCTTGCAGTCGACTGGTTGCCATCGGGACCAGTTGTGTAAGCTGCTGCTCGAGCTGGCTAACGAGGGCGACGCCCTGCATGGCGCGGCGTGAAACCGCCTGCAGGCCGTCGAGGTGGACCGCCTCTACCTCCGCGGCAGCCATGGTGGACGCAATCTCGACGTCAGTGCGGTCGGAGATGCGCGCGACCTGGCGGCCGGCGCGAGACCCGTGCCCGTAGTTGGGACGGTGGGGCTGGATGCTGCTCATGACGGTCACTCGCTCTCAGTAAGCGTCCGGCGGGTGCCGGATCTCGGTGAGACGAGTCGAACACGCAGGTCAGACGCCACAAAGCGTAAGCCTGATAGCGGCTGCAGTAGCGAGGGTGCCCGCGCCGTGGCAATCATCCAACACGCAGTCGCGAGATGCGTGCCCCGCTTCTTACATTGTTGTAATTTTAGCGCCATCTCACAGGGGTACGATCGAGCAATCGACCAACATTGCCTTTACTTCCAGCCGGAAAAGCGGACAATCCGACATACGGATGGAAGACAGACCTAGACTAGACCGGGAACCCGAGAATGATCAGCCTGGCGGGGGCCGCGATGGATGCGGCTTGCCAGTCGGTTGCAATGAGGTCGAGCCTTGGCCTCGATCCTTCGGTCGGCTCATGTTGAAAGAGGTTTACGATGCGGTTCAGAGGGACAGCACTGTGAGAGCCGCGGCGAAGATGCCGGCGCCTCGACGCCAGCAAGCACTCCGACAGCGCAAGAAGTGGCCAGCGTCCTCTGCCGATCTGTCGAAGACGAAGTCGGCCAGGACGTCCGACGGCATCAACCGGCGAATGGATCGAGTGGAAACGCGCGAGACGGACCGATCCGCCGAACCTTAAATTGCATCCTAGACGGTCATGAGTTCATCGAGCACAATGACCCGATGGACGAGCAGCAACCCTTCTTTCGGCGTGAGTCGGTACTACGCGACATTCAAGAGATCGCGGCTCAGCCCCATGTCGCGTTCTTTGCCGGGGCAGGTGTCACCATTGACCGCTCGGGTCTAACGTGGTCTGCGCTAATTGAAGCGCTGCTGCGACCACACGTGAGTAACTCCGAAGCAGTTGAAGAATTTCTCCGCAGCGAGGGGCCGCTCTTCGCTGCATCGGCCGCACATTTTTTGCAAGATCAAGCCTCGGATATCTCGGAATCGAGCGCGAACATCGACACCAGGCAGCGCATGGTGGACCAGCTTCGTGTGTCGCTCTACTCGCCTGCCACCTGGAGAACTGGCGATCTCGCTCCGAGCATTGCCGACGCGGCGTTTGCGTGGAGTCTTGCAGGGAAGACCGGTGAACGGACATCTTGTGTCGTAACCACCAACTACGATGATTACGTGTTTCAGGCCCTGGTGCGCGCCAACAGGGAGCGTTCGGAGGTCGGTTCCGGGAAGAGGAAGTCTCGACTCCCGCCCCAGCCCGAGTTGTGGTTTCCGACTCGCGACGATCCGCTGTCGGTCCGGAAGCCGAAGAGGGCCGCGTGGGTGCAGAATCGCATTGATTGCGTTGGAGCCGTGCCGTGCATCCATCTACACGGCTACATCCCACGTAATCCGACTGGCTCGCCCGTTTCTCAGCGGTTCCCCGTGGTCAGCGAGAATGACTATTTCGTTACAGCTCCGCATTCACAACGTGCACTTGTCGCACTGATGCGGTCCCGAGCCATGGTCATTGTAGGTGCTAGTATCACTGACCCGCCCCTGATACGAGCCCTTGAGGCGACTAAGCAGTACAGCGATAGGTTTCCCCGGTGGGTGCTCGTTCCGCTTGAGCCTCGCTCGACCGCGGAAGTAGACCCGGGGTGGTCGGAGCGTCGGCGTCTCATACAGGCGCGCTTGGAATCGCTGAAGCTGCGACCGGTATTCGTCGATTTTTACTCCCAGATATCACAGTTCTTTCGAGAGTTGATCGTTGGCCTTGCTCGCCCCCGCCCAGAGAGTGGTGGGGCACCGCTGGAATCCACCTTCTACTCTCGCCTCGGCGAGTGGTGGGACGGGTTCGGGCTGTCCGATGCGGATCTGCGCGATGACACTCAATTTGCCTCGCACGAGTATCTTTCGGAGACGCTGCTGCCGCTGGTGCGGGAGACTCTGGGTGCGCCTACGTCCGAAACAATGAAGTTGGAATTATGGGTTCGTTGGGAGCCGCACCGCGAACGCGAATTGCGTTTGTTTGCCTCCAGTGTGGGAGTCTGGAAACATTACGAGGCCATGCGGACAAGCTCAATTCCGATTGACGGCTCAAAGGACGCGGTAGCACAGGCCTTCCGTTCCGGGAGGCCGTTCTTGACGGAGCCGTCACTAGGGAACGCTGGCGAAGGGATGGACGAACGAAACACGAATCGATGGCAAACGAGTCTGCAGGTCCCAGTGAGGTCAACCCAAGCTGAGGATGGAGGGACTTTCACAAGTGCTGTCTTCGTACTGTCGTCCATGACTCATGCGTCCTCCAGCTTTCTAAGCGACTCGAGGGATCGCTCGAAACTAGCGAAAGTTGTCGAGCTGCTTTCAGTCGCGGGAGACATGATGTGTGACCCCGACTCATATGTCGAGGTGGGGTAGGGCGCCCGCGGAGCTGGCTGACGAGGAATAGGGTGACACGCCTCGTGGGTTCGCGCCGCTCGCCACACAGATACTGGAAATTGGTAGGCGCCGGAGACGAACGCGTGTCTCTCATGTGCCTTCTAGGGGGCGGCCGCGGGGCAGGGCGGCCCTAAACTTCCGTAAGGCCGTTCCTCGTCGTCGGATAGTGCTCTCGCTGTACTTGCGGCGCCTTAGCAGGCCGAGGTAATCCCGGAACTGGCGATCACTTAGCTCGAACATGTCGAACCTGCGGTGCTCGCACCAGAGGAAGATGTCGTCGAGGTCGCCCCAGTAGGCGCGAGCCGTGTTGTAGCCGTAGTCGAGCAGGATGTCCTCGCGAATGGCGCAGAAGCGCTCGTAGCGGGCTCGGAGCGCGGCCGTTTCGGCGTCGTCAGCGACTGAGTCGGCCCCGGCCAGTCCATCGACGCCCGCGATCGGCATGAGCCGCTCGGGATAGCGGTCGGCAGGTGGATGATCCGCCAGCGGCGCCGCTTCGGTCGTCGGTTCCGCGTCGACGCGAACTTGTAGCTCCTCCGATGACACGACAAGACCAGAACGCTTGGGCCGGCCCGCTTGTCGCCCGCCGGTCTTGCCGCTCATGATCCAAGCCTACGGAGCCCAGGCGCCGCGGCAGATCGGCGGAATCCGAGCACTACTCAGAAGCCGATTGACGCGAGTGCCGCTTGGATGGTGCTGCAGTCCGGTGCCACCGCGACTTCCGTCGGCGCCGGGACATCGAGCGGGGGATGTCGATGAGCCGCGCCCAACTGAACGTAGCCCATAGCCTGCGGTAGTGGATCAAGCAACGGTCTCGCGGGACGGTCGCAACCTGCGCAAGCAGCGAAACATCGACCATGTGCTCGACGCGCTCGAATCGCTCACGGCTGAGGGACTCGTAGACGTCAGTCCCGAGGAGCTGAGCAACCGGTCTGGCCTGTCGCTACGGTCGCTGTACCGCTACTTCCCGAACCGGGAGGAACTTCTAATCGCCGCGGTGAGGCGCCAAAGACGCACCTGGGACCACCTTTACGCAGTTGCCCCTACCGAGCCGCGAACCCTCGAGCACCGGATCGGTGCCCATGTGAGTCGGGCCCTTGAGCGGCGGGAGAAGGTTTCTGCGCTTGCTCACGTCGCACGGTTCGCCGCGGCGGGCATGCCGAGACTCAGGACAGAGATGCAGAAGCAGCAAGCGGAGTTGCTCAGCGGAGTGCGCGCAGAGTTCTCACCAGAACTCAGCCAGCTCGACGAGATTCGGCAGCGCCAGGTAGCGCTCGCGATTCAGGTCATGAGTCAGCTCGAGTCGATCGATTCGCTTCTAGGCGAGGTCGGACTGTCTGAGGCTGAGGCTCGCGTTGTGCTTCGCTCCAGCATCACGGCCTTGCTGCGCTAGAAGCCCGCAACTCCACGACGGTCCGGTTCATCGAAACTAGGGCTGGTCCTGGTCGGTGGCACACCCGCAGACGGCCTGATCTCCACGAAGCGCGGAGAGCCGTGCCGTCGCGGCTGCCAAGCGGTCCGCTGCGTCGTGATTCCCTCGTAGCCGAAGTGCGCTCTTCGCCCGCGTCATCACTCCGAACTCCTGCAGCGCTGTTCGCCGCGCGCCTCGCGTCTGACAGATGCACACGGCAATCTCCCTGACTAGGAAGGACAGCACCCAAATTACGTGGCTTTTTTCGTTCGTTTCTGCCGGCAGGGGCCGCGCAACCAATTCAGTCGGTGTCGGGAGGTCGCGTTGTCACGATGTCCTCCGGCCCGCTGGTAGCACGTACGTTCGCAGCGATGCGCGCATGCTCGGCCTGAATCCACCACTTCGGGCCGAGCTTGGTCGCGGGGATGGTTCCGGTTCGGCAGCGGTAGGTGATCGCCTGCGGGGTGACCCCAATGATCGCGGCCGCCTCCGCGACGCCAATCCAGTCATGCTCCTCGTCAGGCGGCACCCAGGCCCAACCGCCCTCTGCGGTGGCGACTTTGCCGCCGGTGGCGGCGGCCTGTCGGGCGGCTTGCCGCTGTGTGCGCACGAGCTTGAGCTCGGCTGCCCGTTTGGCGCGGACCAGAGCGACCCGGTCAACCTCGGTGCGACTGACAATGCCACCGCGGTCCCGGTCGCCGCGGGCGTTGTGCCGGCGAGTCAGAACTCCCCGGCTGATGAGCTTTGTCGCGTGCCGGGTTCAGTAGAGGCTCTGAAGTGACGCGCTGACGGTAGTGGGCGCGGGGCTGTGCCGGTAGTGCTCGTCCTCGAACTCGACCGG
>NZ_BAAHAA010000003.1:0-226270 GCF_054777915.1 Nocardioides marmoraquaticus | reverse complement strand
GCACGGGCCACCCCTGCACGACGATGAGCTCGGCGAGGCGTTGCCGGCCGACAGGGGTCAGTGGAGCGTTAGCGTGAGTCATTGAGGACCTTCGGTCAGAGGTTGGTGTGGTAACCCCTCCGTACCGAAGGTCCTCGCTATTCGTCTACGCCTCGGCGTTCACAACCTGCCGGGGAACTACAGCTAGAGGTCGCCGGCCGCCTCGGCCAGCAGCAGCGACAGCCGGTCGAGCAGCGACTCGAGCGACTCCTCGAACTCCGTGGCGGAGAGGTCCTGCGACAGCAGCTCGCGCAGCGAGGCGACGGTGGCGAACTCCTCGACGCCACCGGCCTCGACCGACCCGTCCTCGACGACGTCGATCGGGCCGAGATCGGCGCCGCGCGAGGCCACCTCGAGCAGCAGGTGGCCGAGCAGGAAGCTGGTGAAGGCGCGGTACGCCGCCACCGCGGCCTCCTCGGTGAAGCCCTCCTGTCGCAGGCCCCCGAGGAAGCGGTCGACCCACTCGAGGTCGCGCAGGGGCGGCCGCAGCCACGGCGCCTCGGGCGGTCGCGAGGCGACCAGCGGGAACGCGCGCGGGTGGGAGAGGGCCACCCGGCGCACGCCGTGGGCGAGCCGCTGCAGGAAGTCCTGCCACCCGTGCTCGGGCTCGCGCAGCACGTCGCGGTCGTCGCCCATGCCCGACATCAGCGAGGCGACGACCGCGTCGAGCAGCGCCTCCTTGCCGGGGACGTGGCGGTAGAGCGCCATGGCCTCGACGCCGAGCCGCGTGCCCAGCCGCCGCATCGTCAGGCCGGCCAGGCCGTGCTCGTCGACGTAGTCGAGCGCGGCCGCGACGACCCGGTCACGGCTCAGCGGGGTGCGGCTGGACGGAGGCTCGCGCCCCGCGACCACGGAGGCATCGGCGTCGTCGTCCACCTGTGACGAGTGCCCGTTCGCGGCCGGACCACGCCGACACGCCCGCACCGAAATTCCTCCCGATTGTGCTCGGCGACCAGGGGAACGTCACTCGCGACCTCGGACCGGCTGCCAGCAACGCGCCGTCCGACGACCCTCACGACTCTCCCCACGAAGGGTGACACCCATGAGCGCAATCCTGTTCGGGTCCATCAGCAGCCTCGCCGACACCTCGGAGGTCCAGCGCGAGGCGTTCAACGCCGCCTTCGCCGAGCACGGTCTCGACTGGCGCTGGGACCGCGACGACTACCGGCAACAGCTGCAGGGCAGCGGGGGCCGCGACCGCATCGCCGAGTTCGCCCGCGACCGGGGCGAGGAGGTCGACGCCGACGCCGTCCACGCCACCAAGTCGCGGTTGTTCCAGGAGCGGCTGCGCGAGCAGCCGGTGGTCGCCCGGCCGGGCGTCGTCGAGACGATCCGCGCGGCCCGTGAGCAGGGTCGCCAGGTCGGCCTCGTCACCACGACGTCCCCCGAGAACGTCGAGGCGCTGCTCTGGTCGGTGCCCGACCTCGGTCGCGACGACTTCGACGTCGTCGTCGACGCGACGCAGGTCGAGCAGCCCAAGCCCGACCCGGCGGCGTACACCCTGGCCCTGGAGCGGCTGGGCGTCGACGCGGGTGACGCCGTGGCCGTCGAGGACAACCTCGGGGGCGTGGCCTCCGCCCGGGCCGCCGGTGTCCGCGTCGTCGCCTTCCCCAACGCCAACACCGCCGACCACGACTTCGCCGATGCCGACCTGCGCACCGACGAGCTCGACCTCGACCGCGTCACCGGCGCGGCGGCCTGACCCCTCACCCCGGAGCACACGATGACCGCAGAGAACGCTGCCGAGCAGACCGCGGGCCCCACCTCCCGCCTCACCTCGACCGACGACACCTTCCGCGTCGAGGCCTACGAGAAGATCGACTACACCCTGACCGTGGTCGACGGCGTCTTCGACGTCGCCAACGGCCAGCTCGCCGCGACCTACGCGCCGTGGGGCCGCTGCCTCATGATCGTCGACAGCGCCGTGCACGAGCTGTACGGCGAGCAGGCGGCGGCGTACTTCGAGCACCACGGCATCGCGCTGACGGTGCTCTCGCTCGAGCTCGACGAGACACGCAAGACCTGGTCGACGGTCGAGCGCATCGTCGACGCCTTCGCCGACTTCGGCCTGGTGCGCAAGGAGCCGGCGCTGGTCGTCGGCGGCGGGCTCACCACCGACATCGCGGGCTTCGCGTGCGCGTCGTTCCGGCGCTCGACGCCCTACGTCCGGATCCCGACCACGCTGATCGGCCTGATCGACGCCAGCGTGTCGATCAAGGTCGGGGTCAACCACCGCAAGTACAAGAACCGGCTGGGCGCCTACCACGCGTCGTCGCAGGTGCTCCTCGACTTCGCCTTCCTCGGCACGCTGCCGCAGGACCAGGTGCGCAACGGCATGGCCGAGCTCATCAAGATCAACACCGTCGCCGACGCCGACACCTTCGACCTGCTCGACAAGCACGGCGAGGAGCTGCTCGCGACGCACTTCGGCCACCGCGACGGCACGCCCGAGCTGCGCGAGGTCGCCCACGAGGTGACCTGGCGCTCCATCGAGACGATGCTGCGCCTCGAGGTGCCCAACCTGCACGAGCTCGACCTCGACCGGGTGATCGCCTTCGGGCACACCTGGAGCCCGACCCTCGAGCTGGCCCCCGACGTGCCGTTCTTCCACGGCCACGCCATCAACGTCGACATGGCCTTCTCCACCACGCTGGCCGAGCGTCGCGGGCACATCGGCACGGCCGACCGCGACCGGGTGCTGTGGCTGATGAGCAAGCTCGGGCTCGCGCTCGACACGCCGCACCTGACGCCCGAGCTGATCGCCTCGGCGACGGCGTCGATCCTGCAGACCCGTGACGGCTCGCTGCGCGCCGCGGTGCCGGCACCGATCGGGGAGTGCCTCTTCCTCAACGACGTGAGCGCGGAGGAGCTGGTCGAGACCCTCGAGCACCACCGCCGGGTGGTGCAGGACTTCCCGCGTGGCGGCGAGGGCGTGCAGATGTTCATCGACAGCGGTGCGCCGAAGGCCTCGATGGCTCCCGCCCGGGGCGCGGCGTGAGCCAGCCGCTCGCCCCGCGGCTGGCCCCGCGGCCGGTGACCCCGGCTGCGATCCTGGCCGCCGAGCTCGACGACCTCGTGGCGACCGCCCACGCCGCCGACACCCCGCAGTGGCAGCAGCGGCTCGCCCGCGCCCGTGATCTCGTCGGCGGGCTCGACCCCTACGTCGAGGCGTGCACGACCGCGCCGTCGCCGGCGCTCCAGGGGCTCGCCGCGACCACGGCCTCGACCGCGTGGGCGGAGACCCCGGGAGCGTCGAGCGGGTCCGGGCTCGAGGCCGAGATGCTCTCGGGCCACGTCGAGGGACAGCTGCTGCGGCTCCTCGTCCGCGCGACCGGTGCCCGCGAGGTGCTCGAGATCGGCACCTTCACCGGGTACGCCGCGCTGGCGATGGCCGAGGCGCTGCCCGACGGCGGGCGGGTCACGACGCTCGAGGTCGACGAGGGCGTGGCCGACCTGGCGCGCGCGGGCTTCGAGGCCTCACCGGCGGGGGAGCGGATCGATGTGGTCGTCGGGCCCGCGGCCGACAGCCTGGCCGCGCTCGAGGGCCGGCGCTTCGACCTCGTCTTCCTCGACGCCGACAAGGCCGGTTACCGCGGCTACCTCGACCTGCTGCTGCGGCTCGACCTGCTGGCCGACGACGGCCTGGTGTGCGTCGACAACACGCTGATGCAGGGGCACCCCTGGCTCGGCGCGACCAGTCCCAACGGCGAGGCCATCGCCGACTTCAACCGGGCGGTGGCCGACGACCCGCGGGTCGAGCAGGTGCTGGTGCCGCTCCGCGACGGCGTCACCCTGCTGATGCGGACACGGGAGGACGCATGACCACGACGACCTCGCCCGTGGAGGAGGTGCTGCGACCTGTCGGGGTGCGGCTGACCGGGGTCGACCTGCGCGAGCCCGACCACGCCCTGGTGCACCGGCTCGTGCACCTGCTGGCCGAGCACGGCGTGGTCGTGATGCCCGACCAGCACCTCGACGACGACGCCTTCGAGGCCTTCCTGCGACGCTTCGGCGCCCCGTTCTTCACCACGGGCGAGACCCCCGTGGAGGGCCATCCCGACCTCAACGTCATCAGCAACGTCGGACGCACCACGCCGCCGCGCAGCACCTTCCACGTCGACAGCAGCTATGTCGCCTCGCCGCCGGCCTACACCGCGCTGCGCACGGTGCAGGTGCCGGCCCAGGGCGGCCAGACCCTCTTCAGCAACCAGTACGCCGCGCTCGAGTCGCTGCCGCCCGAGGTGCGCGACGACCTCGTGGGGCGCAGCATCCGCCACGTCGTGACCGGCGTCGAGCTCGGCCCCGACGACGAGCACGAGGCCTGGCACCCGGCCGTGCGCCGCCACCCGGTCTCGGGCCGCGACACCCTCTACCTGTCGACCCCGGCGCGGTGCGTCGAGGTCAGCGGGCTGTCGCCGGAGGAGTCGCGCGACCTGGTCGCGATGCTGCACGCCCACTCCACCCAGGACCGCCACGTGCTGCGTCACGCGTGGGTCGAGGGCGACGTCGTGATGTGGGACAACGGCTGCGTGCTGCACCAGGCCGATCACTCCGGGGTCGTCGGCGACCGCGTCATGCACCGCGGCATGGCGGTGGGCTACGCCCGCGGCGAGACCCGAGGCGACACGGGTGATGCCACGGGGGACGACACGGGGGACGAGGCGTGAGCCGAGCCCGCACGCTCGGGATGCTGGGCCTGCTCGGGCTGGCCCTGCCGGCCAACCTCGCCGTCACCGGCGCGGCGCTCGTCGCCTCGATCGTGCGCGGACGGCCCGAGCGGGCGACCCCCGAGCAGCCGCTGACGGTGCTGCTGAGCGGCGGCAAGATGACCAAGGCGCTCGCGCTGGCGCGGGCCTTCCACCGCGCCGGCCACCGCGTCGTGCTGGTGGAGTCGGCGAAGTACCGGCTGACCGGCCACCGGTTCTCGCGCGCCGTCGACACCTTCCGGGTGGTGCCCGACTCCCGCGAGCCCGAGTACGCCGCCGCGCTGCTGCGGGTGGTCGAGGAGGAGGGTGTCGACGTCTACGTGCCGGTGTGCAGCCCCGCCTCGAGCCGGCACGACGCGGCCGCCAAGAAGCTGCTCGAGCCGTGGTGCGAGGTGGTGCACCTCGATGCGGACGACCTCGACCGCGTCGACGACAAGGAGCAGTTCGCGACGTGGGCCGCCGAGCTGGGCCTGCCGGTGCCCGAGTCGCACCGCGTCACCGACCCCCAGCAGGTGATCGACTTCGACTTCGCCTCGCGGCCGCACCGCTTCATCCTCAAGAACCTCGACTATGACCCGGTCAACCGGCTCGACCTGACCCTGCTGCCCCTGGCCACGCCGGAGGAGACCGCGGCCTTCGCGCGCTCCAAGGCGATCGGGCCCGACTCGCCGTGGGTGCTGCAGGAGATGCTCGAGGGGCAGGAGTACTGCACCCACGGCACGGTCCGCGACGGACGGCTCACGGTGTGGGCGTGCTGCGAGTCGTCGGCGTTCCAGCTCAACTACGCCATGGTCGACCACCCCGGCGTCGAGGCGTGGGTACGCCGCTTCTGCGAGGGCACCGGCCTGACGGGCCAGCTGTCCTTCGACCTCGTCGAGACCGCCGACGGCACGGTCAAGGCGATCGAGTGCAACCCGCGCACGCACTCGGCGATCACGATGTTCGCCGACCACCCCGACCTGGCCGACGCCTACCTCGGTCGCGCGGGGCGGGAGGAGCCGGTGCGGCCGACGGCGAGCAGCCGGCCGACGTACTGGATTTACCACGAGGTGTGGCGGATGCTGCGCGACCCGCGCAGCGTGCCCGAGCGCCTCGGCGTGCTGCTCCGGGGCACCGACGCGGTGCTCGAGGTCGACGACCCGCTGCCGTTCCTGCTGGTGCACCACCTGCAGGTGCCGGCGCTGCTGCTGCGCGCGCTGTGGCGCGGCGACGACGTGCTCAAGGTCGACTTCAACATCGGCAAGCTGGTGGAGGCCGGGGGTGACTGAGGCGACGTCCGCCGCGCTGCGGGTGCTGCACCTCGTCGGCTCGCCCGTCGACGAGTTCCACGCCGAGCTCTCGCGTCTCTACGCCCGCGACGCGCTGGCCGCGACCGCGGACGCGGAGCGCTACGAGCCCCTCGTGGCCCACGTCGCGCCCGACGGCACCTGGACCCTGCCGACCGACCTCTCCGACGAGGCCGTGGCGGCGGCCCCGACCCTCACCCGGGCGGAGGCGCTCGCCCGGCTGGCCGAGGCGCGGGTCGACGTGGCCGTGCCCCAGCTGTTCTGCCGGCCCGGCATGACGACCTACCGCGCGCTGCTCGACCTGCTCGGCGTCCCGTTCGTCGGCAACACCGCGGAGGCGATGGCCCTCGGCGCCCACAAGGGGCGGGCCCGGGCGGTGGTCGCGGCCGCCGGCGTCGCGGTGCCCGAGGCCGAGCTGGTGCGGCGTGGCGAGCGTCCGAGCCTGGTGCCGCCGTACGTCGTGAAGCCGGCCGACGCCGACAACTCCCACGGCGTCACGCTGGTGCGTGACCCCGCCGATCTCGACGCCGCGCTCGAGGCCGCCCTGGCGGTGTCGGAGGAGGCGCTGGTCGAGCGCTACGTCGAGCTGGGCCGCGAGGTGCGGTGCGGCGTGCTCGAGCTCGACGAGGGCCTGGTCTGCCTGCCGCTGGAGGAGTACGCCGTCGACGCGACGAGCAAACCGATCCGCGACGCCGCCGACAAGCTCGCCCGCACCGACGACGGCGACCTGCGGCTGGTCGCCAAGGACGTCGAGCACGCCTGGGTGCTCGACCCCGCCGACCCGGTGACGGCGCCGGTGTGGGAGGCGGCGCAGCGGGCGCACCGTGCGCTCGGCTGCCGCGACTACAGCCTGTTCGACTTCCGTCTCGACCCCGAGGGTCGGCCGTGGTTCCTCGAGGCGGGCCTCTACTGCTCCTTCGCCGAGCAGAGCGTCGTGGCCGTGATGGCGCGGGCCGCGGGATGGACGGTGCCCGACCTCTTCGGGGCGATGGTGGGCCGCGCGCTCAGCCGTCGCGGGTAGCCGGCGGCCCGCTGGAGCCGCGGACCACCAGCCTGGTCGGCAGCACCCGCACCAGCTGCTGGTCGGGGTCGGGCACGGCGCCCGGGCGGGTGAGCCGCGCGAGCGCCTCGACGGCGCGTGCCCCGGCCTCCTCGGTGCGCTCGGCCAGCGTGGTCAGCGGGGGGTGGCAGAAGTCGGCGCCGAAGACGTCGTCGAAGCCGACCACGGTCAGGTCGTCGGGCACATGTACGCCGCGGTCGGCGAGCCGCCGCAGCACGCTGATCGCGAGCACGTCGTTGTGGGCCACGACGGCCGTGGCGTCGGTGCTGAGCACGGCGTCGGCGGCCGCCGGGCCGGAGGCCATGGTGGGCACGAACGGCCCGAGCCGGGTCGCCCCCAGCCCCGCCTCCTCCGCCGCGCGGCGCAGCCCGGTCCACCGCTGCGCGCCCGACCACGACTGCGCGGGGCCGCCGAGGTAGGCCAGCGACCGGTGCCCCAGCGCGGCGAGGTGGGCGACGATCTGCCGGGTGCCCACACCGAAGTCGCTGACGACGCCGGGCACCCCGGGCACGACGCGGTTGACGAGCACCAGCGGTCGGTCGCCGGCGGCCGCGAGCAGGTCGGCGTCGGGCATGCGGGCAGCGGTGACCACGAAGCCGTCGACGGCCGCGCCGAGCCGCTCGACGACGCGGCGCTCGTGGGCCGGGCTCTCCTGGGCGTCGCCGATGACGAGGGTGAGCCGCTCCTGGGCCGCCGCGCCCTCGGCGCCCTTGACCACCCCGGCGAAGTAGGGGTTGGTGATGTCGGGGACGACCAGGGCGATGGTGCCGGTGCGGCCCGTACCGAGGGCGCGGGCGCTGGGGTTGGGCACGTAGCCCAGCGACTCGGCGACCTCGAGCACGTGGGTGCGGGTGACGTGGTTGACCCGGCCGGGGTTGCTGAAGGACCGCGAGACCGTCGAGGCGGCGACCCCGGCGGCCGCGGCGACGGTGTGGATGGTGGGGCGGCCGGGTCGGGCGGGGGTCACGGGGACAGCGTGGCACACGTCACGGCAATTTTTGGCAACCGATTGCCACGTGATCGCCGCCACACCTAGCGTCGCGGCCAACCACGAGGAGGACCGCATGACCAGCAACACCACCGGCCCGAGCGCCGCCGACGTCGCGGACGGCCAGGACCGCCGGATGCCCCGGCGCGCGGCGCTCGCCGCCTGGACGGGCAGCGCCCTGGAGTACTACGACCTCGCGATCTACGGCACCGCCGCCGCGCTGGTCTTCCCCTACGTCTTCTTCCCCGAGGGCAGCGAGACCGCCGGCACGATCGCCTCGCTCGCCACCTTCGCCGTGGCGTACGTCGCCCGCCCGTTCGGCTCGTTGCTGATGGGTCACATCGGCGACCGCGTCGGTCGCAAGGCGGTGCTGGTCGGCACGCTGATGCTGATGGGCGTCGCGACCTTCCTCATCGGCTGCCTGCCCACCTACGACTCGGTCGGTCTGCTCGCCCCGTCGCTGCTCGTCCTGCTCCGGCTGCTGCAGGGCCTCTCGGCCGCCGGCGAGCAGGCGGGCGCCAACTCGATGTCCTTCGAGCACGCCCCCGACGACCGGCGCGGGTTCTTCACCAGCTTCACGCTCTCCGGCACCCAGGGCGGCCAGGTGCTCGCCCCCGCGGTCTTCCTGCCGCTCGTCGCGGTCATGCCCCGGGACGTGCTGCTCGACTGGGGCTGGCGCGTGCCGTTCCTGCTCAGCGCCGTGCTCTTCGCCGTCGGCTTCGTGATCCGCGCGCGGCTGGAGGAGACGCCGTCGTTCGTCGACGACGTCGAGACCCAGGAGACGGTGCGCCGCACGCCGCTCTCGGAGCTGTTCACCGAGCACCGCGCCGGCGTGCTGCGGGTCTTCCTGGCCGCCTTCGTGGCGATGGTGAACACGATGTTCCAGGTCTTCGCCCTCAGCTTCGCCACCGGCCCGGAGTACGGCATCGGCTTCTCCAGCACCTTCATGCTCTGGCTCGCCATCGTCGCCAACCTCGTCGCGATCGCCGTGATCCCGGTGTGGGCTGCGGTCTCGGACAAGGTCGGCCGCAAGCCGGTCTTCCTCACCGGCCTGCTCGGCAGCGCCGTCCTGGTCACGGCCTTCCTCGGCGCGATCCGCGCCGGGAACGAGCCGCTGACGTTCGTGCTCGGCGTCGCCCTGGCCGGCGTCGTCTACTCGATGCCCAACGCGGTGTGGCCGGCCACCTACGCCGAGTACTTCCCGACCTCGGTGCGCCTGTCCGGGATGGCCGTGGGCACGCAGTTCGGCTTCGCGCTCGCCGGCTTCACCCCCGCCATCGCGGGCGCCCTCATGGCCGGCGAGGCCGACAACTGGTGGCGCGTCGCGGCCTTCGCCTGCGGGGCCTGCCTGGTCTCCGCGGTCGCCGTGCTGAGCGGTCCGCGGGCCACGCACACGGTGCCGACGGCCGAGGTCGGCCTGCGTCGCGGCGAGCGCGAGAGCGTGGGCGCCGCGTGAGCAGCGTCAGCCTCGCGCTGGTCGGGGCCGGCATCGGCCGGTCGCTGACCCCGGCGATGCAGGAGCGTGAGGGCGCGGCGCAGGGCCTCGCCCTGACCTACCGGCTGCTCGACGCCGAGGTGCACGGGTTCGGGGCCGACGACCTGGGGGAGGTGCTCACCTGGGCCGAGCGGTTCGGGCTCGACGGGCTCAACGTCACCCACCCCTTCAAGCAGGCCGTGCTCGCGCACCTCGACGACCTGTCCGAGACGGCGGCCGACCTGGGCGCGGTCAACACCGTGGTGCTGCGCGACGGGCGGCGCACCGGGCACAACACCGACGCCTCCGGCTACCGCGCCGCCCTGGCCGGGCTGCTGCCGAGCGGCACCGGTGAGCGCGTCACGCTGGTCGGTGCCGGCGGCGCCGGGGTGGCCGTCGGCTACGGGCTCCTCGACCACGGGGTCGAGCACCTCGACGTCGTCGACACCGATCTCGACCGCGCCGGGGACTGCGTCGTACGGCTGGCCAAGCGGTTCGGCGACGACCGCGTCGGCGTCGCCCGCGACCTGGCCGCCTCGGTGGCGGCGTCGTCGGGGCTGGTCAACGCCACGCCCGTGGGCATGCACGGGCACCCGGGGCTGCCGGTGCCGGAGCCGCTGGTCCGTGAGGACCTGTGGGTCTCCGACGTCGTCTACTTCCCGCTCGAGACCGAGCTGGTGGCGCTGGCCCGCTCGCGGGGCTGCCGGGTGCTGCCCGGTGGGGCCATGGCCGTCGGCCAGGCGGTGGGTGCCTTCGGGCTCTTCACGGGCCGCGCCGCCGACGCGGAGCGGGTCGCCGCGCACTTCCAGGACCTCACCGCCTGATGCGCACCGGCATCGCCACGCTCTCCCTGAGCGGCCGTCTCGTCGACAAGCTGCACGCGGCGGCCGCCGCGGGGTTCGACGGGGTCGAGGTGTTCGACAACGACCTCGTCGGCTGCCCGCTCCCGCCCGCCGACGTACGCCGCCTCTGCGACGACCTCGGGCTGGCCGTCGACCTCTATCAGCCGGTGCGCGACGCGGCCGGCGTGCCCGCGGCCGCCTGGCCCGCGACCCGGCGGCGGGTGCTCGGCCGGCTCGACGTGGCGGCCGGGCTCGGAGCGCCGGTGGTGCTGCTGTGCTCCCACGTCGGCCCGGACTCGGTCGACGACCCCGACCTGGTCGCGGCCCAGCTGCGCGAGCTGGGCGACGCGGCCGAGGAGCGCGGCCTGGTGCTCGCCTACGAGGCGCTGGCCTGGGGCACCCACGTCAACCGGCTGGCGCACGCGGCCGACGCGGTGCGGCGGGCCGACCACCCCCGGGTCAGCCTCGCCGTCGACACCTTCCACGTGCTGGCCCGCGGCGACGACGCCGACGAGGTCCGGCGCGTGCTCGACGGGGTCCCGGTCGGCTTCCTGCAGGTCGCCGACGCGCCGGTCAAGGACATGGGGCTGCTCGAGTGGAGCCGGCACTTCCGCTGCTTCCCCGGCGAGGGCACCCTCGACGTCACCGGCGTCGTGGCCGCGACGCTCGACGCGGGCTACACCGGCCCGGTGTCCCTGGAGGTCTTCAGCGACGTCGTGCGCGAGAGCGAGCAGCGGGTCATCGCCGACGCGGCGCTGCGCTCGCTCCGCTTCCTCGAGGACCAGCTCGCGCGGACCGTGTGCGACCCGGTCGCCTCGGGCGTCCACCCGGCCGCCCCGGCGCCGTCACGCGTCGACCTCGCGTTCGTCGAGGTCGCCGATCCCGACCGCTCGCCCGACCTCGCCGTCCTGCTCACCGCGCTCGGCTTCCACCACGCCGGCGACCACCGCAGCAAGCCGGTGCAGTGGTGGCGCCAGGGCGAGGCCCACCTCGTCGTCAACCAGACGCCCGGGCTGCCTGCCCTGGCCCACGCCGTCGGCCTCCGGGTGCCGGAGGTCGGCACCGTCGCGACCCGCGCGGCCGCGCTGCGCTGGCCCGAGGTGGCCGGCACCCGCGGCGAGGGCGAGGCACCGCTCCCGGGCGTCACCGCTCCCAGCGGCACCCACCTGTTCCTCTCCGGCGACGACCACCCGGGGGAGGACTGGCAGGTCGACTTCGTGCCGACCGGCTCGAGGTGGTCCGGCTCGGGCTGGTGCGGCCTCGACCACGTCGGACTGACCTGCCCGCCGGACCGGCTCGACGAGGAGACCGGCTTTCTGCGCGGGGTGCTCGGTCTCGAGCCGCGCGCGGTCGAGGAGTTCTGGGAGCCGCAGGGGCGGCTGCAGAGCCGGGCGCTGCGGCCCGCCGCGGGCGGCGCCCGCCTCGTCGTCAACACCGGCGAGGGTGCCCCCGACGTACGGCGCCGGGCCGGGGTCAACCAGGTCGCCTTCGCGTGCGACGACCTGCTCGCGCAGGCGCGGGCGCTGCGGGAACGCGGCGTACCGCTGATGCGGGTGCCGGACAACTACTACGTCGACCTCGCCGCGCGCACCGACCTCGGCGACGAGCGGGTCGCCGAGCTGCGCGAGCACGGCGTGCTGCACGACGCCGACGAGCACGGCGAGCTGCTGCAGCTGTGGACCGACGTGCTGCCGACCGGCTTCTACGTCGAGCTGCTGCAGCGCACGGGGGGCTACGGCGGCTACGGCAGCCGCAACACCCAGCTGCGGCTCGCCGCCCAGGGGTGAGTTTTGGCGCCGCGGCCCCCGGATACTGGAGGGCGTGGACCTCGCGACGCTCGGCAACGCCGCCCTCGTGCTCGCCTTCGTGCTCGTGGGGGGTGTCTTCGCCGGCACCGAGATCGCGCTGATCTCGCTGCGCACCAGCCAGGTCGACAACCTGGCCGAGCGCGGCGGACGCGCGGCACGCACGGCGGCGGTCGCCCGCGACCCCAACCGCTTCCTCTCCGCGGTGCAGATCGGCGTCACGGTGGCCGGCTTCTTCTCCGCCGCCTTCGGCGCCTCCACCCTGGCCCCCGACTTCGCGCCCGCCCTCGAGGGCCTCGGGCTGTCCGGGGGAGCGGCGCTGACCGCCTCGACCGTCGTGCTGACCCTGGTCATCGCCTACTTCTCGCTGGTCCTCGGCGAGCTGGTGCCCAAGCGGCTGGCGCTGCAGCGCTCCGAGGGCATCGCCCTGCTGGTCGCCCCGCCCGTCGACACCTTCAGCAAGGTGATGCGCCCGGTGATCTGGCTGCTGTCACAGTCGACCGACCTCGTGCTGCGGGTCCTCGGCCAGGACCCCGACGCGGTGGCCGACGAGGTCACCGAGGAGGAGCTTCGGGTGCAGATCGCAGGGCTGCGCGACCTGCCCGAGCAGGAGCGCGAGATCCTCGACGACGTCTTCGAGGCCGGCGACCGCATCGTGCGCGAGGTGATGACCCCGCGCCCGCGGGTCACGGTGCTGGGCAGCGGCCTCACGGTCGCCGAGGCCATCGAGAAGGCCCAGGCCGAGCCCTTCTCGCGCTACCCGGTGGTCGGCGACGGGGTCGACGACATCCGGGGCTACCTCCACGTGCGCGACCTGCTCGGGCGCGACGGCGACGAGCGCGTCGAGGACCTCCTGCGCGACCTGCCGGGCGTGCCGTCGACCAACCGGGTGCTGCCGACGATGTCCCACCTGCGTGCGGTCGGCGCCCACCTCGCGGTCGTCGTCGACGAGCACGGCGGCTTCGACGGCATCGTCACCCTCGAGGACCTCGTCGAGGAGCTCGTCGGCGAGATCCAGGACGAGTACGACACCCCGGCCGCCGAGGTCGTCATCGAGGCCGGCGACGCCCGGCTCGTCGACGCCCGGATCACGATCGAGGAGTTCGCCGAGCACACCGGCGTCGAGCTCGACGACGGCGGCTACGAGACCGTCGCCGGCTACGTCGTCGACCGTCTCGGCCGGCTCGCGGCCCGCGGCGACGTCGTCCCCGTCGCCGACCACGAGCTCGTGGTCACCGGCATGGACGGACGCCGCGTCGCCCAGGTCGCCGTACGCCCCCGCGAGCTAGTGGAGGAGCCGGCGCCGACCGCGACCGAGTCGTGATGTTGCGCTCGGCCGAGGTGGGTACACGGGGCAGGTACGCAGCTCTTGCGTCTTGAGCCACCAGGACGTGCACGCCGCCTCGTCGCCCGCCGACGACGTCGTCACGGGAGGCTCCCGCCCCTGATCGACGCCGACTCGTCGAGCCCGCACGAGGCTGGCGACCGTCGTCGACAGGAGGCTTCTCGTGGACCCCGCAACGGTGGAAACCGCACCGGTCCGGCTCGGGTCGGTGTCCCGCCCCCGCCCCGCCGTCGAGGTGGTCTCGGTGCCGGCCGGCCATCCCTACGCGCGCCACACGCAGGCGCTGCCAGGCGCCGAGCGCCGGGTCGTCGTGCATCCCGACCCCGACCCCGACGACCCGTCCCGCGTCGCCGGTGAGCGGTGGTGGCCGCCGGTCGCCCTCGACCCCGCGTGGGTCCGTGGCCGCCGCTTCGACGTGCTGCACCTGCACTTCGGCTACGACGACCGCACCCCCGAGCAGCTCGCGGAGCTGTGCGACACCCTCGACGCCGACGGCAAGCCGCTCGTGCTGACCGTGCACGACCTGCGAAACCCGCACCACGAGGACGCGCACGTGCTCGACGCCCAGCTCGACGTGCTGGTGCCGCGGGCTGCGGCCGTGGTGACGCTGACCGCCAGGGCGGCCGCGGAGATCTCGGCCCGCTGGGGCGTGGTGGCGACGGTGCTGCCGCACCCGCACGTCGTCGACCTCGACGCCATGACCCGGGTGCGGGCGGCACGGCGTGCCGCCGGGCCCGTCGACCCCGTGGTGGGGGTCGCCGTCAAGGATCTCCGGCTCAACACCGACCCGCTGCGGCTGCTGCCCACGCTGGCGGACGTCGTCGGCGAGCACCCGGGTGCGCGGCTGCGGGTCACGGTGCACCGCACGCTGCACGACCGCTGGGACGAGCGGGCCGCCGACCTCGTGACCTGGCTCGACGCGTGGGGCGGCGACGAGGTCGAGGTGGTCTGGCACGACCGCCTCTCCGACACCGAGCTCTGGGCCGAGCTCGCCTCGCAGCACGTGGCCGTGCTGCCCTACCGCTTCGGCACCCACTCGGGCTGGCTGGAGGCCTGCCACGACGTCGGCACGCGAGTGCTCGCCCCGAGCCACGGCTGCTACGGCGACCAAGGGGCCGACGCGACGTACCCCGCCGACGAGGAGTCCGTCGACACCGACGGTCTCGCCGACGCGCTGCGCACCCTGCTGCGGCAGCCCACCGACCGGCTGGTCGGGATGGAGTGCGATGCGCGCGCCGCTCAGCGCACCCACGTCGCCGACACCCTGCACGCCCTCTACACGACGGTGCTGAGGTGAGGCGCCTGCGCATCTGCGTCGTCGCCTCGAGCAGGTTCCCGATCGCCGAGCCCTTCGCCGGAGGGCTGGAGGCCCACACCGCGGCGCTGGTGCGCGAGCTGCGTCGCCGCGGCCACGACGTCGAGCTCTTCGCCGCCCCGGGCTCCGACCCCACGCTGGGCGCTCGTGAGCTGCCGGTCGCGACCTTCACCAGCTCGCCGACCGCCCGGGCCGACATCGCGGCGCCGCCGGAGCGGTGGATGCAGGAGCACCACGCCTACCTCGGGCTGATGCTGCGCCTCGCGGGCGAGGGCTCGCGCTTCGACCTCGTGCACAACAACTCGTTGCACCACCTGCCCGTCGCCATGGCGCCGTCGTTGCCGGTGCCCGTGGTCACCACGCTGCACACCCCGCCGGTGCCCTGGCTGGAGTCGGCCTTCGCCCTCGCCGGGGACCGGCCCGGCGCCGGCGTGCACGTCATCGCCGTCAGCGAGCGCACCCGGCGGCAGTGGCGCCACTGCGTCGACGCCGACGTGGTGCACAACGGCATCGACACCGCCCGCTGGCCGGTGGGTCCGGGCGGCGACCGTGCGGTCTGGTCGGGCCGGCTGGTGCCGGAGAAGGCGCCCCACCACGCCCTGCTCGCGGCCCGTCGGGCCGGCGTGCCGCTCGACCTCGTCGGGCCCGTCGGCGACCAGGCGTACGTCGACGAGCACGTGCGGCCGCTGCTCGACCCGCCGGGACCCGGCGCGGCGTACCGCCACCTCGGCCACCTCGACCAGGCCGCTCTCGCCCGCACCGTCGGACGCGCCGCGGTGGCCCTGGTGACCCCCGCCTGGGAGGAGCCCTTCGGCCTGGTGGCGATCGAGGCGCTGTGCAGCGGCACGCCCGTGGCGGCGTACGCCCGCGGGGCGCTGCCGGAGGTGCTCGGCCCCTGGACGGGCCGGCTGGCCACCCCCGACGACCCCGACTCGCTCGCCGCTGCGCTGCTCGAGGCGAGCCGGCTCGACCGGCGGCGCGTGCGCGAGGAGGCCGTGGCGGCGTACGGCGTCGAGGCGATGGTCGACGCCTACGAGCACGTCTACGACCGGGCCGTGGGCGGGCTGGGGCGCGTCGCGTGATCGGCCTCTACGTCCACCACCACGGCCGTGGCCACCTGCACCGCGCCCGGGCCCTGGCCGACCGCCTGGCCGCGCGGGGGGAGCCGACGACCGTGCTGAGCTCGCTCGAGGCGCCGGCGGACTGGCCGGGGGCCTGGGTGACGCTGCCGTACGACGTGGGGCCCGACCCGCACGACGCGCCGCAGGACCCCACCGCGGCGGGCACCCTGCACTGGGCTCCGCTCGACCACCCGGGGCTGCGCACCCGCATGACCCGGATCTCCACGTGGCTCGACCTCGCCCGCCCCCGCGCCGTGGTCTGCGACGTCTCCCAGGAGGTCGCGCTGCTGTGCCGGCTGCACGGCGTGCCGGTGGTCTCGGTCGTGCAGCCGGGCCGACGCGACGACCCGGCCCACCTGCTCGGCCTGCGGGCGGCCACCGGCCTCGTCGCGGTCTGGCCGCCGTCCGCGGGCGACCTGCTGCCCGGGGTGCCGACCGACGTCACCGCCCGGGTGGTCGCGGTCGGTGGGCTCTCCCGCTTCCCGGCCGCACCGCGCGGACCCCGGCACGACGGCCCGCTGCGGGTCGTGGTGCTCGGCGGCCGCGGCGGCGACGCCTGGAGCGGCGAGCAGCTCGACCGGCTCCGCTCGGCCGTGCCCGACGTCGAGCTCACCGCGCTCGGACCGGGGGAGACCTGGGTCGCCGACCCGTGGCCGCTGCTGCGCACGGCTGACGCGGTCGTGACGCACGCCGGCCAGAACGCCGTGGCCGAGGTCGCGGCCGCCCGGGTGCCGGCCGTGGTCGTGCCCGCGGCCCGCCCGTTCGACGAGCAGCAGGTCATGGCCGCCCGGCTCGACGACGGGCCGTGGCCCGCGGTGGCGCTGGCGAGCCTGGAGCACCCCGACTGGCGCGGGCTGCTCGACCACGTCGCGGCGCTCGACGGCGAGGCGTGGGCGCCGTGGTGCGACGGCGACGCGGCCGACCGGTTGGTCGACGCCGTGCTCGGAGCCGGGGTGCTGGTGTGAGCGGGCTCGCCGTGGTCACCGTCGCCCACGGCCGGCACGACCACCTGCGCCGGCAGCAGGAGTCGCTGCGACGTTCGGTGCGCCTGCCCGACGTGCGGGTCGTGGTGGCGATGGACGACCCCGACCTCGTGCTGGACGACGCCGAGGTGGTGCACCTCCCGGCGCGCCCCGACCGGCGCCTGCCGCTGGCGGCCGCGCGCAACGCCGGCGTGCGCGCCGCGACCGACCGCGGGGCCGACGTGCTGGTCCTGCTCGACGTCGACTGCCTCGTCGCCCCGCCGACCCTCGCGGCCTACGACGCGGCGGTGCGGGAGGCGGCCGGCACGCTGTGGTCGGGTCCGGTGACCTACCTGCGCGCCGACGACCGGCCCTACCCCCTTGACGCCCTCGACCGGCTCGACGCCCCGCATCCCGCCCGACCGGCCCCCGCGCCGGGCCGTCGCGAGACCGGCGGCGACTGGTCGCTGTTCTGGTCGTTGTCCTTCGCGGTGTCCGCCGACGGCTGGGCCGCCGCGGGCGGCTTCGACGAGGCGTACGCCGGCTACGGCGGCGAGGACACCGACTTCGCCCAGCGCGCGCGGGCCGCCGGTCTCGAGCTCGGCTGGGACGGCGGCGCCCGGGCCTACCACCAGCACCACCCGACGAGCAGCCCGCCGGTGCAGCACCTCGACGACGTCCTGCGCAACGGAGCGGTCTTCGCCGAGCGATGGGGCTGGTGGCCGATGACGGGTTGGCTGCACGACTTCGAGCGGCTCGGCCTGGTGCGGCGCCGCGGCGACACGTGGGTCGCGGCGTGATCCCGGCGCACGTGGTCGTGCCCGGCACCGAGCGGCACGGCGTGACGATCCTGGCCCGCCAGCTCGCCCACGAGCTCGGCGCCGAGGTCGTCGGCCCGGACGACCCCGGCACCGGGCCGGTGCACCTGCACCTCACCGACCGGCTCCTCGGCCGCCCGCCGGGGGCCGTGGCGGCGTACGTGCGCCGGCTCGCGGCCCGGCGCCCCACCACCGTCACGCTGCACGACGTGCCGCAGCCCACCGACGGCCGCGCCTTCCCGCGCCGTCGGGAGTGCTACGCCGGCGTCGTGGGCGCTGTCGCCGGCTGGGCGACCTCGTCGGCGACGGAGCGCGACACCCTCGCGCGCCACTGCCGTCCGAGCACCGACGGCACCGTGGTGCCGCTGCCGGTCGTGCCGCACCCGGTCACCCCGCCGGCGACCGACGGTCGGCCGAGCATCGGCGTCTTCGGCTGGGTCTACCCCGGCAAGGGGCACCACGAGGCGCTGGAGGCCGCGGCCCGCCTCGACGGCGTCCGCGTGGTCGGGCTCGGCGCCGTGGCCGACGGGCACGCCGACCTGGGCCGCTCCCTGACCGCCCGGGCGGCGGAGCTCGGGGTCGGGCTCGAGCTGACCGGTTGGCTGCCCGACGACGAGGTGGCGGCGCGCCTGGCCGGCGTCACCGTGCCGCTCGTCGCCCACGGCAACCTGTCGGCCTCCGGCTCGCTCAACAGCTGGCTCGCCGCGGGGCGACGCCCCCTGGTCCGCGACAGCGCCTACGCCCGCGAGATGGCGGCGCTGCGGCCCGGCACGGTCGAGACCTTCCCCGCCGACGCCGGTCCCGACGACCTCGCGGCACTGGTGACCAGCAGGCTCGCCGAGCCCGCCGCCGGCGTGGTCGACGTACGCCGCCTCGCCCCGCTGCTGGCGGACACCGCGGCCGCCTACCGGGCGTGGTGGGAGCGCCGGTGACCGACGGGTTCTGCCCGTCGCACGCCGCGGTGCCCGCACCCGGTGACGCCGCGCGGGTGTCGGTGGTGGTGACGCACTACGAGCAGCCGCAAGAGCTGGCCCGCACGCTTGCCGCCCTGGCCCGGCAGGACCGCCCGCCCGACGAAGTGGTCGTGACCGACGACGGCTCGGCCGAGCCACCGTCGGTGCCGCCGGGGGTCCGGCTGGTGGTGCAGCCCGACGAGGGGTTCCGGGCGGCGCGCGCCCGCAACCGCGGCGTCGCGGCCACCACCGGCGACGTGGTGGTGCTGCTCGACGCCGACACCGCGCCCGAGCCGTCGCTGCTGCGGCACCTCACCGAGGTGCCGCGCGCCGAGCCCGACGTGCTGGTGGTGGGGCGGCGGCGCCACACCGCCTTCGACGACGGTCCGCTCGACCCGGACGACCCGTTGCGCGGGGCCGAGCGGCACGCGCTGGCCGAGCCGGCCTGGCTGGCCGACGGCTGGGCCGCCTCCGACGACCTGCGCTCCGCCGACGAGGGCTCGTTCCGCTTCGTGATCTCCGCGGTGCTCGCGGCGAGCCGGGGCTGGTTCGACCGGGTGGGCGGGTTCGACGAGCGGTTCGTCGGCTACGGCGGCGAGGACTGGGACCTCGCGCACCGCTGGTGGACGGCCGGGGGGCGGCTCCGGCACGTGCCCGGTGCCGTGGCCTGGCACCAGGGCGACGCGGTCGGCGGCGAGGAGCGGCGCAGCGACCCGCGCGACGAGCGGCGTACGGCGGAGTCGGTCGCGACCGCCGCACACGTCAACGCGCCCCCCGTCGCCTTCCGCGGGCTGCGCGCCGCGCCCGCGCGGGTGGTCGTGACCCACGACCCCGACCTCGACGACCGCGCGCTGGTCGTGGCGGTCGACGGCCTGCTGCGCGACCTGCCCCAGGCCGACGTCGTCAGCGACCGGGCGGTGTGGCAGCAGGTGGGCGACCCACGGGTCCGGCCCCACCTCGGCGCCGACGCCGTGCGGGCGGCGTACCGGGTGCACCTGGCGGCGGGGCTGGCCGCAGAGCCGGCCGCCTGGTCGCGGCTGCTCGACGAGGGCACCCGGGGCGTCACGACGCTCGAGCGGCCGGGGGTGGCCCTGACCGACCTGCGTCGGCTCCGTCGCGCCCACCTCGGTCTCGAGCGCGCCACGACGTCGTCGGCCGACCTGCCCGACGGGCTGCGGTCGGCCGAGGCCGTGTCGCTGCAGGCGTGGCTCGGCGGCTGGTGGCGCTGAGGGGTCAGTCCCTGGCGGTCGAGGGGTCAGTCCCTGACGGTCGAGGGGTCAGTCCCTGGCGGTCGAGGGGTCAGTCCCTGACGGTCGAGGGGTCAGTCCCTGACGGTCGAGGGGTCAGTCCCTGACGGTCGAGGGGTCAGTCCCTGACGGTCGAGGAGTCAGTCCCTGACGGTCGAGGAGTCAGTCGCCGACGTCTCACTTCACGGCGAGGACCGGCACGTCGGACTCGAGCAGCACCTTCTGCGAGACGCTGCCCATGAGCAGCTTGCCGACGGCGAGCGCCTGCGCACCCCGATGACCACGAGCTCGGCGCCGTGCTTGTCTGCGTGCTCCACGATCAGGCTCGCGACGTCGCCGCCGACGGGCTGCTCGATGGTGGCGGTGACGCCCTGGTCGCCGGCGCGCCGCACCAGGTCGTCGAGCTCGCCGGTGGGCGCGATCCGGTCGTCGACCGGCGCCTCGCCCGGCGCGACGTTGAGCACGACCAGCGGGACCGAGCGGTACGCCGCCTGGCGCACGGCGGCGTCGAAGACGGCCTCGGAGCCGTCGCGGTGGACGTGGGCGAGCAGGACGGTCATGGGTCCTCCACGGGGTGGTGGGTGGCGAGGTGGGCGGTCAGTCGTCCTCGACGAAGACGACCTCGCGCTTGCGGCGCACCGCGGGGAGCACGGCCATCACGAGGGCGACCAGGGCCAGGGCGAGCAGGGTCGCCTTGAGCACCGAGCCGCGGGCGAGCGCGATCGAGACCACCAGGCCGAAGATCACCAGCGAGAAGTAGTCGGCCGCTCCGAAGTCGAGCGCGATCCGGGCGAGGGGCACCGCTGCCACCGCCAGCACCAGCGTGGCCACGGTGCCGGCGAAGAACGACCCGATCGCGGCGGTGGCCAGCGCGACGCCGGCCCGGCCGCGGCGGGCCATCTCGTGGCCGTCGATCGCGGTGACGGATCACCTTCGACTTCGAGCCCACCACCGCGCTGATCATGCTGGCGGGCATCTACTACGGCGCGCAGTACGGCGGCTCGACCACCGCCATCCTCATCAACCTGCCCGGGGAGTCGTCGTCGGTCGGGGCCGCAGC
This sequence comes from Nocardioides marmoraquaticus, assembly GCF_054777915.1. NCBI lineage: Bacteria > Bacillati > Actinomycetota > Actinomycetes > Propionibacteriales > Nocardioidaceae > Nocardioides > Nocardioides marmoraquaticus. Next base: position 205,249 of record NZ_BAAHAA010000003.1, on the reverse strand, counting down.
TGTCAGAGTGGCCCGACTCAGGCCGCCAGCCGCTCGGCGAGGTCGACCAGCGAGGTGACCTCGAGGTCGGCCGGTGGCAGGGCGTCGGGGTACGCCGCCCCGGCCCGCCCGACCCAGGCCGTGGCGAGCCCGGCCCGCCGGGCGCCGGCGACGTCCCACGCGTGCACCGCCACGAGCATCGCCCGATCGGCTGAGACGCCGGTGCGGTCGAGCGCGTGCCGGTAGGCCTGCCCGGCCGGCTTCCACGCGCCCGCGTCCTCGACCGACAGGTACGCCTCCACCACGTCGGCGGCCGCGGTGCCCTCGAGCAGCGTCCGCGCGACCGACGCGCTCCCGTTGCTCAGCGTGACCACCCGGCAGCCGGCCTCGGCCAGGCCGACGATCCCGTCCTCGACGTCCGGGTGCAGCGGGAGCCCGGTGAACCGCTCCATGACGTCGGCCGCGGCGTCGGGGTCCGCTCCCGCGGCGGTCAGCCGGGCGCGGAGCGACGACGACGCGAGGTCGGCGAACCCGGGCAGGTCGCCCAGCAGGGTCAGGGCGAAGGCATCGCGGAGCACCCCGGCGAACCACGCCTCGACCTCGTGGGCGCCCAGCCCTGCCCGCTCGAACGCCTCGCCCATGAGCGACAGGTCGGACAGGGTCTCGTTGACGTCGAGCACCACGAGGTCGGGCCGGGTCGCGTCCATGGCCGGCCCGTACCCCGACCGTGCCTGCCTGTCAGCCCGTGAGCAGCCGCACCGCGAGCGCGGTGGTCTCGTCGATGCCGAAGAAGCCGGCGACGCGGCGGACCTTCTCGACGTCGAGGGGCAGCAGGCCGGGGGTGCCGGGGACGTCGGGGGTGAGGCCGAGGTCGAGGTCGGTGACGCCCTGCATCAGGTCGACGTTGAAGTCGTAGCGCTCGCGGGCCCCCGGCGCGATGAGGCGGCGTACGACGCTCGCGCCGAGACGTCGGCCACCGGCCTCGAGCGCCTGGTCGTCGAGGGCGGCGGCGATCGAGCGGCCCGCGTCGTGGTCGATGTCGGCCCACACGGCGCGCATGTCGCCGGCTGCCTCGAGCAGCGCGACCGCTGCCTTCTCGCCGATGCCGGTGACCCCGGGGAGGTTGTCGCTGGCGTCGCCGCGCAGGGCGGCGTACGCGAGGTAGTTGGGGGCGGCGACGCCGTACATCAGTCGCAGCCGGTGGGGGTCGAGAAGCGGGGAGCCGCCGATGCCGCCGTCGATCAGCCGCAGCACGCGGGTGTGGGCGCTGACGTGGGCGAAGGCGTCGCGGTCGGAGGTCACCACCACGCAGTCCCAGCCGTGCCGACCCGCCCACGTGGCAGCCGAGGCGGCGACGTCGTCGGCCTCGAGGCCCGGGGGAGTGACCGTGGCGAGGCCGAGGGCGTCGAGCAGGGCTCCGGCGCGCTCGAGCTGCTCGACGAGCTCGGGGTGCTTGGGGGCGCGTCCGGCCTTGTAGTCGGGGAAACGGTCGCGCCGCAGCGAGGCGGTGCGGTCGTCGAGCCCGAACACCACCGCGTCGGGTGCGAACCGGTCGATGCACTCGAGGATCTGCCGCAGCATCCCGTGCAGCGCCCACACCGGGCGCCCGGAGCGGTCGGTGATGCGGGTGTGAGCCCGGGCGTGGTGGTTGCGGTGCAGCAGCGACGGCGCGTCGACGACCAGGAGCAGGCGGCGGGCGGCGTCGGTGGGGCTCATCGGGATCGGGCGCCATGCTACGTCCGGAGCCGTCACCTCAGGCGGGCGCCGGGTCCTGCGGCGGGGCCATCGCCGCGAGCGCGGTCGCCACCCGGGCCTGGGCGCGGGCACCGTTGCGCACGACGCCGAGCAGGTGTCGTCCGGGCGGCGGGTCGCCCTGCAGCGGCACCCTGACGATGTCGTAGACGCTCGGGAGGTTGGCGAGCCGGGGCACGATGGCGACCCCGAGGCCGGCGTGGACGAGCGCGGCGCCGGTGTCCCACTCGACGGCCTCGTGGGCGACGTCGGGGACGAACCCGGCGGCGAGGCACGCGCTCGTCACGAGCCGGTGGTAGGGCCGCCCCGGACGGTCGAGGATCCAGGGCTCGTGGGCCGCCTCCTGCAGCGCGACCGAGGTCAGCCCGGCCAGCGCGTGACCCTCCGGGACGAGCAGGTCGAGGGGGTCGTGGCCGAGGGTGACCTGCTCGAAGCGTCGGTCGGACACGGGCGGTGTCTCCTCGGTGGCGACCACGACGGCGAGGTCGGCGCGCTCGGCCAGCAGCAGGTCGAAGCACTCCGCGGGGTCGGCCTCCACGAGCCGCACGACGGTGCCGGGGTGCTCCGCGACCACCCGACGCACCGCACGCGGCAGCAGCGTCGACGCGGCGGTCGAGAAGCCGCAGAGGGTCAGGGTCCCGCCCCGCGGCCCGGCCACGGCCTGCACCCGCGCTCGCGCCGCCTCCCAGCTCGCCGCGACGTCGTGGGCGTGGTCGAGCAGCACCAGCGCCGCGTCGGTGAGGCGTACGCCGCGTCCCTGCGGCGCCAGCACGGGGGCGCCGATCTCGCGGGCGAGCGACCGCAGCTGGGCGGAGACGGCGGACGGGGTGTAACCGGAGGCGGCGGCCGCCGTGACGCCGCCGTGCTGGGCGACCAGTCGCAGGGCGTGGAGCCGGGCGTCGAGCATGCACGATGATCGCACGGTCAGCCGTTGTTTCTCGCGATGGTCTGCACGGTCAGGCGCGCGCAGACTGTCGGGCATGACGGCCCTCGTGCCCCCGCCGGCAGTCGCGGCCCCGCCGCTGCGCGACGTGCTGCTCGAGCCCTTCCGGCTCGGCCACCTGCACCTGCGCAACCGGGTGGTCAGCGCCTCGCACGAGCCGGCGTACACCCACGACGGCATGCCCAAGGAGCGCTACCGCCGCTACCACGTGGAGAAGGCCCGCGGTGGGGTCGGCCTGACCATGATCGGCGGCTCGGCGGTGGTCTCGCCCGACAGCCCGCCCGCCTTCGGCAACATCGAGGTCCACCGCGACGAGGTGGTGCCGTGGCTGCGGCTGCTCGCCGACGAGGTGCACGACGCGGGCGCCGCCGTGATGATCCAGCTGACCCACCTCGGGCGGCGCTCGAGCAACTTCTCCGGCGACTGGCTTCCCCTCGTCTACCCCAGCCGCAGCCGCGAGCCCGCGCACCGGTCCTTCGCCAAGGCCGCCGAGACGTGGGACGTCGACCGCATCGTCGGGCACTACGTCGCCGCCGCCCAGCGCTGCGTCGCGGCCGGGCTCGACGGGGTCGAGCTGGAGGCCTACGGCCACCTGCTCGACGGCTTCCTCTCGCCCGCCACCAACGACCGCGACGACGAGTACGGCGGCGACGCCGCCCGCCGCCGCGCGTTCGGCGTCCGTGTGGTCAGCGGCATCCGTGCCGCGGTCGGACCCGACTTCGTCATCGGCCTGCGGATGAGCATGGACGAGTGCCTCACCGACGGCGTCGGCCTCGACGAGGCCGTCGAGACGGTGGGTGAGCTGTCGGCCGTGGGGGTCGACGTGCTGTCGGTGATCCGCGGCACCATCGAGTCCGACGCCACGCTGGCCCGGGTCATCCCGTCGATGGGCGACCGGTCGGCGCCCCACCTGGAGTTCGCCGGCGAGGTGCGGGCACGGGTCGACGTGCCGGTGATGCACTCCGGGATGGTGGCCGACGTCGCCACCGCCCGCCACGCGCTGACCGCGGGGCTCGTCGACCTCGTCGGGCTGACCCGACCCCAGATCGCCGACCCGCACCTCGTCGCCAAGGTCGCGCGCGGCGAGACCGACCGGATCCGGCCGTGCGTGGGGGCCAACTACTGCCTCGACGCCATCTACGAGTCCGGCGACGCCAAGTGCCTGCACAACGCCGCGACGGGGCGCGAGCTGCTGCTCCCGCAGGTCGTGCCGCTGACCCGACGCCGCCGCCGGGCGGTGGTCGTCGGTGCCGGCATCGCGGGTCTCGAGGCGGCGCGCGTGCTCGGCGAGCGAGGCCACGACGTCACCGTGCTCGAGGCCAACGCGAGCCCGGGAGGGCAGGTGCGGCTCGCCGCCGCCGCGCCGCGACGTCGCGACCTGGTCGGCATCGTCGACTGGCGGGTGGCCGAGGCCCGGCACCTCGGGGTCGAGGTCCGCTACGGCGTGCTCGCCGAGCCCGGCGACGTGCTCGCCCTCGACCCCGACGTGGTGGTCGTGGCGACCGGCGGCCTGCCCGACACCGAGGTGCTCGCCTCGGGCGCCGAGCACGTGCTCGACACCTGGGACGTCCTCGGGGGCGACGCCCACCCCACCGGCTCGGTGCTCGTCTACGACGACCACGGCGGCGAGGCCGCGCTCGGCACCGTCGAGCTGCTCGCGGCCCGGGGCTGCGACGTCGAGCTCGTCACGCCGGAGCGCACGGTCGGGATCGGGGTCGGCGGCATGAGCTCCCCGGCGTACCTGCGGGCGTTCGCCGACCACGGCGTACGCCTCACGGTCGCGACGCGCCTCCGCTCGGTCGAGCGGGCCGCCCCCGGCTCCGGCCACCGCCTGGTGGCGGTGCTCGGCAGCGACTACACCGACCGCACCTGGACCCGCCGGCTCGACGCCGTCGTGGTCGAGCACGGCACCGTCCCCAACGACGACCTCTACCACCGGCTCGTGCCCGGCTCGACCAACCTCGGCGAGGTCGACCACGACGCCCTGCTGGCCGGCCGGCCCCAGCAGGTGCGCACCAACGCGGCCGGCGGCTACCAGCTGTTCCGCGTCGGCGACGCCGTGTGCAGCCGCAACATCCACGCCGCCGTGTACGACGCGCTGCGGCTCTGCTTCGCCCTCTGACCCCGCGAGGAGTGCCCGTGACCGCCACCCCGACCGCCACCCCGACCGCCGACCCGACCGTCCTACGGCCGCGCCCGCAGCCCACGCTCGAGGACCGGCTCGCCGCCCGGGTGCCCGGGCGGCCGCTGCCGGGGTCGTTCTACACCGCCGACGACGTCTACGCCGCCGACCTGCGCCACGTCTTCGGCCGGCACTGGTTCCTGGCCGCCACGGAGGCCGAGCTGCCCGAGCCGGGCGACTACGTGACGCTCGACCTCGACACCCGCTCCCTCATCGTGGTCCGCGACGACGACGGCGTCGTACGGGCCTTCCACAACGTCTGCCGCCACCGTGGGGCGCGGGTGCTCACCGAGCCGTCCGGCTTCGTCGGCAACCTGACCTGCGGCTACCACTCGTGGACCTACGGCACCGACGGGCGGCTGCTGCACGCCCCCGGGCTCACCGGCACCGACCCCGCCTGCCTGTCGCTGCGAGCGATCGCCGTGCGCGTCGTCGCGGGGCTGGTCTTCCTGAGCCTGGCGGCGGTGCCACCGACCGACGTCGACGACTTCGCGCAGACGCTGACGCCGTACCTCGCCCCGCACGGCCTCGCGCGCGCCAAGGTCGCCGCCCAGGTCGACCTCGTCGAGGCCGGCAACTGGAAGCTCGTCATGGAGAACAACCGGGAGTGCTACCACTGCGACGGCCACCCCGAGCTGTCGTGCTCGTTCTTCCCGACGTACGGCCTGCAGGCCCACGAGGTCCCCGACCGGCTCCGCGCCGCGCACGACCGCTTCCTCGCGGCCGAGGCCGACCTGCACGAGCGCAGCCTGGCGCTCGGGCTGCCCGACACCCTCGTCGAGGACCTGGTGGGACCCGACCTCGCCCACCGCGTGGCGCGCGAGCCGCTCGACGGCGCGGGCGAGTCCTTCTCGCTGACCGGACGCGTCGTCTGCCGCCGCCCGCTCGCCGACCTCGGAGAGCCGCGCCTGGGCCGGCTCAGCGTCCACACCCAGCCCAACGCCTGGTTCCACGTGCTCTCCGACCACGCCGTCGTCTTCACGGTGCTGCCACAGGCCGTCGACCGCACGCTCGTGCGCACGACGTGGCTGGTGCACGCCGACGCCGTCGAGGGCGCCGACTACGACCCGGCCGAGCTCACCCACGTGTGGCGCGAGACGAACGCGCAGGACAGCACCTTCGTCGCGCTCACCCAGGCCGGTGTCGCCGACCCGGCGTACGAACCGGGGCCCTACACCGCCAGTGAGTACCAGGTCGACCACTTCCTGTCGTGGTACACCGCCCGCATGCTCGACGGCCTGGTCGCCGCGCGCTCGGTGGGCTCCCCGTGAGCGGCTTCGACGCCGAGGTGCGGGTACGCCGCGTGGTCCCGGTGACCCACGACGTCACCAGCGTCGTGCTGGACCCACCCCCGGGGTGGGACGGCCGGTTCGACGCCGGCCAGCACCTCGTCCTCGCCGCACGTCCCGACGGCCCGGCGGGACCGGTGGTGGAGCGCTGCTACACGATCTCGTCGCCTCCGACGCGGTCCGCGACGCTGACCATCACGGTGAAGCGTCAGCCGGGCGGCGTGGTCTCGCCCTGGCTGCACGACCACGTGCGGCCGGGCGACCTGCTGCGGTTCCGCGGACCGGTCGGCGCGTTCACCCACGTCGCGCACCCGGCGCCGGCGTACCTCTTCCTCACGGCCGGCAGCGGCATCACCCCGGCGATGTCGATGGTGCGCGCGCTGGCCGACTCCGGCAGCGACGCCGACGTGGTCTTCGTGCACAGCGCCCGCACCCCGGCCGACATCGTGTTCCGGCGCGAGCTCGCCGCGCTGCCGGAGACCGGGCTCGCCGTCCGCGTGACCTCGGTGTGCGAGGCCGACGCGCCGGGGGAGCGGTGGCAGGGCCCGGTGGGTCGGCTCTCCGAGCCGCTGCTGCGCCTCGTCGCGCCCGACGTGCGCGAGCGCGAGGTGTTCCTCTGCGGACCGCCGGCCTACATGACGGGCGCGGTCACGCTGCTCGACGGCCTGGGCGTCGACCCCGAGCGGGTGCACCGCGAGAGCTTCTCGGTGGGAGCCGCGACGCCGGTCTTCGAGGACGCGGGCGCGGCCGCGCTGGCGCGTATCGAGCTCAAGCGCAGCGGCCGCGTGGTCACCTGCGCACCGGGCGCGACCGTGCTCGACGCGGTGACGACGGCCGGGGTGATGCTCCGGTCCTCGTGCCGGCAGGGTCTCTGCGGCACCTGCAAGCTCCGGCTCGTGGAGGGCCAGGTCGAGATGCGCCACCAGGGCGGCATCCGGCACCGCGAGGTCGACGCCGGCCACTTCCTGCCGTGCTGCTCGCGTCCCACGACCGACCTCGTGCTCGACGCCTGACGCCTGGACGCACCACACCCCCGGACCACGGAGGTCCGGGGGTGCCGTGCCGACGTACGGAGCGCGGGGCTCGGCTCAGATGTCGTAGTAGAGCTCGAACTCGTGCGGGTGCGGGCGCAGCTGCACGGGGGCGATCTCCTGCGTGCGTTTGAAGTCGACCCAGGTCTCGATCAGGTCGGGCGTGAAGACGTTGCCCACCGTCAGGAAGTCGTGGTCGGCCTCGAGGTGGTCGAGCACGGCGCCCAGCGAGGTGGGCACCTGGTCGATCTCGGCCATCTCGTCCGGCGGGAGCTCGTAGATGTCCTTGTCGATCGGGTCGGCCGGCTCGATCTTGTTCTGGATGCCGTCGATGCCCGCGAGCATCAGCGCCGAGAACGCCAGGTAGGGGTTCGCCGACGGGTCGGGGAAGCGGGTCTCGATGCGCTTGGCCTTCGGGTTCGACCCGGTGATCGGGATGCGGACCGACGCGGAGCGGTTGCGCGAGGAGTACACCAGCGAGATCGGCGCCTCGAAGCCCGGCACCAGGCGGTGGTAGGAGTTCACCGTCGGGTTGGTGAAGGCCAGCAGCGACGGGGCGTGCCTGAGGATGCCGCCGATGTACCAGCGGGCCATGTCGGACAGGCCGCCGTAGCCGGTCTCGTCGTAGAACAGCGGCTCGCCGTCGTTCCAGATCGACTGGTGCACGTGCATGCCGGAGCCGTTGTCGCCGAAGATCGGCTTGGGCATGAAGGTGACCGACTTGCCGTGCTGCCAGGCGGTGTTCTTGATGAGGTACTTGAACTTCATCACGTCGTCCGCGGCCTTGAGCAGCGTGTCGAACTTGTAGTTGATCTCGGCCTGGCCGGCGGTGCCGACCTCGTGGTGGGCGCGCTCGACGTGCAGGCCCGACAGCTCGAGGTTCTTGACCATCTCGGCGCGCAGGTCGCTGTAGTGGTCGTACGGCTCGACGGGGAAGTAGCCACCCTTGAGGCGGGTCTTGTAGCCGAGGTTGTCGCCCTCCTTGCCGGAGTTCCACCAGCCCTCGACGGAGTCGATGTGGTAGTAGCCCTCGTTGACGCCGGTGGAGTAGCGGACGTTGTCGAAGATGTAGAACTCCGCCTCGGGAGCGAAGTAGGCGGTGTCGCCGATGCCCGTCGAGGCGAGGTAGGCCAGCGCCTTGCGGGCGATGTTGCGCGGGTCGCGCGAGTAGGCCTCGCCCGTGATCGGGTCGTGGATGAAGAAGTTGACGTTCAGGGTCTTCGACGACCGGAACGGGTCGATGTAGGCCGTGGTCGGGTCGGGGTAGAGCTGCATGTCCGACTCGTTGATGGCCTGGAAGCCGCGGATGGAGGAGCCGTCGAAGCCGAGACCGTCGTCGAAGACCGACTGGTCGAAGGAGGAGACGGGCACGGTGAAGTGCTGCATCACCCCCGGCAGGTCGCAGAAGCGGACGTCGACCATCTCGACGCCCTCGTCCTTGATGTACTTCAGCAGCTCTTCGCTGGTGTTGAACATTCGTCCTCCTTGCCGGGATCCCGGCCGGGTGTGCGGTGGTGAGCGCGCGCCCGCAGCACTGCAGGACGCGAGGTGGAACCTATGCAGCGGCAGTTGCACGACCGTATCCGGTTTGTTTCCGGCACGTAACGGGGCAGGTCGTCTCCCGGTCGCTCGCTAGGGTCGGTGCGTGCCCGACCACGCCTCCTGGGGCCGCCGGATCTCGGCCTTCCTGATCGACGGTGTCGCCTCCACCCTCGTGACGATCCTGCTGATCGGCATGGAGCAGTACGCCGACCCCGCCGGCCCCGGCCGCTGGTGGGTCCTGGGCGTCTTCTACGTCGAGGTGGCCGTGCTGACGGCGCTGGTCGGGGGGTCGTTCGGGCAGGTCGCCGTCGGGGTGCGCGTGCTGCGCACCGACGGTCGCCCGCTGTCGCTGCTGCGCTCGCTGCTGCGTACGGCGCTGATCCTGCTGGTCGTGCCGCCGCTGGTCTTCGAGTCCGGCACCGGCCGCGGACTGCACGACATCTGGACCGGCGCCGGTGCCTACCGCAAGCCGGTCGCCCGCGCCTGACGACTGAGCCGGACCTCGCTGTCAGATCTCAGTCGTCCAAAGGGGCATCGGACGACCGAGAACTGACACTGACGCCCTGATTATCCGCCTGAGCGGGTAATCAGGGGCTCGCCGACAGACCTGCGCCGTCACCAGCCGGCCACGAGGACCGGATCCTGGCAGCGAACGGCTCAGCGACCGCGGAGCTGACCGCGCATGCCCTTCGCCGACGTCGGCATCGGGCCCTTGGGGATGGGCAGGGGGGAACGGCGGGCGTCGACGGCCTTGATGCGGGCGAGCACGTCGGTCATCTGGGCGGGCTTGAGCTGCTTGTCCATCTTCTTGACGTGCTTGGCGAGCTTGGGCAGCGGCACCTGGCCCTCGTCGTAGCCGATGACGACCTGCTTGATGGGCACCTCGCTCGCGACGCGGGCGTGACGCTGCTGCTCGTCGCGGAGCAGCTTGGTGACGCGCGAGCCCTGGCCCTCGCCGATGAGCACGATGCCGGGGCGGCCGACGACGCGGGTGACGACGTCCTGCTGCTTGGTGACGGCGACGGCGGGGTCGATCTTCCAGCCGCGACGCAGCGTCATCTGCAGCGCGCCGGCGGCGGCGCCCGGCTGCCCCTCGATGCGCTTGTACGCCGCGTTCATGGCGCGGCGGTTGAGCACGATCAGCAGCGCCAGGACGCCGAACAGCAGGCCGGTGATGGTCGCGAAGACCCACGACGCCGGGAACAGCAGCAGCATCAGGCCGAAGCCGACGAGGAACGCCAGCACGAAGCTGCCGAGCAGCACCCGGCCGACCGCGGGGTCCTGCTCCTTGGTCATCCGGTAGACCTGGCGCATCTGTGCGACGCGGCCGGGCTCGCCCGACGCCTTCTTCTGCGCGCGGCGCTCCTTGCGGGAGAGCTTCGGGGCCTTCGTGGGGGGCTTGGTCGCCATGCTGGGTGTCAGTCGCCTCGGTCGTGGTGGGTCTGGGACGGGTGTCTGGGCGGGGGCAGTCTCTCAGATGACGGAGACGCCGCCGCGCGCCTCGACGGCCTGCTGGTAGAGCCGGCCCGCGCGGTACGACGACCGCACGAGCGGTCCGCTCATGACGCCGGCGAAGCCGATCTCCTTGGCCTCGTCGGCCAGCTCGACGAACTCCTGCGGCTTGACCCAGCGCTCCACGGGGTGGTGGCGCGGCGAGGGCCGGAGGTACTGCGTGACGGTGATGAGGTCGCAACCCGCCTCGTGCAGGTCGCGCAGCGCCTGGCTGACCTCCTCGCGGGTCTCGCCCATGCCGAGGATGAGGTTCGACTTCGTGACCAGGCCGAAGTCGCGCGCCTGGGTGATGACGTCGAGCGAGCGCTCGTAGGTGAACGCCGGTCGGATCCGCTTGAAGATGCGCGGCACCGTCTCGACGTTGTGGGCGAGCACCTCGGGCCGGCTCTCGAAGACCTCGCGCAGGAGCTCGGGCTTGCCGTTGAAGTCGGGGATGAGGTTCTCGACGCCGGTGCCGGGGTTGAGCTCGTGGATGGCCCGCACCGTCTCGGCGTACAGCCAGGCGCCGCCGTCGGGCAGGTCGTCGCGGGCGACGCCGGTGATGGTCGCGTAGCGCAGCTGCATCGTCTGCACGCTCTCGGCCACGCGGCGCGGCTCGTCACGGTCGAGCGGCTGCGGCTTGCCGGTGTCGATCTGGCAGAAGTCGCAGCGTCGGGTGCACTGGTCGCCGCCGATGAGGAACGTCGCCTCGCGGTCCTCCCAGCACTCGTAGATGTTGGGGCAGCCCGCCTCCTGGCAGACCGTGTGCAGCCCGCCCGACCTCACCAGCTGCTGCAGCTCGGTGTACTGCGGGCCCATCCGGGCCTTGGTCTTGATCCACTCCGGCTTGCGCTCGATCGGGGTCTCCGCGTTGCGCGCCTCGAGCCGGAGCAGCTTGCGTCCGCCGGGGCCCGCGGGGGTGTCGCTGGAGGGCGCGGCGGTCTGCTCGGGTGCTTGTGTCACGCCGACCAGCGTACGCCGCGGCCCTTGCGCGCCGACCTGCGCGTTCAGTACTCCCCGCCGCTGTCGAGACCCGAGCCGTGGCGCCGCTGGAGGTGCACGCGCCGGCTCAGCCGGATCACCGGGCGGGCGAGCAGCTGCAGGCTGCCGAGCAGGAAGAGCCAGGTGCCGGCGTAGGTGGTGGCGGGGGAGAAGAACAGGATGCTCCCGACGACGAACCACAGCGCGACGGCGATGTCGTTGAGGATGCTCAGCACCTCGTAGCGCTGCCGCAGCAGCAGCTCGTCGGGTCCGAGCCGCACGTGGAAGGCGTCGTCGTGCCGGTCGTGCACGGCCACCCTCACACGTCGCGACGGGAGAAGACGACGAGCGAGAGCAGCGCAGCGAGCAGGGTGAGCGCGCCGAGGAAGGCTCCGGCCAGCAGCGGGTCGAGGGTGCTGCGGGAGGGGTCGACCCAGGCGAGCGCGTTGCGGCCCACCGACCACTGCTCGGCCCCGCCGACGGGGGAGAGGCTGAGCGCGATCTCGCCGCCGACGGCGTAGACGAAGAGCAGCGCCAGGGTCGCGACGGTGTGGCGCAGCGCCATCGTGAGCGCGAACCCACCCAGTGCCGCCGCGGCGGAGAGGGCCGTCGCACGGCCGACCTGCTGCAGGGCGCCGGTGACGGCGGCCCCGCTGGCGTCGAGCCCGCGCACCTCGGCCACCACCGCGAGCACCGCCCAGAAGGAGAGCAGCGCCACAAAGGCGGCGACGGCGCTGCCGATCACGACGGCGAGCGCCTTGACGAGCCAGAGCCTGGTGCGGCGGGGCTGGACGCCCAGCTGCGTGGCCATCGACCGCGTCGCCCAGTCGGAGCCGGCGAAGGTGCAGCCGGCCACCACCATCAGGCAGATCACGACGAGGGCGACGTCGGCGCCGCGTTGCGGCACCACCTGGGCGAGGTCGAGGCCCTCACGAGGCAGGAACCGCTCGGACCCGGGAACGAGGGTGCGACACTCGCCGGCCGTCGCGCCCTCGCCGAAGTAGGCGGCCGGGTCGTCCTGGCAGTCGGCCATCTCGGCGCGCACCTCGGGGTCGCGGGCGGCGAGAGCCGACTGGGCGTCGGCGTCACGCTGGTCGGCCGCGGTGAGCGGGCGCGACTGCCAGGCCACCAGACCGGCGGCCACGACCGCGAACAGCAGCGCGGCGACCATCAGCGCCACGACCACGCCACGCGAGCGCCAGCGCGCGAGCTCGACGCCCAGCTGCCGCCTCACGACGCGGCTCCCTGCCGGTCGTCGGCCCCCTCGTCGGCCCGGTCGCCGACGTCGAGGTTGCTCGAGGCCGACCGGCCGGTCAGGCGCAGGAAGTAGGTCTCCAGGTCGGGCCGCGCCTCGGTGAGCTCGCTGACGTAGTGGCCGCGCCGGGCGAGCGCCTGCGTGATCGCCTCAGGACGGGCGTGCCCCTCGACCAGGAGGTGGTCGTCGGCGCGGGTGACGGTGTGGCCCTCGCCCCGGAGCAGGTGCTCGGCACCGCGCAGGTCGGCGACGACGACCCGGGTGCGCGAGGTGTCCTCGCCGAGCAGGTCCTCGACCCGTCCCGAGGCCACCAGTCGTCCGCGCTGCACGATGGAGACCGAGTGGCACAGCTCCTGCACCTCGACCAGGTTGTGCGAGCTCAGCAGCACCGTCACCCCGGAGTCGCCGAGGCGCCGCACCAGGTCGCGCACGCTGCGGGTGCCGGCGGGGCCGAGCCCCGTCGTGGCCTCGTCGAGCAGCAGCAGGTCGGGGGTCTTCAGCAGCGCCGCCGCGATCGCGAGGCGCTGTCGCATGCCGAGCGAGTACGACGCGTACGACGACCGCGCGCGGTCCTGCAGGCCGACCTGGTGGAGCACCTCGTCGACCGCGGCCTTCTTGACCCCGAGCGAGCGGCCGACCAGCGCGAGGTTCTTGCGGCCGGAGAGGCGCGGCACGAAGCCCGCCTGGTCGACGACGCCGCTGACGCGGTCGACGACCTGCGGCAGGTGGCGCGGCACCTGGGCGCCGAGCACCCTGACGCTGCCGCCGGAGGGTCGCGCGAGCCCCAGCAGGATGCGGAGCGTGGTGGTCTTGCCCGAGCCGTTGGGTCCGAGGAAGCCGTGGACCCCGCCGGCCGGGACCTGCAGGTCGAGCCCGTCGAGGGCCACCGTGCGCCGCAGGCCGTGCCGGTAGACCTTGCGCAGGCCGCTGGTCTCGACCACGAGGTCGCTCACGCTGGCCACACCTTCCGCACTGGACGAGTCCGGCGTCCAGCATGGCCGACGGGGTCGTCAGGTCAGCGGATTGAGGACCGGGACACGCAGGCTGCTCCTGGCGGGGTCGGGACGCGCCTCGTAGTCGGGCGTGGCGGCGTACGGCTCCCACGCCAGCAGCACCTCGAGGTGGCGCCGGACCAGCGGCAGCACCTCGGCGACGGCGACGTCGCGGCCGAGCTCCTGGCTCAGCGTGGTGACGCCGGCGTCGGCGATGCCGCACGGGACGAACCGGTCGTACCAGTCGAGCGAGACGTCGCAGTTGAGGGCGAACCCGTGCATGGCGACGCCGCGGCTGACCCGGATGCCGATCGCGGCGACCTTGCGCTCGGGCAGCCCGCGCTCGGGGTCGGCCTGCAGCCAGACACCGCTGCGCCCCGGCACCCGGGCCGTGTCGACGCCGAGGTCGCGGCACACGCCGATGAGCGCCTCCTCCAGGCGACGCACGTAGTCGACGACCAGCACGTGGTCGGGCAGCCGCACGATCGGGTAGCCGACGAGCTGTCCGGGCCCGTGGAAGGTGATCTTGCCGCCACGGTCGACGTCGATGACCGGCGTGCCGTCGGTGGGCCGCTCGTGGGGCTCGGTGCGCTTGCCGGCGGTGTAGACGGGCGGGTGCTCGAGCAGCACCACCGTGCCGGCGGCGTCCGGGTCGTCGACGACCTCCGCGTGCACGTCGCGCTGCCGCTGCCACGCCGTCTCGTAGTCGACGGGGGCGTCGGTCAGGTCGAGGAAGTGCAGGCCGCTCACTCCGTCAGGCTACGCCGGGCGTGCGGGAGGTCCGCCTGTGGACAACTCGCACGGGCCCCACCCCGACGGCAGGGTGGCCGGCATGCGGAGCTGGCGGGTGGCGGGCCTGGTCGTGACGGCGTGGGTGGTCGCCCTCGCCCTGCTGCTGCCGCGCGGCCCGGCCGAGGCGCCGGCGCCGACCGCCCCCGCACCGGTGAGCCCGTCCGGTGCCCGCGACGCCGAGCTCGCAGAGGCCGCCGCCGTGCTGGCCGCGTGGGACGACCGCCGCGCCGCCGGGTGGCGCGTCACCGACCTGCGCTCGCAGGTGCTGGCGCTGGCCGTCGTCCGGGCCACCGACGACCGGCTGCTGCTGCGGGTGGTCGACCGGGTGGCGGGCGGCCGGGTGGTCGGGCGTGACGGCGCGCGGGCCTCTGCGTTGCCGGGCACCACGGCGACGACCCGGGTGGTCGACCTGCGCCGGGGCGAGGTGGGCTGGCAGGTGAGCGCCTCCCGGCTGGTCGACGGGTGACGGCTCAGCGGGAGGGCGAGAGGCCCTCGCGCACCACGTCGGCGACGGTCGGGTCGCTGAAGACGAAGCCGCTGTCGAGCAGGGTCTGCGGCACGCCATTGACCGAGCCGAGCAGCTCGGGTGCCATGGCCCCCGCGGCCTTGTCGAGCACCGCGGCCGGCACCTTGACGACCGCCGGCCGGTGCACCGCCTTCGCCAGCGCCTTGGTGAACTCGGCGTTGGTCGGCGTGCGCTCGCAGCACAGGTTGGCCGGGCCCGAGACCTCGTCGTGGGTGGCGAGGTGCACGACGGCGTCGATCCAGTCGCGGGCCGAGATCATCGGCATGTGCTGCCGACCGGACCCCAGGGGCCCGCCGAGCCCCGTCCTGAAGAGCAGCCGCAGCGCGCCGAGCGGCTGGCTGCGACGGTCCATCACCGGCGCCGTCCGGAGCACGACCACCCGGGCGCCGGCCTCGGCGGCGGGGTCGGCCGCCTCCTGCCAGGCGCGCGAGACCCGGGCCAGCAGCGCGTCGCCGGACAGCGGGGTGCTCTCGGGCAGCGGCGTCGCCCCGTGGTCGCCGTACCCGGCGATGCCGTTGCCGGCGAGGAAGGTCGGCCGGCGATCACCCGCGGCGATGGCGTCGGCCAGCACGGTGGTGGTCGTGACGCGGCTCGTCATCACCTCGCGTGCCCACTTCTGCGAGTGCACGTTGCCGACGAGGGGAGAGCCGGCCAGGTTGACGACCACGTCGTGGTCGTCGACCACGGCGGGCTCGAGCGGCCCGCTGTAGGGGTCCCACCGGACCTCGTGCTCCCCGGCCTCACGACGCACCAGCGACGTCGTCGCGTGGCCGAGGGCGTGGAGCCGCTCGCGCAGCAGGGTGCCGAGGAAACCGGAGGAGCCGGCGACGAGGACGCGCAGGGAGGTCACCCGAGACGTGTGCCCAGCCACCGGGCAACGCATGTGACCGGCGGGTTCGCCACCGCGTGGTCCGGCGTCGGCGCCACGGCATAGGCTCGCGCGCGTGAGTGATTTCGATGTCGTCGTCCTCGGTGCGGGCCCCGGTGGCTACGTCGCCGCCATCCGCGCCTCCCAGCTCGGCCTCAAGGTCGGCGTGATCGAGAAGCAGTACT
Source organism: Nocardioides marmoraquaticus (assembly GCF_054777915.1). Taxonomy (NCBI): domain Bacteria; kingdom Bacillati; phylum Actinomycetota; class Actinomycetes; order Propionibacteriales; family Nocardioidaceae; genus Nocardioides; species Nocardioides marmoraquaticus. Next base: position 189,441 of record NZ_BAAHAA010000003.1, on the reverse strand, counting down.
GGGGCGGCGTCTGCCTCAACGTCGGCTGCATCCCCTCCAAGGCGCTGCTGCGCAACGCCGAGCTGGCCCACACGCTGCAGCACGAGAAGAAGCTCTTCGGCATCACCGGCGACGCGACGATGGAGTACGGCGCCACCCACGCCCGCTCGCGCGACGTCTCCGCCGGCATCGTCAAGGGCGTCCACTTCCTCATGAAGAAGAACAAGATCGAGGAGATCCAGGGCTGGGGCACCTTCACCGACGCCAAGACCATCGAGGTCCAGCTCAACGACGGCGGCAGCCGCACCGTCACCGCCGACAACGTCATCATCGCCGCCGGTGCGACCACCCGCCTGATCCCCGGCACCCAGCTCTCCGACAACGTCGTGACCTACGAGGAGCAGATCCTCGACGCCGAGCTGCCCGGCTCCATCGTCATCGCCGGCTCCGGCGCGATCGGCGTCGAGTTCGCCTACGTCATGAAGAACTTCGGCGTCGACGTCACGATCGTGGAGTTCCTCGACCGCATGGTCCCCACCGAGGACGCCGAGGTCTCCAAGGAGCTGCTCAAGCACTACAAGAAGCTCGGTGTCGACGTGCGCCTCGGCACCAAGGTCGAGGCCATCGAGGACACCGGCTCCGGCGTCAAGGTCACCGTCTCCAAGGACGGCAAGGAGGAGGTGCTCGAGACCGACAAGGTGCTCCAGGCGATCGGCTTCGCGCCTCGCCTGGAGGGCTACGGCCTCGAGAACACCGGCGTCGAGACCACCGAGCGCGGCGCCATCGCCATCGACGAGCGCGGCCGCACCAACGTCGAGGGCGTCTGGGCCATCGGCGACGTCACCGGCAAGCTGATGCTGGCGCACACGGCCGAGGCGATGGCCATGGTCGCCGCCGAGACCATCGCGGGCGCGGAGACGATGGAGGTCGACTTCGACATGATCCCGCGGGCCACCTACTGCCAGCCGCAGATCGCCTCCTTCGGCTACTCCGAGGAGCAGGCCAAGGACAAGGGCTACGACGTCAAGGTCGCCAAGTTCCCCTTCTCCGCCAACGGCAAGGCCCAGGGCCTCGGCCACGCGGTCGGCTTCGTCAAGATCGTCGCCGACGCCGAGCACAACGAGATCGTCGGCGCCCACATGATCGGCCCCGACGTCACCGAGATGCTCCCGGCGCTGACCCTGGCCCAGAAGTGGGACCTCACCGCCGACGAGGTCGCCCGCAACGTCTTCGCCCACCCGACGCTCTCCGAGGCCGTCAAGGAGGCCATCGAGGGGATCGCGGGCCACATGATCCACATGTGACCAGGTCTCGACAGGCTCGCTGTCGGCGCACGAGGCTCGACCACCGCTGGACCGGTCTCGACAGGCTCGACCACCGCTGGACCGGTCTCGACAGGCTCGACCGTCGGCGCACGAGGCTCGACCACCGATGGGCAGAACTCGACAGGCTCCACCACCGCTGGACCGGTCTCGACAGGCTCGACCACCGATGGGCAGAACTCGACAGGCTCGACCACCGATGGGCAGAACTCGACAGGCTCGACCACCGCTGGACCCGTCTCGACAGGCTCGACCACCGCTGGTCGAGCCTGTCGAGACCCTCAGTCGCCCTTGACGTTGACGACCTGGCGCAGCACGTGCCGCACCTCGACGAGGTCGGCGGCGTCGGCCATCACCTGGTCGATGTCCTTGTACGCCGCGGGGATCTCGTCGACGAAGGCCGCGGTGACGCGGTACTCGATCCCGACCATCGCCGCCCGCAGGTCCTCCACGTCGAAGGCCTTGCGGGCCGCCGTGCGCGAGTACGTCCGGCCGGCCCCGTGCGGGGCCGAGTGCAGCGAGGGGGCGTACCCCTTGCCCTCCACGACGTACGACGCCGTCCCCATCGACCCCGGGACGAGCCCGGGGCGACCGACCTCGGCATTGATGGCGCCCTTGCGGGAGAGCCACACGTCCTTGCCGTAGTGGCGCTCCTGCTCGGTGTAGTTGTGGTGGCAGGCGATCTCTTCGACCCGCGCCACGTCGCGGCCCACCCACTCCGACACGCACCGGTGCACCCGGTCCATCATCTCCTCGCGGTTGCGCAGCGCGTAGTGCTGCGCCCACCGCATCTGGGCGACGTAGGCGTCGAACTCCGGCGTGCCCTCGACCAGGTAGGCGAGGTCGCGGTCGGGCAGCTCGATCCACCAGCGCTCGCGCAGTTCGCGCGCGACCTGGGTGTGGTGCGTCGCGATCCGGTTGCCCACGCCCCGCGACCCGGAGTGCAGGAACAGCCAGACCCGCTCCAGCTCGTCGACGGTCACCTCGATGAAGTGGTTGCCGGAGCCCAGGGTGCCGAGCTGCAGCTCCCAGCGGGCGGCGTACGCCGCCGGGTCGAAGCCCGCCTCGTCGGCGAGGCTCCGCAGCTCCTCGACCCGGGCGCGGGTGTGGTCGTGGTGCACCCGCCGGTTGGCGGCGCCCGCGCTCAGCGGCACGGCGCGCTCGATCTCCCGTCGTACGACGCTCCGGTCGGCCGGCAGGTCGGCCAGCACGAGGTCGGTGCGCACGGCGTTCATGCCGCAGCCGATGTCGACGCCGACGGCCGCCGGCATGATCGCGCCCAGGGTCGGGATGACCGACCCCACGGTCGCCCCGCGTCCGAGGTGGGCGTCGGGCATCAGCGCGACGTGCGGGTGCACGAACGGCATCGACGCCGTCGTCACCGCCTGCGCGCGGGTGTTGTCCTCCAGGATCGACGCCCAGCTCAGCAGCGTCGGGGTGATGGTCTCCATGGTCCTTTCCGTCGTCCGGACCGCGCGGGTCGCGGTCGGCCTCCGGAAGGGTGCCAGCGGACCGGGGACCGCGGCGACCGGTTTTCCGTGCGAACAGCACAGTGCGGTGCTGCGGTGCCACCAGGTGGCACCCCAGCACCGCACTGGTGCTCAGGCGAGGCTCAGACCTCGAACTGGCCGGCCTCGAGGCGCTTCTTGACGTCCTGCAGGAAGCGACCGGCGTCGGCACCGTCGACCAGCTGGTGGTCGTAGGTCAGCGCGAGGTAGACCATGTGGCGCACGGCGATGGTCTCGCCGAGGTTGGGGTCGTCGATCACGACCGGACGCTTCACCACGGTGCCCGGGCCGAGGATCGCCACCTGGGGCTTGTTGATGATCGGGGTGTCCCACAGGGCCCCGACGCTGCCCAGGTTGGTGATGGTGAAGGTGCCGCCCGACAGGTCGTCGGGACCGATCTTGTTGGTGCGGGTGCGCTCGGCCACGTCGGCGATCTTCTTGGCCAGGCCGGCGATCGAGAGGTCGCCGGCGTCCTTGACGACCGGGGTCAGCAGACCCTTCTCGGTGTCGACGGCGAAGGCGACGTTCTCGCGGTCGTAGTAGGTGACCTCGCCCGCCTCCAGGTCGAAGGTGGCGTTGAGCGCCGGGTGCGTCTTCAGCGCGTCGACGGCCGCCTTGGCGAAGAACGGCAGGTACGACAGCTTCACTCCCTCGCGGGCGAGGAACTCGGCCTTCACGCTGTCGCGCAGCCGCGCGATGTTGGTCACGTCGACCTCGACCACCTGCGTGAGCTGCGCCGAGGTCTGCAGCGACTCGACCATGCGGGTGGCGATGACCTTGCGCAGCCGGCTGATCTTCTCGGTCTTGCCGCGCAGCGGGCTGGGGGCGGTCGGCTGGGGCGCCTTGTCACCGGCGCGCGAGGCCGAGGCGGCCTCGCCGGCGTCGGCGGCAGCAGGCTCGGGGGCCGACGACTGCTTCGCGGCCTCGGCGGCGGCGAGCACGTCCTGCTTGCGGATCCGGCCGCCCACGCCGCTGCCCTGGATGCTGTCGAGGTCGACGTCGTGCTGCGCGGCCAGCTTGCGCACGAGCGGGGTGACGTACTGGCCCCCGTCGGACGAGCTGCCCGACGAGCCACCGGACGGGGCCGGCTCGTCGTCCTGCGGCCCGGCCTTGGGCGCGCCGGAGGTCTGCGGCTCCTGCTTGGACTCCTTGGTCGGGGCGGGCGCCTCGTCCTGCTGCTTCTCGGGCTCCGGCTCGGGCTCCGGCTCGGGCTCCGGCTCCGGCTCGGGCTCCGGCTCGGGCTCCGGCTCGGACTGCTGCGGCGCCGCGTCGGCGTCGCCCACGACGGCGAGCTCGGCGCCGACCTCGACGGTCTCGTCCTCCTCGGCCTTGATCTCCAGCAGGGTGCCGGCGACGGGGGAGGGGATCTCGGTGTCGACCTTGTCGGTGGAGACCTCGAGCAGGGGCTCGTCGACCTCGACGGTGTCGCCGACCTGCTTGAGCCAGCGCGTGATGGTGCCCTCGGTGACGGACTCACCGAGCTCGGGCAGCTTGACCGGGGTGCCGGAGCCACCACCACCGCCGGACGACGGCTTCGGCTTCTCCTCGGCGGGCTCGTCCTGCTTCTCGGACTCGGGCGTCTCGTCGCCGGGCGGGAGGTCGCCGGTGCGCTCCTCGATGTCCTCCTCCTGCTCGGCCTTCTTCTCCGCCTCGGCCTCGTCCTTCGGCTCCGCCTCGGGCGTCGCGCCGTCGGAGTCCGAGTCGGACCCGGCGCTCTCGCCCTCGTCACCGACGACACACAGCTCGGCGCCGACCTCGACGGTCTCGTCCTCCTCGGCCTTGATCTCCAGCAGGGTGCCGGCGACGGGGGAGGGGATCTCGGTGTCGACCTTGTCGGTGGAGACCTCGAGCAGGGGCTCGTCGACCTCGACGGTGTCGCCGACCTGCTTGAGCCAGCGCGTGATGGTGCCCTCGGTGACGGACTCACCGAGCTCGGGGAGCTTCACAGGTGTCGACATCGGCTTCCTTCGTCGTGGTGGTGTCTGGTTCGGGTGGTGCTGTGGTTTGGGGCCGGGTCAGCCGTGCGCGTGCAGCGGCTTGCCGGCGAGGGCGAGGTGAGCCTCGCCCAGCGCCTCGTTCTGGGTGGGGTGGGCGTGCAGGTAGGGGGTGACGTCCTCCGGGTGGGCCTCCCAGCCCACGAGGAGCTGCGCCTCGCCGACCAGCTCCCCGACGCGGCTGCCCACGAGGTGGGCGCCGACGACGGGGCCGTCGACCACGCGCACGAGCTTCACGAAGCCCTGCGTGCCCAGGATCTGGCTCTTGCCGTTGCCTGCGAGGTCGTGGACGACGGTGCGGACCGCGTCGTTGCCGTGCTCGGCGCGGGCCTGGGCCTCGGTCAGCCCGACCGAGGCGACCTCGGGCTCGCTGTAGGTGACGCGGGGGACCTCGTGGTCGGGCACGGGGCGCGGCGCGAGGCCGGCGACCTCCTCGGCGACGAACACCCCGTGGGCGAAGCCCCGGTGGGCCAGCTGCAGGCCGGGCACGAGGTCGCCGACGGCGTACACCCCGGGCACGGAGGTCTGCAGCCGCTCGTCGACGGGCACCCAGCCGCGGTCGGTCGTGACGCCGACCTCCTCGAGGCCCAGGCCCTCGGAGACGGGGCCGCGGCCGACGGCCACGAGCAGCAGGTCGGCCTCGTGCGTCGCGCCGCCCTCGACCGTGACCGTCACGCCGCTGCCGGTGGCCTTCACGGACTCGACCCGGGTGCCGGTGTGGGAGCGGATGCCGCGCTTGCGGAACGCCCGCTCGAGCGCCTTCGACGCGTGCTCGTCCTCGGCCGGCACCAGGTGCGGCAGCGCCTCGAGCACGGTGACCTCGGCGCCGAACGAGCGCCACACGCTGGCGAACTCCACACCGATGACGCCACCGCCGAGCACGACGACCGACCCGGGCACCTCCTCGAGCCGCAGCGCGTCCTCGGAGGTCAGCACGCGCTCGCCGTCGACCTCGACGGAGGGCAGCGAGCGGGGGCGCGAGCCGGTGGCGACGACCACCGCGCGGCGGGCGGTGTACGTCGCCCCGTCGACGGTGACCTCGCGCGGCCCGGTCAGCCGGCCCGTGCCCTCGACCACGGTGATGCCGCGGCCGCGGACCAGCCCGGTCAGGCCCTTGTAGAGGCGGGCCACGACGCCCTGGGAGTAGGCGTTCACGGCCGGCAGGTCGATGCCCTCGAAGGTGGCGCGCACGCCGAAGCGCTCGCTGTCGCGGGCGCTGTCGGCGACCTCCGCGGCGTGGAGCAGGGCCTTGGTCGGGATGCAGCCGACGTGCAGGCAGGTGCCGCCGACCTTGTCGCGCTCCACGAGCGCGACGCTCAGGCCGAGCTCCGCGGCGCGCAGCGCGCACGCGTAACCGCCCGACCCGGCACCCAGCACCACGAGGTCGTACTCACCCCCGGGACCCTCCGGCACGCCGCGACCTCCCTCGTCTACGTCTCGGTGGGCTATCCAACCACCACCGCGGCCTCCACCGGACCCCGCGTCGTGACCCGTCGGTAGCCTGACGCGCCCGCTGTACCCCTCCCGCGACGGTTCCGCACGCCTGGCTGTGCCCGATGCCGCACACTGGGGGCCATGGGACTGCTGGACCGATTCCGCCGCGTACCGCGCCGCGGTGCGGGCGACGGCCCCGTCGTGCGCCACTCCGACGGTGCCGACCAGGCGCACCTGCGTGACTTCGTCGCCTCCCGCAAGGGGGTCGAGGGGTTCGTCGAGCCCCGCACCACCGTCACCGACGTGACGCTGCTTCTCGTCGCCCACGACGGCGAGTGGACCCGGCGCCGCGTGCCGTCGGTCGCGTGGGCGCACGACTTCTGCAACCGCAACGGCGTGCCGTCGTACGACGCCGGGCTGGTCGGGGTGCCGCAGCGCATGCGCGACTACAACCACCGCCAGAAGCTCGCGCAGCGCGAGATGCTGCGCCGCTCGCTCGACGACGAGGCCGACCGGGCCTAGCCGTCGGCCGGGTCCCCGGCCAGATCCTCGGCCTGCTCGGCCTGGGCGGCGACCCAGGCCACCAGCGTGGTGACGCCGTATCCGGTGGCGCCGGCCGTGACGTGCCCGGCGGGGCCGCCGGAGTTCCAGGCGGGGCCGGCGAGGTCGACGTGGGCCCAGGGGGTGTCGCCGACGAAGCGCTCGAGGAAGGCGGCGGCGTACGACGCCCCGCCCCACCGCACCCAGTTGGCCTGCAGCACGTCGGCCACCGGGCTCTCGCCCACGGCCGTGCGGCTCTGCTCGGGGATGGGCATCGGCCAGGCCAGCTCGCCCGCCGCCTCGGCGGCACCGAGCACGTCGGCGACCGTGGTCTCGTGGCCGAAGACGCCGGCGTAGCGCTCGCCCAGCGCGACCATGCAGGCGCCGGTGAGCGTCGCGGCGTCGACCACGGCGTCGGGCTGCTGCTCGATCGCCATCGCGAGCGCGTCGGCCAGCAGCAGCCGACCCTCCGCGTCGGTGTTGGTGACCTCGACGGTCTGGCCGTCGTGCATCGTCAGCACGTCGCCGGGGCGCATGGCGCTGCCCGAGGGCATGTTCTCCGCCATGGGGGCGTAGGTGGTGACCGCGACCGGCAACCCGAGCGTCCCGACGGCGAAGGTCGCAGCCAGCACCGCGGCGGCGCCGCCCATGTCGTACTTCATCGTCGCCATCGAGCTGCCGGGCTTGATGGTCAGACCGCCGGAGTCGTAGGTGATGCCCTTGCCGACGAGGGCCACCGACGCCACGGCGTCGTCGGGCGCCCAGGTCAGCCGCACCATGCGGGGCTCGTGGGCCGAGCCCTGCCCGACCCCCAGCACGCCGCCGCACTGCAGCGCACGCAGCTCGTCGGGGCCGAGCACCTCGACCTCGACCTTGCGGCCGCGGCCCTTCTGCTCGGCGGCCAGCGCCACGACGGCGTCGGCGAAGACCGACGGGGTGAGGTCGTTGGGCGGGGTGTTGACCCAGTCGCGGGCGCGCGCGACGTGCGCGGCGAGCACCTCACCGCGCTCGACCGCCGCGACCACGGCGTCGTCGCGGGCCGCCGCGCTGAGCAGCACCACCTCGCCGACGGTGCTCGGCGCCGGACCGGACTTGTAGCGGGTGAAGGTGTAGGCGCCGAGCGCGAAGCCCTCGACCACGGCGGCGACGTCGGCCGGGTCGGTCAGCGGGAGAGCCAGGGCCGCGGAGGCGGCGTTGCCGAGGTCGCGGGCGACCGCGCCGGCGGCCCGCCGCAGCACATCGGCGTCGAGCTCGTCGGTCGCACCCAGCCCGACCAGCAGCAGCTGACCGGCGCGCACGGCGTCGCCCGCGGGCACGCGCAGCGTCTCGGCCACCTCGGCGCGGAAGCCGGCGGCGCTCAGCAGCGGCGTGAAGCGGCGACCGTAGGCCCTGGCGACCTCCTCGCCGCCCGCGGCGGCCTCGTGCCGGGGCTCCGAGCCCGCGGCGCGGCGACCGGGCGAGCGGCGCACCACCCCCACCACGACGACGTCGGTGCGGGTCTTGGCGGGGTTGCCCTTGCGCAGGGTGAAGGTCGTCACCCGGTGCATCGTAGAGGCCGCCCCCGACGCCCCGACCGGCCCCAGGACGAGCCCCATGACAGGCCCCAGGACGAGGCCCAGGACGGGCCCGGGGGTGGTCGGACGCTGCGGTACGTTCCGGCCATGCCCGACCCCGTTGCGCTGCGCTCGCCCCTGCACGACCGTCACGTCGCCCTCGGCGCCAAGCTCGCCCCGTTCGGCGGCTGGGAGATGCCGCTCGAGTACGCCGGCGGCGGCGTGGTGCGCGAGCACACCGCGGTCCGCGAGGCGGTCGGCGTCTTCGACGTCAGCCACCTCGGCACGGCCGAGGTCCGGGGGCCCGGTGCCGTCGCGGCCCTCGACGCCCTGCTGACCAACGACGTCACGCGCATCGGGCCCGGCCGCGCCCAGTACACCCTGCTGTGCGCCGACGACGGCGGCGTCGTCGACGACCTCATCCTCTACGTGCACGACGACGACCGCGCCATGCTCGTCCCCAACGCCGCCAACAGCGCCGCCGTGCTCGACCGGGTCCGCGCCGCGGTGCCGGCCGGCGTCGAGGTGGAGGACCTCCACGCCGAGCGGGCCGTGCTCGCCGTCCAGGGGCCGCGGTCCGAGGCGCTGCTGCGCGACGTCGGCCTGCCCGCCGGGCACCCCTACATGAGCTTCGCCGTCACCGAGCACGGCGGCGCGGAGGTCGTGGTCTGCCGCACGGGCTACACCGGCGAGGTCGGCTACGAGCTGGTGACCGCGGCCGATGCCGCCGGGCCGCTGTGGGACTCCTTGCTCGCGGCCGGGGCGGCGTACGACGTGGTGCCGGCGGGGCTCGGCGCCCGCGACACGTTGCGCACCGAGATGGGCTACCCCCTGCACGGGCAGGACGTCGGCCCCGACATCACCCCGGTGCAGGCGCGGCTCGGCTGGGCGGTGGGCTGGGCCAAGCCCGCCTTCGCCGGCCGCGAGGCGCTGCTGGCCGAGCGCGAGGCCGGGCCGGGCCGGGTCCTGCGGGGCCTGCTCGCCCAGGGGCGTGCTATCCCGCGCGCCGGGATGTCGGTCACGACCGTCGACGGCGACCCGGTCGGCACCGTCACCTCGGGCACCTTCAGCCCGACCCTGAAGCAGGGCATCGCCCTCGCCCTCCTCGACGCCGGGGTCGCCCCCGACGCGGAGGTGCTGGTCGACGTGCGGGGTCGGGGCCAGGCGTTCGCCGTGGTCAGGCCCCCGTTCGTGACGACCGACGTGCGCGCCTGAGCGGACGCCGCAGGATCGGGCACCGGGGGGTCAGGCCCCGGCCCCACCGATGACCCACGGGAGGTCCCCATGACCAACAGCCTCGAGCCCACCTTCGGCGGCACCCGCCGCAGCGACCAGGTGCCCTGGTGGTGGCAGCTGCTTGACCGTGACGGCGCCGTGCTGGAGCGCGAGCGCGTGGAGTTCCCGACACGCAGCGACGCCGAGACGTGGCTGGGGGAGGCCTACCCCGACCTGGCCGAGGACGGCGTCGGCAGCGTCACCCTGTTCGAGGGCGACCGCGAGGTCTACGGCCCGATGTCGCTCGACCCGGCCTGACGGCCTGGGCCGACGTCCCGGCACGACGTCCCGGTCCGACGTCCTACTTGGGGCGGCCGCCGATGCGCACCCGCGGCTTCGGGATGCGCGTCGGGCGGATCTGCAGCATCCGCATGACGGCGTAGAAGGTGACCCCCTTCAGGCTCTCGTCGGGCAGCTCGGCGCGCAGCACGCGCTTGAGCCGCCAGACGGCGAAGGCGGTGTCGACGAAGACGACCAGCACCGAGGTCGTCATCAGCGTGGACCCGAAGCCCACGAGGGCCGCGCTGCCCGAGCTGTTGAGCACCAGCGAGACGATCAGGATGGGCAGCAGCAGCTCGGCGAGCGAGAGGCGGGCGTCGACGAAGTCGCGCGTCAGCTTCTTGACCGGGCCCTTGTCACGGGCGAGCAGGTACTTCTCGTCGCCCTGCTTCATCCCCTCGCGCTGACGCTTCGCGGCGTCGGCGCGCTTCTCGCGCTGCTGCTTGCGGGCGGCCTTGGAGTCGACGGTGGCGCGGGCCCGAGCCTTGCGCTCCGCCTCGGCCTGCTTGCGGGACGGCGTCGGACGCCCCTTGCCGGCGGTGGTGGCGCCGGAGGCGGGGGCGGCCACGGGGGCGGCCTCGGCGGTCTCGGCGGGCTCGGACTTGGTACGGCGCAGCACGGCGGGGGTCCTCGGGACGGGTCGACGACGGGTCTCGCAGCCTACCGGGGCCCTGGGCCGCCCCTGGTCGCAGCGGGTAGGTTCTGCCCATGAGCCTCATGAAGCGCATCAGCACGGTCTTCCGGGCCAAGGCCAACTCCGCCCTCGACCGTGCCGAGGACCCCCGCGAGACCCTCGACTACAGCTACCAGCGTCAGCTGGAGATGCTGACCAAGGTGCGCCGGGGCGTCGCCGACGTCGCGACCAGCCGCAAGCGCGTCGAGCTGCAGGTCAACCAGCTGCAGTCGCAGGCCGACAAGCTGACCCAGCAGGCGCAGAAGGCGATCGACGTGGGGCGCGAGGACCTCGCCCGCGAGGCGCTCACCCGCAAGTCGGGGCTCACCGGCCAGATCTCCGACCTCCAGGCCCAGCACGCCCAGCTGCAGGGCGAGGAGGAGAAGCTCACGCTCGCCGCCCAGCGGCTGCAGGCCAAGGTCGAGTCCTTCCGCACGCGCAAGGAGACGATCAAGGCGACGTACACCGCCGCCGAGGCGCAGACCCGCATCAACGAGGCCTTCTCCGGCATCTCCGAGGAGATGGGCGACGTCGGCATGGCCATCCAGCGCGCCGAGGACAAGACGCTGCAGATGCAGGCCCGTGCCGGCGCGGTCGACGAGCTGATCGCCTCGGGCGCGCTCGACGACGCCAGCTCGCTCTCGCGCGGCGACGACATCTCCCGCGAGCTCGAGGCGATGAGCAGCGGTGCCGACGTCGAGGCCGAGCTGGCCGCGCTCAAGGGCGGCGGCTCCGGTCGCCAGGAGCTCGAGCAGGGTGCAGGTACCCCCACCGGCGCCCCGACCGACACCTCCACCGCGACGACCGAGACCACCTCCGAGGCCCAGGAGGAGCAGCGATGATCGTCCGGATCATGGGCGAGGGCCAGCTCGAGGTCGCCGACGAGCACCTCGAGCGGCTCAACGCGCTCGACGCCGACGTGGAGTCGGCGGTCGAGGCGGGCGACGAGACCGCGTTCGCCGGGGCGCTGGAGTCGCTGCTCGGCGAGGTCCGCTCGGTCGGCACCGAGGTCGATGCCGACTTCCTGCACGACTCCGACCTCATCCTGCCACCGGCCGACGCCTCCCTCGAGGAGGTCCGCGGCCTGCTCGGCGACGAGGGCCTCATCCCCGGTTGAGGCCGAGCGCGCCGGTTCTCACCAGATTCTCGGGTTCCCACGGGAACGCCGACCGACGACAGCGACGTTGACCTGACATGGCCCGCACACGCTTCCAGTCCGACAGCGGTCTGACCGCCCGCATGACCGCCACCATGTTCCTGCTCGGCGCCCTGTTCGTCGCCATCGTCGTGGCGGTGGCGGGAGCGACCCGCAGCGTGGCGGTGGGCGCCCTGCTCGGCCTCGTCGGCATCGGCATCGGCATCTTCCAGTGGTGGCGCTCCGACACCGTGGCCCTGCGTGCCATGCGGGCCCGGGTCGTCACCCCGGAGCAGGCGCCCGAGCTGCACGGCATGATCGACCGGCTCTGCGTCATGGCCGACATGCCCAAGCCCGTCGTCGCCATCGCCGACAGCCCGATCCCCAACGCGTTCGCGACCGGCCGGTCCCCGCAGCGCTCGGCCGTCTGCGTCACCACTGGCATCCTGCAGGTGCTCGACGCCGAGGAGCTCGAGGGCGTGCTCGCCCACGAGCTGTCGCACGTCGCGCACCGCGACGTGCTCGTCATGACCGCGGCGGCCTCCGCCGGCATCGTGGCCGGCATGACCATGCAGGGCGCGCAGTTCGGCGCCCTGGGCCGCGGCAACCGCGACAACGGCGGCGCGGCCGCGGTGCTGCTGGCGGTCCTGGTGAGCGTGGTCGTCTACGCCGTCAGCTTCATCGCGCTGCGGCTGCTCTCGCGCTACCGCGAGCTGTGCGCCGACCGCTCGGGCGCCTACCTGACGCAGAAGCCCGGTGCGCTCGCCTCGGCGCTGCAGAAGATCAGCGGCCAGATGAACAACGTGCCAGAGCGCGACCTGCGGGCCTCGCAGAAGATGAACGCCTTCTTCATCGCCCCCGCGATCAAGGGCGTCTCGATGAGCACCCTCACCTCGACCCACCCGCCGCTGGAGCAGCGCCTCGACCAGCTGGCCAGGATCCAGGCCGAGCTCGGCCGGGCGTACTGAGGCGCGCGTGGGGTTCTGGGACGCGCTGCGGGGCCGCACGACGCCCAAGCAGGCCAACCTCGACGCCCTCTTCGGGGTGCCGTCCGCGGCGATGAGCCTCGAGGCCGCGCTGGGGCTGCACGCCACCGGCGCCGGCAGCGTGTGCTTCCGCGCCGCAGAGGGCCAGGCAGCGCGGGTCAGCCAGGAGGAGGCCGCCGGCCTCGTCGGCAGCGGCGGCGGACCGCGCACCGTGACCCGGGTCGACGACTACGGCTACACCTGGCTCACCGTCCGCACCGACCCGCCCGACGTCGCGGGGCTCGTCACCGACCTGCACGCGGTCAACTCGGCGCTCGAGAGCCAGGGCTTCTCCTCCAGCCTGTTGTGCTCGGTGGTCTCGTTCGTCGACGACGCCGCGCAGCCCGCGCACCTCGTCTACCTCTACAAGCAGGGCACCTTCTACCCCTTCGTGCCGCGAGGCGGCCAGCAGCGCGACACCCTGCGCGAGCGCCAGCTGCGTGACGCGGTCGGTGCCGACCTGCCGTTCGAGCAGGACCCCTCGCGCTGGCTGCCGATCTGGGGACTGACCGGCTGACCGCGTCGCCTGGTGGGACGGCGCGACCGTCCGGTTGTGCACGCTGCGAGGCGAGTTTAGGTTCGTCGGTGTGGACGGGGCGGCGCGACGGGCGGAGATCGCTGCGCTCGGGTTGCTCGACCGGCGGCCGCCCGAGGCCATCACGCACCTGCTGCACGCGGCTCGCCTCCTCACCGGCGCCTCCGACGCCCAGCTCAACGTCCTGACCGACGAGGCCCAGGTCACCCTCGTCAACGCCGACGGCCGCTCCCTGACCACGCCGCTGCCGGACTCGATGTGCGCGCGCGTCCTGGCCACCGAGCACGGCGACGTCCAGGTGCCCGACGCGACGCAGGACGTCCGGTACTCCGACGTCGGGCTCGTCGTCAGCGGGGACCTCGTCGGCTACGCCGCGAGTCCTCTCGTGACCAGTGCCGGCGTCACGATCGGAACCGTCTGCGTGTTCTCCGAGGGCCGGCTCGACATCGCCCCGCACCTCGTCGAGGCGCTGCACGAGGTGGCCCGGTCGTGCATGCTGGCGCTCGAGGCGAGGCGGAACGCCCGCAGCGTCTCGGAGGTCCTGAACGCGACCCGCGGTCGGTTCCAGCTGCTCGACCGCACCAACGAGCACCTGAGCGCCTTCGCCGGACAGGTCGCGCACGACCTGCAGGGACCGTTGTCCACCATCACCTTCGCGTTGCAGTGGCTTCGCGACGACCTGGTCGAGGGCGAGGCGCCCGAGCTCCTGCGGACCGCGCTGGCCGGCAGCGAACGCCTCCAGCGCACCGTCGCCTCGCTCCTCGAGTTCGCCCAGCTCGGGGGTCGGCCCGAGCTGGTGCCCGTGCGGGTGGCCGACCTGGTGACCGACGTCCTGCAGGACCTCGAGGTGGCGCGTGACCGGGTGGCGGTCGAGGTGGGCGAGCTGCCGGTCGTCGACGCCGTCCCGGTGCTGCTCCGCGCGCTCCTGCTCAACCTCGTCGACAACGCGTTCAAGTACGCCGGCGACGGTGAGAACCCGGTCGTGCGGATCTCCGGCACCACCGACGCCGAGGCCTGGCGGATCCAGGTGGAGGACAACGGGCCCGGGGTGTCCGCGACCCAGCGCGAGCGGATCTTCGAGCCCATGACACGCGGCATCGGCGAGGGCGTCCTGGCCCGTGTCGGGCAGGGCATCGGCCTGGCGACCTGTCGACGGGTGGCGCAGGTGCACGGTGGTCGCATCGGTGTCGAGGAGTCGCCGCTGGGGGGCGCGTGCTTCTGGCTCGAGGTGCCTGTCGGGCCCACCGCGACCTGACCCCCGTCGCCACACCGGCCGTAGCCTGCCCTGCATGCGCGTCGTCATCGCCCCGGACAAGTTCGCCGGCACCCTCACGGCCGTCGAGGCCGCCGCCGCCATCGCCCGCGGGTGGGCGCGGCGGGCCCCCGACGACGAGCTCGTCGAGGTGCCGATGAGCGACGGCGGCCCCGGCTTCCTCGACGTCCTGCACGCGGCCCTCGACGGCGAGCTGCGGGCGGTCACCGTGACCGACCCGTACGGCGTCCCGGTCCCGGCCGCGGTGCTGCGCGTGGGCGCCACGGCGTACGTCGAGAGCGCGCAGGCGGTCGGCCTGCACCTCACCGAGCCTGCACAGCGTGCACCGGAGCGCGGCAGCACGGCCGGGCTCGGCGAGCTGCTGCTCGCTGCCGTCGGCACCGGTGCGAGCCGCGTGGTCGTCGGCCTGGGGGGCTCCGCGACCAACGATGCCGGGGCCGGGCTGCTGGCCGCGCTCGGCGCGACGTGCACGGCCGGATCGATGACCGACGGACCGGCCGGTCTCGCCGACGTCGGTGGCGTCGACGTCGAGCGGGCCCGCGAGCTCGTCGCGGGCGTCGAGCTGGTGGCGGCGTCCGACGTGGACAACCCGCTGCTCGGCATCAACGGCGCGACGAAGGTCTTCGGCCCGCAGAAGGGCGTGCCCGAGGAGCGGCTGGTGACCCTCGACGGGTGGCTGCAGCACTTCGCCGAGGTCACCGACCGCAAGGTCGCCTCGCGCCCGGGCACCGGCGCGGCCGGGGGCCTCGGCTACGCGCTGGCGCTGCTCGGTGCCGAGCGCGTCAGCGGCCTCGACGTGGTGGCCGACGCCGTCGGCCTCGACGCGCACCTCGACGGCGCCGGGCTCGCGCTCACGGGCGAGGGCGCCTTCGACTTCTCCTCGCGCGCCGGCAAGGTGCCCTACGGCGTCGCCCAGGTGGCCACCGGGCGGCTGGTCCCGTGCGTCGCCCTGGCCGGCCAGGTGCTCGTCGGGGCCCGCGAGATGCGCGCCCTCGGCATCGAGTCGGCGTACTCCCTGGTCGAGCTCGTGGGGGAGGAGCGCGCCTTCGCCGCGCCGGCCGAGGCGCTCGAGCAGCTCGCCGAGCGCACCGCCCGCACGTGGAGCCGCTGAGCGTGCTCGACCCGCGGGAACAAACCCCGCCGTGTCACACTTGAGCACGTGACGGGCCGCCACGCCCGGCGGGCGACAGGCTCGCGGCGGGGCCCCGTCGCCCGAAGCATCCGTCCCACACCACTGGAGCGAGCATGACCGAGCAGGTCGAGACCCCCACCGAGCAGCGCACCAACGGCATCAACGTCACCGAGGCCGCCACGAGCAAGGTCCGGAGCCTGCTGCAGCAGGAGGGCCGCGACGACCTCCAGCTGCGCATCGCCGTGCAGCCGGGCGGCTGCTCGGGCCTGCGCTACCAGCTGTTCTTCGACGAGCGTCACCTCGACGGCGACGTCGTCACCGACTACGACGGCGTCGACGTGGTCGTCGACCGCATGAGCGTGCCCTACCTCTCCGGCGCGACCATCGACTTCGTCGACTCCATCGAGAAGCAGGGGTTCACCATCGACAACCCCAACGCCTCGGGCTCCTGCGCCTGCGGCGACAGCTTCCACTGACCCCGACTTCCGCAGCGCCCCGCTGCTGTCGCGCGAGACGACGAGGGCCGTCCACCACCAGGTGGACGGCCCTCGTCGCGTGTCGGGGGAGCGCCGGGTCAGTCGAGGTGCAGGTGCAGCCGGGCGGCGAGGTGGGCCGCGGCCTCGCTGACCTCGATCTCACGCTTCGGCGACTCGACCCACGCGTCGTGGGTCAGCCGGGGTGCCGGGCGGCGGACGTCGGCGGCGGAGGGGACACCCGAGAGCGCCCGCTGGCGCGGCAGCACCAGCCGGGCGCTGCACGCCGCGGCGTCGAGGGTCATCTGCCCGGTCGTGTCGGCGTCGTCGTACGGGCGGCGGTCGTAGGTCATGCCAGCGACGCTAGGGGCTACCGCGGGGTACGCCGAGCCGTACCGATCGGTAGTCTGCGGTGTCCTCCGCGTGCCCTCCCAGACCCTCTGGAGCCCCCGTTGTCGCTGTTCATCGCCGGGTCCATCGCGACCGACCACCTGATGAGCTTCGGGGGTCGGTTCTCCGACTCCCTGGTGGTCGACCAGCTCGACAAGCTGTCCGTCTCCTTCCTGGTCGACGACCTCGAGATCCGGCGCGGCGGGTGCGCCGGCAACATCAGCTTCGGCCTCGCGGCCCTCGGGCTGCGCCCGGTGCTCGTCGGGGCGGCGGGGGAGGACTTCGCCGACTACCGCTCCTGGCTGGAGCGCCACGGCGTCGACTGCGACTCGGTGCGGATCTCCGCCGACAAGCACACCGCCCGGTTCGTGTGCACCACCGACTCGAGCATGGCGCAGTTCGCGAGCTTCTACCCCGGGGCGATGAGCGAGGCGAGGCTGCTCGAGCTCGAGCCGATCGCCCGCCGCGTGGGGGAGCCGACGTACGTCCTGGTCGGGCCCGACGATCCCGAGGGCATGCGCCGCCACACCCGTGAGTGCCGCCAGCGCGGCTACGCCTTCGTCGCCGACCCGAGCCAGCAGCTGGCGTTCGGCGAGGGCGAGCTGATCCGCGAGCTCATCGAGAGCGCCGCCTACCTGTTCAGCAACGAGTACGAGTCGCACCTGATCCAGACCAAGACGGGCTGGAGCGAGGCCGAGGTGCTCGCCCGGGTGGGCACGCAGGTCGTCACCCTGGGCGCCGAGGGCGTGCGCGTCGTGGCCGCCGGCGCCGACCCCGTCGTCGTGCCGGCCGTCCCCGACGTCACGGCCGTCGAGCCCACCGGGGTGGGAGACGCCTTCCGCGCCGGCTTCCTGGCCGCCCTCGACTGGGGCCTCGGCCACGAGGCGGCCGCGCAGGTCGGCTGCACCCTGGCGGCGTACGTCGTGGAGCGCGTCGGCACCCAGGAGTACACCTTCACGAGCGAGCAGTTCCTCGCGCGTCTGGCGTCGGCGTACGGCGACGACGCGGCGCAGGCGGTGGCCCCGCGCCTGCTATGACGACCGGGCTTGGCAGCCGGGTCGCGGCGCCCCAGGAGGTTGCACGCGCCACACGGCCCGGAGGCTGGTCCTGGGGGCCGCAGTAGTAGTCTTCAGGAGTCTTTGGGAATCCTCAGTCCACGCTCACCCAGCCCTGCTCCACAAGGGCCGGTGCGATCCGAAAGGTTCGGCTGTTGAGTCAGTTGTCACCCACGCGTGTCCGGCGCGGTGCGGTTGCCCTGGTGCTGGTCATCGGGGCCGCGCTGCTGAGTGGTTGCTCGGCGGAGACCGAGAGCCAGCTGCGGCGGCTCGCCAACCCGGAGGAGGCCTCGGTCGAGGCCCCCTACATGCACTCGCTGTGGATGTGGTCCTGGCTCGCGGCCGCGCTGACCGGCGTGCTCGTGTGGGGCCTGATCGGCTACGCCTGCGTGCGCTACCGCCGGCGCAGCGAGACCGAGATCCCGGTGCAGACGCGCTACAACCTGCCGATCGAGATCCTCTACACGGTCGCGCCGCTGATGATGGTGGTCGTCCTCTTCTACTTCACCCTCGACACCCAGAACAAGGTCCTCGACCCCGACCGGGAGCACGAGGAGACCGTCACCGTCGTCGGCCAGCAGTGGTCGTGGTCGTTCAACTACAACCTCGGCTACGACGAGGAGTCCAAGGAGTACGTCCCCGAGGGCACCGGTGACGTCGTCCACGAGGTCGGCACCGCGGCCGAGCCGCCCACGCTGTGGCTGGTCAAGGACAAGACCGTCGAGCTCAACCTCTTCAGCCCCGACGTCAACCACTCGTTCTGGGTGCCCGCGTTCCTGTTCAAGATGGACGTCATCCCCGGCCGGGCCAACCACTTCACGGTGACCCCCGACCGCGTCGGCACCTACATCGGCCGCTGCGCCGAGCTGTGCGGCACCCGCCACACCCGCATGCTGTTCTACGTCAAGGTCGTCGAGCAGGCCGAGTACGACGCTCACCTGCAGGACCTCGCCGAGCAGGGCAACACCGGTCCCGTCCTCGGCCAGAGCGACGCAGACTCGGTCCCCGGTCTGCAGACCCAGGAGACAGGAGCCACCGAATGACCGCCGTCTCCGACGCGCCGTCCCACGTCACCGTCGAGCAGCCCAAGCACTCCCTGGGCACCCAGCTCGCCCGGATCGCGACGACCACCGACCACAAGCTGATCGGCAAGCTCTACCTCACGACGTCGTTCGTGTGGTTCCTCGTCGGCGGCGTCATGGCCCTCGTCATCCGCTCCGAGCTCGCGTTCCCGGGCTCGCAGGTGGTCAGCGACGAGGTCTACAACCAGCTGTTCACCATGCACGGCACGATCATGCTGCTGCTGTTCGCGACGCCGCTGTTCTTCGGCTTCGCCAACCTGCTGGTGCCGCTGCAGATCGGCTCGCCCGACGTGGCCTTCCCGCGGCTCAACATGCTCGCCTACTGGTTCTACCTGTTCGGCAGCCTCATCACCGTCTCCGGCTTCCTCACCCGATCCGGTGCCGCGAGCTTCGGCTGGACGGCCTACACGCCGCTGTCCAACGCGGTGCGCAGTCCCGGCATCGGCGGTGACCTCTGGATCATGGGGCTCTGGCTCGCCGGCCTCGGCACCATCCTCGGCGCGGTCAACTTCACCGTGACGATCGTGTGCATGCGCGCACCCGGCATGACGATGTTCCGGATGCCGATCTTCGTCTGGAACTCCTTCGTCACCAGCCTGCTGGTGCTCATCGCGTTCCCGATCTTCGCCGCGGCGCTGCTCGCGCTCGAGGCCGACCGTCAGTTCGGCGCCCACACCTTCGACCCCAGTCACGGCGGGGCGATCTTGTGGCAGCACCTGTTCTGGTTCTTCGGCCACCCCGAGGTCTACATCCTCGCGCTGCCGTTCTTCGGCATCATCACCGAGATCCTTCCGGTCTTCAGCCGCAAGCCGATCTTCGGCTACGTCGGACTGGTGGCGGCCACGATGGGCATCGCGGTGCTGTCGGTCGCCGTGTGGGCGCACCACATGTTCGTGACCGGCGCGGTCGACCTGGCCTTCTTCTCCGGCATGACGTTCCTGATCGCCGTGCCGACAGGAGTGAAGTTCTTCAACTGGATAGGCACGATGTGGGGCGGGTCGATCAGCTTCGACACGCCCATGCTCTGGGCGGTCGGCTTCCTGACGACCTTCCTGTTCGGTGGTCTGACCGGCGTCATCCTGGCTTCGCCGCCGCTCGACTTCCACGTCTCCGACAGCTACTTCGTGGTGGCGCACTTCCACTACGTCGTCTTCGGGACGGTCGTGTTCGCGATGTTCGCCGGCTTCTACTTCTGGTGGCCCAAGCTGACCGGCCGGATGCTCGACGAGCGCCTCGGCAAGATCCACTTCTGGCTGCTCTTCGTCGGCTTCCACACCACGTTCCTCGTGCAGCACTGGCTGGGTGTCGAGGGCATGCCGCGCCGCTACGCCGACTACGGCCCCAACGACGGCTTCACGCTGCTCAACCAGGTCTCGACCGTCGGAGCCTTCCTGCTGGCGCTGTCGACGCTGCCGTTCCTGTGGAACGTCTACGTCACCGCGCGCGGCCCGAAGGTCTCGGTCGACGACCCCTGGGGCTGGGGCCGGTCGCTGGAGTGGGCGACCAGCTGCCCGCCGCCGCGCCACAACTTCGTCACGCTGCCGCGGATCCGCTCGGAGTCGCCGGCTTTCGACCTGCACCACCCGGAGGTCGCGGCGCTCGAGTACGCCGACAACGACCTCGAGGGTGCCGCCGACGCTCCCGACATGGAGGGTCGCTTCGACCACATCAGCAAGGACGGTGACGCCCGATGAAGGCCGAGACCTGGATGTTCGCCTCGTGCAGCATCTTCTTCGTCCTGGTCACCCCGCTGTACTACCTGTCCAGCGGTGACATCACCGGCACCACCGCACTGGTGATGACCTTCCTGCTGACGACCCTGGTGGCCTTCTACCTCGGGTTCCACGCCAGCAAGATGCAGCCGCGTCCCGAGGACCGCAAGGACGCCGAGATCGCCGAGGGCGCCGGCGAGCTCGGCTTCTTCCCGCCCTACAGCTGGTGGCCGTTGTGGTGTGGCCTCTGCCTCGGCCTGATGACCCTGGCCGTCGGCATGCACCAGTGGTGGCTCTTCATCATCGGTGCGGCGCTGGGCGTCCTCGCCCTCAGCGGCCTGGTCTTCGAGTACTACCGAGGCATCCACGCCCACTGAGCGACACCCGCCTGACGTCTGGGCCGTGACCGAGCACCCTCGGTCACGGCCCTTCGTCGTCCCCACGCCCGGCCACCTCGTCGGTCGAGCCCGACCAGCTGGTCGAGCCTGTCGAGACCACCCTCGCCGGTCGAGTCCGTCGAGACCTGGGCGTACAACCTCGTCGGTCGAGCCTGTCGAGACCAAGCCGGGTACTCGTCGGTCGAGCCTGTCGAGACCACCGTGAGCAATCGCGGTGGGTCATGCTCGACCAGCAGATGGGGCCGTGGTCTCGACAGGCTCGACCAGCGGTGGCTGGGTGTGGTCTCGACAGGCTCGACCGACGATGGCTGGGTGTGGTCTCGACAGGCTCGACCAGCGGTGGCTGGGTGTGGTCTCGACAGGCTCGACCAGCGGTGGCTGGGTGCGGTCTCGACAGGCTCGACCAGCAGACGGGGCCTCAGGCGGAGGAGGGCTGCTTCCACTCCTCGAAGGGCAGGTTCCAGTCGCCGTAGCCGTTGTCGAGGGTCATCGAGCGGTCGGAGCCGACGTACTCGACGACGTCACCCACCTTGGAGTTGGCGTAGAGCCAACCGGCGTTCTCGGTGCTCATGCCGGTGCAGCCGTGGCTGACGTTGTCGTAGCCCTGGCTGGCCACTGACCACGGCGCGGCGTGGATGAACTCGCCGCTGTAGGTCAGGCGCATCGCGTAGCGGACGTCGTCGATGTCGTAGCCGTCGGCGCTGTCGACCGGGATGCCGGTCGTCTCAGAGCTCATCCGGCGACTCTCGAACTTCTCCATGATCACCTTGGTACCGCTGCGGGTGGTGAACTTGGGCTGCTCGCCGGTGGTGATCGGGATGGTGCGCACGAGCGAGCCGTTGCGGAACACCTTCATCTCGTGCGTGGTCATGTCGACCTTGCTGACCATGGCGTCGCCCACGGTGAAACCGACGCGACGGTCGACCTGGCCGTAGATGCCGTTGCCGGCGGGCACGCCCGCGACGTCGGCGTCGACGGTCACCTTGGTGCCGGGCTTCCAGTAGGTCTTCGGGCGCCAGTGCACCTCGGTGTCGCTCAACCAGTGCCACGCGCCGGGCTGGGCGGGCGCCGAGGTCACCTTCAGGTGGTCCTGGATCGCGGCCCTGTCGGTCACGGGCACGTCGAAGCGCACGATGGCGGGCATGCCGACCCCGACGGTGGCGCCGTCGGCCACGAAGCTGGGGTAGGTCTGCTCGTCGAGGGTGAGGGAGCGGGTGGTGAACTTCGAGCGGTAGGTGGTGGCCAGACCGTCGTCGTCGACCGCCTCGCCGACCACGCGGTAGCGCGTGCCCTGCTGCAGCAGGCTGTCGGAGGTCCAGGTCGCCCCGTCGGCGTCGAGGGTGCCGCGCAGCTTCGCGCCCTTGCCGGTCGTGACCCGGACGGTCTCGAAGCGCCCGTCGTCGACGCGGAGCGTGAGCGGCTTGCCCAGCTGCGCCTGGCGGGCACCGGAGCGGACGTTGCTGGTCACCGTGGCGGCCGACTCGGGAGCAGCGGCGGGGTCACCGGACCCGCCTGTGCCCGACGCGTCGTCAGCGGAGGACGACGTCCCGATCGAGCAGCCGGTGAGCAGCAGGAGGCTTGAGGCGGCGGCGACGCCGAACGCCCGAGAATGACGTGCCACGGAGAACTCCACAGGTCGATGTCGTGGACAACCGCCTCAGACTAACAAGCACACCCCAGTGGACCCCGCAGCACAGACGTGTGAGCCCGCCCACCGGTGTCGGTGGGCGGGCTCGCACGCGCGATGAGCGCTCGGACCTAGTGGCCGCTCAGCTGGTGTCCGTGACCGGTCGCACCCTCGCGGCCGTCGAACTGGTGGCCGTCGGCCGCGTGACCCTCGAGGGCCGCCTCGTGGGCGTGCTCGAGCTCCGCGTGGTGGCGCGCCTCGTCGAGCTCCTCCCGGGTCGGCTTCTGGATGTTGTCACCCACCCAGAGCTCCGAGAGCCGGGCGCGCAGACGGTCCTTGCGGGCGCTGGGGGAGGCAACCCCGTTGCCGTCGACCTCGGCCGGCGGCAGGATCATCTCGTCGCGGTCACGGGCGGTGAGCGTGTACTGCGACGTCAGCGGCAGCGGCAGGTGCTTCTCGCTGTAGCCACCCTGGGCGTCGCGCATGATCACGCCGGTCTCGTAGCCGTGCAGCAGCCTCTCGTTGTCGGAGCGCTGCAACGAGATGCACCAGCGCCGCGTCACGATGAACGCGATGACGGGTCCGATGAAGACGGCCGCCCGCAGGAAGTACGTGATCTGGTTGATGCTCAGGCCCAGCCGGATCGCGATGATGTCGTTGCCGCCCGCGGCCCACATGAGGCCGTAGAAGGTCATCAGCGCCACCATGAAGGCGGTGCGGTTCGGCGCGTTGCGCGGCCGCTGGAGCAGGTGGTGGTCGCGCTTGTCACCGGTGATCCACGACTCCACGAACGGCATCACCAGCAGGATGACGATCGCCAGGGTCGGCAGCAGGATGATCGGGACGAACACGTTCCACGACCAGGTCGTCCCCCAGAAGTGGGACTCCAGGCCCGGCATGATCCGCAGCGCGCCGTCGGGCCACCCCATGTACCAGTCGGGCTGCGAGCCCGCGGTGACCTCGGCCGGGTTGTAGGGGCCGTAGCGCCAGATCGGGTTGATCGTGAAGACGCCACCCATCAGGGCCAGCACACCGAAGACGATGAAGAAGAACCCGCCGGCCTTGGCGGCGTACACCGGCAGCATCGGGAAGCCGACGACGTTCTGCTCGGTGCGGCCGGGGCCAGGCCACTGCGTGTGCTTGTGGTAGACGAGCAGCAGCATGTGGGCGGCGATCAGCGCCACCAGCACACCCGGGATCAGCAGCACGTGGATCGTGTAGAGCCGCGGGATGATCGAGTCGCCGGGGAACTCCCCGCCGAAGACGAAGAACGAGGCGTAGGTGCCGATCACCGGGATCGACTTCATGAAGCCGTCGGCCGCCCGGATGCCGGTGCCGGAGAGCAGGTCGTCGGGCAGCGAGTAGCCGGTGAAGCCCTCGAGGGTGCCGAGGACGAGCAGCAGCACGCCGATCACCCAGTTGAGCTCGCGAGGCTTGCGGTAGGCGCCGGTGAAGGCCACGCGCATCATGTGGATGAGCATCGCGGCGATGAACAGGTGCGCGGCCCAGTGGTGGATCTGCCGCATCAGCATGCCGCCGCGGATGTCGAACGACAGGTGCACGGTCGAGGCCATGGCCTCCGACATGTGCAGGCCGCGCAACGGTGCGTAGGAGCCGTCGTAGATGACCTCGGCCATGCTCGGGCGGTACCAGAAGGTGAGGAACACGCCGGTGAGCAGGAGGACGACGAAGCTCCACAGCGCGATCTCGCCGAGCATGAAGGACCAGTGGTCCGGGAAGACCTTGCGGAGGTTCTTCTTGGCCAGCCCGGCGATGCCGAGCCGGTCGTCGGCCCAGGTGGCGGCCTGGCCCACCTTGGACGGCTTGCCGGCCTTCGCCGCGGTGCGCCCGTTGGTGGGCGCGACGGTCTCAGCGCTCATGACTCACTCACTCCGGTCCTGGCTCATCGTTGTCACGCTCCCAGAAGCTGGGTCCCACGGCTTCGGTGAAGTCGCTGCGGGCGATCAGGTAGCCCTCGTCGTCCAGTGCCAAGGGTAGCTGCGGCAGGTGACGGGCGGCGGGGCCGAAGACCACCTTGCCGTTGTCCGCCAGGTCGAAGGTCGACTGGTGGCACGGGCAGAGGAGGTCGTGGGTCTGCTGCTCCCACAGGGAGATGGGGCAGCCGACGTGGGTGCAGATCTTGGAGTAGCAGAGGATGCCGTCGATGCCCCAGTCCTCGCGGCCGGGCCACGGGGTGATGTCCTGCGGGGGCATCCGGACGATGACGACCGAGGCCTTGGCCTTCTCGACCAGCAGCTCGTGGCCCTCGATCTGCTCCTCGTCCTCGAAGGAGTTGAAGAAGATCTCGGGCTGGCCGTTGATCAGCTGGCCGACCTCGACGTCCTGCGGACGGATCGGGGTGCCGGACACGTCCTGCACGACCCGCATGCCCTCGGTCCACACGGTGCGGGTCAGGACGTTGCCGGGCAGCGGACCGAGGTCGCGCAGCAGCACGACGGCGGGGAGCCCGAGCAGGCCGACGGAGGCGAGCAGCGAGTTGCGGATGAGCGGCCGGCGGCCGATGCCCGACTCCTCGGTGCCCAGGCGGAGCGCGGCGAGCGTCTCCTCCTTGTCCTCCTCGGACGAGGCCGACGGGTGCCGGTACTCGACGATCTCGGTGTCGGCCATCAGCTTGCGGGCCCACTGGATGGTGCCGACGCCGATCAGCAGCAGCGCCATGCCGAGGCAGGCGCCGAGGGCGAGGTTGGAGGCACCGAAGCCGAGCACCGTGTCGATCTCGTCGCCGACCGAGAAGACGAAGTAGGCGACGACGAAGAGGACCGTGAAGAGGGCCGACAGACCGAAGAGCAGCGAGACCTGACGCTCGGCGCGACGCTCGGCGGCCTCGTCGACGTCGGTGGGTCGGGGCTCGTGGGCCGGGAGGCCCGGGTCGGCGATGGGCTCGGCCGCCGTCGTGGCGAGCTCGTTGCCGCGGCGGTCGTCGCCCGCGTCCTCGTTGCCGGGCTGGTGGTCGCTCGTGCGGTCGACGCTGGTCACGAGCCTGCCTCCTGCTTCTTGCGCTGGGTCGAACGGGTCGAGTGGGCGGCGATCCAGACCGCGAAGGCGACCAGACCACCGATGCCGACCAACCAGGCGGCGATGCCCTCGGTGACGGGACCGAGATTGCCCAGGTTGTACCCGCTGGGGTTGTCCATCGTCTCGGCGTAGTTGAGGTAGGCGATGATGTCGCGCTTGTCCTCGGGGGTCAGCACGGCGTCGGAGAAGACCGGCATCTGCTGCGGGCCGGTGACCAGCGCCTCGTAGATGTGCTTGTTGGAGACACCGCTCAGGCTAGGGGCGTAGCGACCCCGGGGCAGCGCACCGCCGGCGCCCGCGAAGTTGTGGCAGGCGGTGCAGTTGGTGCGGAAGAACTCACCGCCGCGGACGATGCCCTCGTTGTCGACGCCCTCGGTGTCGTACTGCTCGGGAGCAGGGACGGAGGGGCCGGGGCCCAGCGAGTCGATGTAGGCCCCCATGGCCTCGATCTCGGCGTCGGTGTAGACGGGCTTCTTGCGCGGGGCCTGCGTTCCGGGGTTGGACATCGGCATCCGGCCGGTGCCGACCTGGAAGTCGACCGACGCGGCGCCGACGCCCACCAGCGACGGGCCGTAGTTGTCGCCCTTGTTGGTCGCGATGCCCTCGGCGTTCTTGCCGTGGCACGACGAGCAGCCGACGAGGAACAGGTCGCGGCCCTGCTGGACGAGGTCGGTGTCGCTGGCGCTGGCCTGGGCGGGGGAGTCGACCATGGCCTTCGCCGTCGCGAAGACGCCACCGGCGAACACGAGGGCCAGCAGCATCACCAGCGGGCCGGCGTAGCGGCTGCGCCGGCGGGCGGACAGGCGCCGCAGCCCGGACTGCTTCCGGGAGCGGGACTTCGAGGTGAGTCGCACCTGGTCTTCCTTCGGTGTCGGTGCTGCTGGGCTGGGGGAAGGACCGGCTACTTGATGAGGTAGACGGTCGCGAAGAGGCCGACCCACACCACGTCGACGAAGTGCCAGTAGTAGGACACGACGATCGCGGTGACGGCCTGCTCGTGGGTGAACTTGCGGGCCAGGTAGGTGCGGCCCAGGACGAACAGGAAGGCGATGAGGCCGCCCACGACGTGGATGCCGTGGAAGCCGGTGGCGAGGTAGAACACGGTGCCGTAGGCGGACGAGGAGAGCGTGAGGCCCTCGTGCACCAGCTCGGCGTACTCGAAGGCCTGGCCGCCGATGAAGATGGCACCCATGACGTAGGTGACGATGAACCACTCGCGCAGGCCCCACGAACCGACCTGGTACCAGGCTCCGGTGCGCCCGACCTTGCCGTCCTCGGCCTTGAACACGCCGAGCTGGCAGGTCACCGACGACAGCACGAGGATCGTGGTGTTGATCGACGAGAAAGGCACGTTGAGCAGCTCGGTCTCCTGGCCCCAGAGGTCGGGGCTCACCGAGCGGATCGTGAAGTAGGCGGCGAACAGTGCCGCGAAGAACATCAGCTCGCTCGACAGCCACACGATCGTGCCCACGCTGACCATCGAGGGACGGTCGTGGTGCCCGTGCAGCCGGGACGCCGGAATAGCCGTTGCTGTCGCCACGTTCCTCATTATGGCTCGGCAGGTGAAGACCCGCACGCGTGGGTCGTGTGTCGATGCGAACATGTCGCCCTGAGACGTCGCTGAGCGCGACCTGGGAAGAGGGGGAGACCTGCGGCGCGACTCCCGGCGGTAGCATCCGCCGCGTGAGCCAGAGCACCAGCGCCGACGCCGCGCCGACCCTCCGCATCCTGGTCTACAGCGACGACGTCGACACCCGGCAGCAGCTGATGCTCGCGCTCGGGCGCCGACCGCACCCCGACCTCCCCGAGGCCGAGTACGTCGAGGTCGCCACCGAGCCCGTGGTGATCCAGCAGATGGACGCCGGCGGGATCGACCTCGCCGTGCTCGACGGCGAGGCTGTCCCCGCGGGCGGCATGGGGGTCGCGCGCCAGCTCAAGGACGAGATCTACCGGTGCCCGCCGCTGCTGGTGCTGACCGGCCGGGTGCAGGACAACTGGCTGGCCACCTGGTCGCGGGCCGACGCCGCCGTGTCGCACCCGCTCGACCCGGTCGAGCTCGCCGAGACGGTCGTCGGGCTGCTGCGCCCGCGCGTGCCGACCCGCTAGCGGCGTGGCCGAGCAGCACAGCTGGCCGGAGGTGCTGACGCGCCTCGTGCGTCGCGAGGACCTCGATGCCAGCCACACGGCGTGGGCCATGAGCGAGGTCCTGCGCGGCGAGGCGACCTCGGCGCAGGTCGCGGGCTTCGCCGTCGCGCTGCGCTCCAAGGGCGAGACCGTCGCCGAGATGGAGGGCCTGGTCGACGCGATGTACGCCGTGGCCCGGCCCCTGCACGTCCCGGGGCGCACCCTCGACGTCGTCGGCACGGGTGGGGACCGCAGCTTCTCGGTCAACATCTCGACGATGGCGGCCGTGGTGGCCGCCGGCGCGGGGGCGACCGTCGTCAAGCACGGCAACCGCTCGGCGTCGTCGAAGGCGGGCAGCGCCGACGTGCTCGAGCACCTCGGCGTGCGGCTGGACCTCTCGGTCGACGACGTCGCCCGGGTCGCCGAGGAGGCCGGCATCACCTTCTGCTTCGCGGCCGGCTTCCACCCGGCGCTGCGCCACGCGGCCGCGCCGCGCGGCGAGCTCGGCATCGCGACGAGCTTCAACTTCCTCGGCCCGCTCGCCAACCCGGCGAAGCCGGCCGCTCAGGCCATCGGGTGCGCCGACCCGGCCATGGCCCCGGTCATGGCGGGCGTCTACGCCCGGCGCGGCGTCGACGCCTGGGTCTTCCGCGGTGACGACGGCCTCGACGAGCTGACGACGACCACCACGTCGCAGGTCTGGCTGGTGGAGGGCGGCGAGGTCGTGCCCGCGCGGGTCGACCCGGCGCGCCTGGGCCTGGCTACGGGCACCGCCGAGCAGCTCCGCGGCGGGGACGCCGCCCACAACGCCGAGGTCGTGCGCCGGGTCGTCGGCGGCGAGGCCGGCCCGGTCCGTGACGCCGTGCTGCTCAACGCCGCGGCGGCGCTGGCGGTGCACGCCGGCGACGAGGGTGACGTCCACGACCGGCTCGCAGCCGGGCTCGAGCGCGCCGCCGCCGCCGTGGACTCGGGTGCGGCCGCCGACACCCTCCAGCGCTGGGTCGCGGCGACCGCCTGACGCGCCGCTCGGTCAGTCGAGGCCGAGGGAGAAGGCGGCCTCGAGGTCGTGACGAGAGAACGTGCGGAAGGCGATGTGGGTCTCGGTCTCGCGCACGCCGGGCACCTTGTTGAGCCGGTCGGCCACGACGCGGGCCACGTCGTCGTGGTCACGCACCCGCACGAGCGCGATGAGATCGATCTGGCCCGTGACGCTGTAGACCTCGCTGACGCCGTCGAGGGCGGCGATGGCCTCGGCCACCTCGGGGATCCGGGCGACGTCAGCCCGCACGAAGACGATCGCGGTGATCATGGTGGTCAACGTACCGGCTGGTGGACCGTCGGGAGCCGCCGCCGCTCGTCGAAGGGCGTGAGGTCGGCCCGTGACGCCTCGACCGCGTCGTGCACCGCGAGGTGCCGGGTGGCGCCCCGCACGGGGCACGACCACTCGCCCTCGACGTGCACGAGACGCACGCCGGGCTGCTCGAGCCAGCGCAGCACCTGCTCGCTCTCCTCGGCGCTGGCCGCCGGGGTGGGGCCCAGGCCGGGGATCACGGTGTCGGCGGACCCGCGCAGGGAGCGCACCCAGTCACCGGCGTGCGCGTCGGCCGGGATCAGGCCGGCTGCGCTGAGCCGGCCGTGCCGCAGGACGTGGACGGCCCAGCGACCGTCGTCCTCTCGACGGGCCGCGACGAGCTCGGGCAGGCGCGTGAGCGCGGACAGCCGCTGCAGGCGCGACACCGAGCGGACAAACGCCGCGAGCCGGTCACGGTGCACGCCGGCCTCCTCGAACCGCTCGTCGGCCACCAGCCGGGCCATCCTGCGCTCGAGTGCCTGCAGGACCGGTCCGGGATCACCGCGCACCGCGTCGCGCACCCGGCCGACGAGGTCGGCATAGGCGTCGGTGGTGACGCTGCCGTCGCACGGGGAGGAGCAGCGACCGAGCTCGGCCAGGGCGCAGGGCGTGCCCCGCGGCACCACCGGGAGCCGGCCGCCGCACTGCCTCACGGGGAAGGTCTCGTGCAGGGCGGCCAGGCACTTCTCGGCGGTGCGGCGTGAGGAGAACGGCCCGAGGTACTCCGCGCCGGATCCGGCGTCGTCGAGCACGCGCCGCACCAGCGAGAGCCGGGGCCAGGGCTCGACGGTGAGCTTGAGCCAGTGCACCTTGTGGGGGTCCTTGCTGCGGCGGTTGTAGGCGGGCCGGTGCGCCGCGATGAGCCGGAGCTCGCGGACCCGCGCCTCGAGCGGCGTCGCGCACTCGACGTGGTCGACGCGCTCGGCGATCGTCACCATCTCGCCGATGCGCGAGCGGGTCTCGGAGGCCGTGAAGTAGGACCGCACCCGCGAGCGCAGGTCGCGCGAGGTGCCGACGTAGAGGACGCGGTCCTGGGCGTCGCGGAAGAGGTAGACGCCCGGCGCGTGCGGCAGCGGCTCCGCCAGGTGGCGCTTGCGGCGCACCGCGGGGGAGACCCGGGAGCTGAAGGTCGCGAGCTCCTCGAGGGTGTGGACGCCCAGGCCCCCGAGCCGCTCCATCAGCCCGTGCAGGACGTCGACCGTGGCACGCGCGTCGTGCAGCGCCCGGTGGTCGGGGGTGGTGGAGGCGCCGAACACCCGCGCCAGCGACCCGAGCTTGCAGTTGGGGGTCTCGTCGCGGGTGAGGACGCGGCGTGCGAGCACGGCCGTGTCGAGCACCTCGAACGACGGCCACGCCCGCCCCTGCTCCTGCGCGAAGTGGCGCAGGAAGCCGACGTCGAAGGGGGCGTTGTGGGCCACCAGCACCGTGCCGCGCGCGAACTCGAGGAAGGCGGGCAGCGCGCTCTCGACCGGGGGGGCCTGCGCGACCATGGCGTCGGTGATGCCCGTCAGGACCGCGATGAACGGGGGGATCGCCGTGTGCGGGTTGACCAGGGTCTGGAACTCGCCGAGCACCTCGCCGGCACGGACCTTGACCGCGCCGATCTCGGTGATCATGGAGCCCGCGGCCGCCGAGCCCCCGGTCGTCTCCAGGTCGACCACGCAGAACGTGGTCTCGCGCAGGGGGCGGCCGAGCTCGTCGAAGCTCATCTGGGCGTCCCACCTGGTCACGTCGCCCGACGCTAGGCGCCCGCACCGACAACCCTGTGCCGCAACACGCGTCGGCGCCGCTCGCACGGCTGGGCCCGGCACGGGTTGTCGGTGGTCCCTGCCAGCGTGCGTCGCACCGGTCCCTTCCCCGACCGGACCGAGACCTCCGAGGAGCACGCCATGAGCCTGCACATCGACTGCGACGCCTGCCTGGTGCGCGGCCCCGCCTGCCACGACTGCGTGGTGACCGCGCTGCTCGGCCCACCGCCCGAGCTGGCCTTCGACGAGGAGGAGCGGCACGCCCTCGAGGTGCTCGCCGGGTCGGGCCTGGTGCCGCCGCTGCGGATGGTGCTGCCGGTCTCCGGTCCCGACGTCGAGACGGCGTGAGACGGCTCACGTCGCGAGGCGCCGACTTGGATCCGCCCCACGGGGTGGCCTAGGGTCTCGCGCTTGTTGGTCCCCGCACCAGCGCGCCGCCCGGCGTGCTCGGGGGCCGCGCCGAGTCCGAAGCCGTGCCGGGGGGTGCTGGCGAAGGAGCCGGGGACCCAACCGGAACGGCGGGTCGGCCTCGTGCCGAGCCACCGGTCCACGGGGTGAATCCGGGTGACGCACCACCTGCGGTGGGGCCGATCCGGTAGGGCGTTCTTTGGGCCCGAACCCGTCAGCTCACCTGGTAGGCGTCGACACAAAGAGGAGACCGTCCGCTCGTGACCGACGGCCGGAAGTACCGCCCTGCCCACCGTGCGGAACGCACGCCACTCACCCGTCGTGCCGCGGTCCCGACCGTCGCCGCGCTGGCCCTCGGTCTCGCGGGCTCCGGCCTGCTCGCCGCCCCCGCGGGCGCCGCGGACCTCGACGCCAGGATCGACCGGGCGCAGGCCCAGGTCGACCGTCTCGACCGGCTCGCCGGCGAGCGCGCGACCACCCACGAGCGTGCCCAGGCCCGCGCCGGTGCCAGCAAGCAGAAGGTCGAGCGCCTGACGCAGCGCATCGAGGAGCAGCGCGAGCGCACCGCCGACCTGCGCGAGCGCGTGGCCCGCGGCGTCCTCGTCGAGCACGGCACCGCCGCCGGTGCCGCCGGCTCCGGCACCCCCGCGGCCGACGTCGTCCCTGTCGCGTCGACCTCGATGCCCGCGACCTCCGAGCGGTTGCTCGCCGGCGTCGCCCTCGTCACCGAGGACGCCGGCGACACCTCCTCGGCGCTGCAGGAGACCGAGACGACCCGCGTCGAGCTGGTCGAGCGTCGGGCCGCGGTCCGCGAGGTGCTCCAGGAGCGTCGTGCCGCTGCGCGCGACGCCGGCAAGCGCGCCGAGCGCGCCGGCGCCGAGCTCGGCGCCGCCCAGGGCCGGCTCGCCTCGCTCGAGGACGAGCGCGCCGAGCAGCAGGCCGAGCAGGTCTCCAGCGGTGCCGTGGCCTACGCCATGGCGCAGGTCGGCAAGTCCTACGTCTGGGGCGCTGCCGGGCCCGACGCCTTCGACTGCTCCGGCCTGACGATGGCGGCCTGGGCGACCGAGGGCGTCTCGCTGCCGCACAACTCGCAGGCGCAGTACGCTGCAGGCACGCCCGTCTCCGAGAGCGAGCTGCAGCCTGGTGACCTGGTCTTCTACTACAGCCCGATCAGCCATGTCGGCATGTACGTCGGCAACGGCCAGGTCGTCAACGCGCTGAACCCCGGCTCCGGTGTCCAGGTCTCGGGTCTCCACGACATGCCGTACTCCGGCGCGGTCCGTCCGGGCTGACGCGCTGCTGCTCGCGCGGACGCTCCTGCTCGTCCTCGCGCTCGCCCTGGGGCTGCTGACCGGGTGCGAGCGCGGGACCGAGCTGGAGCCACCGCGTGGCGCCACCGCCGGCGGTGGCGCCGTCGAGGACGGCGCCGCCACCGTGCTCCGACGTCTCGAGCAGGCGATCGACGACCGTGACGTCGAGGCCGCGGCCGCGGTGGCGACCCCGCAGGCCGCGGACCTGCTGGCGGCGGTCGTCGACAATGCGCGCGCGCTCGACGTCCGCGACGTGTCGCTGCGCTACGTGGCGCCCGACGCGCCCGCGACCGACGGCGAGCGCGAGCGGCTGGGGGACGACGTCGTCGCCGTGCGGGCCCGGCTCGGCTTCGCCTACGCCGGCGTCGACCGCCGCCCCGTCGACGTCGAGAGCCGCGTGCTGCTGCTGCCCGGCGACGACGGTCCGCGCGTGGCCGACCTCGGTGGCGTCTCGGCGGCCACGCCCCCGGCCGACGCCGACCCGGACGCCTCCGGCGCCGGTACGCGTACGCCGCTGTGGTTCAGCACCCCGCTGACGGTGGTGCGCGAGGGGAGCGCCCTGCTCGCCGTCGCCGGCGACGACGCCGGTCGCTACCCCGGTCTGGCCGCGCGGGCCGTCGAGCAGGTGCGTCAGGTGCTGCCGCGGTGGGACGGTGACCTGGTGGTCGAGGTGCCGGCCGACGCCGACCAGCTGGACGCGGTGCTGGCCGCACCGGACGGCCGCTTCGACGCCATCGCGGGGCTCGCGGCCACCGTCGACGGCAGCGCCGAGCGTGGCACGCCGGTGCGCGTCTACCTCAACCCCGGCGTCTTCGGTGCGCTGTCGCGACGGGGCGCCCAGGTCGTGCTGACGCACGAGGCCACCCACGTCGCCGTGGAGGCGCCGTACGCCTCGATGCCGGTGTGGCTGCTCGAGGGGTTCGCCGACTACGTCGCCCTCGCGGGTGGCCGGGTGCCCGTCGACGTCGCGGCACGCCAGGTCCTCCAGCGGGTCCGCGAGGAGGGGCTGCCCGACGGCCTCCCGACGAGCGCTGACCTCGATCCCTCCGCGCCCGGCCTGGGGGCGACGTACGAGGAGGCCTGGCTGGCCTGCCGCTACCTGGGTGCCGAGTTCGGCCAGGACGCCCTGGTCCGGCTCTACGAGGTGGTCGACGACGGGACACCGGCCCCACGGGCCTTCCGCGACGTGCTCGGCACCACCGAGCAGCGCTTCGTGCAGGGCTGGCGCCGTGACCTCGCCGGGCTGGCGGGCGTGGCAGGCTGAGGTCGTGCCGCTCACGACCGCGTCGGGCCCGACGGGCCCGACGTCCCAGACGGCCCCGACGGCACGGCGCACGTCCGTCGTCGTGCTCGTGCTCGCCACGGCCGCCTTCGTCGTGGTGGCGGGGCTGCTGGTGCCGTGGGACTGGGTGCCCGGGCGCCAGGTCGTCCCGGTCCGGCCCGACGAGCTGCTGAGCCCCGACCAGGTGCGGCAGGCGGAGGACTTCGCCACCGTGCAGCGGTGGATCGGCTGGGCGAACCTCGTGCTGTCGCTCGTGGTGGCGCTCGGTCTTGCTCTGACCCGCGCCGGGGCGGGGCTGCTGGCCCGGCTGCGGGGGCCGTGGTGGTGGCGCACGGCCCTGGGGGCCTTCCTCGTGGTGCTCGCCGGCGCTGCCGCCACGCTGCCGCTACGGCTGGTCGCACGCCACCGCGCGGTCAATGTCGGGCTGTCCACCCAGTCGCTGCCCGGTTGGCTGCGCGACTGGGCGGTGTCGACCGCCGTGTCCTGGGTGTACGCCGCCGTGGTCGTCGTGCTCGTCGTGGGACTGGCCCGCCGGCTGCCGCGCGCCTGGCCGGCCGTCTTCGGCACCGTGGCGGCGACGCTGGTGGTGCTGGGCTCGTGGGCCTACCCGGTGCTGGTCGAGCCGTTGTTCAACTCCTTCGAGCCGCTGCCGGCCGGGGAGCTGCGCTCGCAGGTCGTGACGCTGGCGGAGGAGGAAGGGGTTCCGGTGTCGCAGGTGCTGGTCGCCGACGCGTCGCGACGCACCACGACGCTGAACGCCTGGGTCTCGGGCCTCGGCAGCACCCGCAGGGTCGTGCTCTACGACAACCTCGTCGACGACGTGCCCCGGCGGGAGGCGCTCGTCATCGTGGCGCACGAGCTCGCGCACGCCCGCGAGCACGACGTCGCCCTCGGGACGACGCTGGGAGCGCTCGGCGTCGGCGCCGGCGCGGGCGCGCTCGGGCTGCTCCTCGGGTGGGGCGGCCTGCTGCGGCGCTCGGGCGCCGCGGGTGCGGGGCACCCCGAGGTCGTGCCGCTGGTGCTCGCGCTGGTGGCGGTCGGCACGCTGCTGGCCTCGCCGGTGCAGAACACCGTGAGTCGGGCGATCGAGGCGAGGGCCGACCGGGTGGCCCTGGAGTTCACCCGCGACCCCGCGGCCTTCGAGGCGATGCAGGTGCGGCTGGCGACGCGGTCGCTGGCCGACCCGGCGCCACCGGCGTGGAGCCAGCTCTGGTTCGGCAGCCACCCGACCCTGGTGCAGCGCGTCGGCATCGCCCGCGCCCTGGAGTGACGCGGGCCGGGTACGCCGACGCGCCCGGCCCCTCGAGAGGGACCGGGCGCGTGGGACAGCGGCTACCACCCCCGGCAGGGCGGGTGCGTTGCTCGGACGCACCCGCCGCGGCCGCCGTCGTGCCCGCGCGTGGTCGAGCGGGACGGTGGGGGCTGCTGGCTCAGGTGCCGGTGCAGCGCGAAGGGTGGTGGTGGCAGGTCAGTCGCAGGCAGCCGTGGTCGCCGCGGTGGCGGTGCCGTCGCCGGAGATGGTCGAGCAGGTCTCGGTGAAGGAGCCCTTCACGACGCCGCCGAGGAGGAACACGACGGCCACCACGAGGGCGGCGATGCCGGCGACGAGCAGGCCGTACTCGACGGCGGAGGCGCCGTCCTCGGTGCGGCGGACGGAGGGGAGCAGGGAGCGGAGGTACTCGAGCATCGGGGGACTCTTTTCGTGAGCGGTGTGTCGTGACGTGGTCGCGGGGGTGCGACTGACTAAAGGGTGTCAAAAAGGACATACCGTGACATCGGGTTTCCGGACATTCGTCCGTAGTCACCTCGGATGACTTTCGGGGTAGTCCGTCGGGACTATCCGAATTGCACCGGTATCAGACGTTCGGCGGGGTGGCGCTGTCGATCAGGCCGGTGCGCATCGCCGTGACCAGGGCCTGCGCCCGGTTGGCCGCGCCGAGCTTGTCGTAGATGCGGCCGATGTGGCTCTTCGCGGTCGACTCGCTGAGGTAGAGGCGCGCGGCGATGGCGCTGACGCCGAGCCCCTCGGCGAGCAGGTCGAGCACCTGGCGCTCGCGGTCGGTGAGCCGGGGCGTCGCCGAGCTCATCCGGCGCAGCATGGCCTCGGCCAGCCCGGTGCAGGTGAAGGTCAGCGGGGCGACGGAGGCCTGCCGGGCGGCGCTGACGACGGTGGCGGTGGGGGAGTCCTTGCCGACGAAGGCGGACGCGCCGGCGTCCATCGCGGCGAACAGCTGCTCGTCGCCGGCGTACATCGTGAGCACGACGAGGCCGACCTGCTTGTCGTCCTTGCGCAAGGTGCGCACGACGTCGAGACCGGAGCCGTCGGGCAGCCGGACGTCGGTGACGACGACGTCGGGCTGGAGCCGCCGCGCCGCCTCGAGACCGTCGGCCACGGAACCGGCCTGGCCGACCACGTCGAACCCTTCGACGGCGGAGAAGGCTCCCGCGAGGCCCTGACGGATCAGCTCGTGGTCGTCGATCAGCAGCACGTCGGTCATCGCTCCCGGGCTGCGGAGCCCGGCCTCCGCCCGCAATCTAGCGGTCGTCCGGGGGGTCAGGCGCCGGGCTCGCCGACGCGCACGCGCACCCGGGTGCCGATGCTCGAGCCGTCGGGGGGACGCACGTCGAGCGCGGCGCCGATTGCCTGAGCCCGCTCGCGCATGATCTTCAGGCCGTTGGAGTCGCTGCGGGGCGCGTGGCGGCGGGTGCCGTCGTCGGCGACCTCGATCTCGGCGAAGGGGGCGCGCACCGTGCACCGCACCCACAGGTTGCCCGCGTCGGCGTGCTTGCGGGCGTTGGTCATCGCCTCCTGGGCGATGCGCATCAGCTCGAACTCCTGGTCGCGGGGCAACCGGGGGCCCTCCTCGTCGAGGGTCACGTGGACGGCCATCGGCGAGATGCCGGAGATCTGGTTGGCGTACGCCGCGATCGACTCGCCGAGGCCCGAGCTCGCCGCCTGCTCCTGGCGCAGGTCGAAGACCGAGTAGCGCAGCTCGGTGACCACCTTGGAGACCTCTTGTCGCAGTGCGGTCAGCCGGAGCTGCTGGTCGGTGTCGGTGGTGGTCAGCAGCAGGTTGTCGACGAGGTAGCCCAGCCCGGCGACGTCCTGCGCCACGCCGTCGTGGACCTCGCGCGCGATCCGGGCGCGCTCCTGCGCGGTCGCCGTGTCGCGGACGCGGCCGAACAGCAGTGCGGCCTGCAGCTGCACGGTCGGTCGGGCCAGGTGACGGCGCAGCTGCGGCACGACGTCGGCCGGCACGGGCTGCACCGCGTCGAGCACCAGCACGGCCACGATCTCGTCGTTGACGGCGAGGGGGAGGGCCAGGCGCCGCTCCCGCAGCATCATCGCCTCGTACTCGAAGCACCGCTCCGACATCTCCGCCGCCCAGTCCATCGTGCCGGGAGCGGTGCCGGCCGTGAAGCGCACCGGCACCACGCCGCCGCCGGGCCCACGCACGAACACCCCGGCGGCGCGCAGCGGCACGAGGTCCTCGGCGAGGTCCATGACCTGCTCCGCCGTGCCGACCGCGTCGAGCCCGCCGCTGAGCCTGCCCGAGAGGGCCTCGAGGCGACGGATGATGGCCACGGCGCTGCGGTAGGGCTGCTCGTCCTCGCCGGTCAGCAGGGCACGGCGCAGCGTCACCGCCAGCCACCCCACGCCGGCCCCGGCGGCCAGCCACAGCGAGGCCCCGGCGACGTAGCCGCGGCTCCACCGCTGCTCCAGGAGCAGCCAGGCCACGGCCAGCACGGCCGCCTCGACGACCAGG
Organism: Nocardioides marmoraquaticus; assembly: GCF_054777915.1. Classification (NCBI taxonomy): domain Bacteria; kingdom Bacillati; phylum Actinomycetota; class Actinomycetes; order Propionibacteriales; family Nocardioidaceae; genus Nocardioides; species Nocardioides marmoraquaticus. The sequence goes on along the minus strand of NZ_BAAHAA010000003.1, from coordinate 152,021 downwards.
GCCACCACCAGCGCCCGGCGGCCCGAGCTCAGGGCCGCCGCCAGCACGGGCACCACGAGGTAGGGCGCGACGGTGGCGGCGTCGGGGTGGGCGACCACCACGATGCCCGCGACGGCGGCGGCCTCGGCCGCCGCCACCCACGCCGTGGGCAGCCGGGCCGAGGCGACGACCAGACCGGCCGCCAGCGCGACCAGCAGCAGCGCCCCGGTCGCGCGCAGGTGCGCGGGACCCGACAGGGCGGCGAGCGGCACCAGGACGGCCAGGGCGAAGGCGCGCGCGGCCAGCCCGGCCCGGTTGACCTCGCTCATGACTCAGAGAGTGCCACCGAGTCCCATCAGCGAGAGGGCAGCCGGGCCGAGCACGGCGATGAAGAGACACGGCAGGATGCAGAAGATCAGCGGCGGCATGATCTTGATCGGCACCTGCTGGGCCTTCTCCTCCGCGCGCTGGCGCCGCTTGGTGCGGATCTCGGAGGACTGGACGCGGAGCACCTGCCCGACGGGGATGCCGAAGCTGTCGGCCTGGACCATGGCCCCGGCGAAGGAGCGCACCTCCGGGAGGTCGCAGCGGTCGGCCAGGGAGCGGAGCGCGTCGGCCCGGCTGCGGCCGATCTGCATCTCCTGGAGCATGCGCGCGAACTCGTCGGACAGGGGGCCCTCGGTGTTGCGCGCCACCTGTCCGACGGCGGCGTCGAAGGCGAGCCCCGACTCGACCGAGATCGTCAGCAGGTCGATCGCGTCCGAGAGGGCGCCGCCGATCGCGGCGTTGCGGTCGTAGACCCGCTGGTAGAGGTAGAGGTTCGGCGCGTTGTAGCCGAGCAGCGAGGCCAGGACCACCACGCCGAGCATGACCGGGAACGACGCCCCCGCCACGACGCAGGCGACGGTGGCGACCAGGAGCGCGGCGCAGAAGCCGAGCGCCTTGCCCGCCACGACCCGCTCCACGGTCCAGCCCGCCGGGTTGCCGGCCTTGTCGAGCTTGTCGCGGATCCGACCGCCGGCGTCGGTCGGGGTCAGCTTGCGGCCCAGGCGCTGCGCCCGCGACAGCAGCGGCAGCAGCACCCGCTCGCCGAACGACGGCTGCAGCTCGCGCTGCATCTCCTCGGGGGCCGAGGTCAGGGCCTGCAGCACCTCGAGCGACCGGCCCACCCCGACGCGCTCGCGGCCGGCGCCGACGAGGGCCGCCAGGACGAGGAAGAGTGCCGCGAAGATCAGCCCGATCCCCAGGGCCAGCACCATGACCGTCACAGCTCCACCTTCCCGGCCTTGACCATCCACAGCACGCCCACGCCCATCAGCAGGCCGGCGCCGGCGAGCATCACCCAGCCCAGCGTGGTGGTGAACAGCGGCGCGACGTACGACGGGTTGCTCACCGAGAGGTAGAGCATGAAGCCGGGCGGCAGGCCACCGAGCACCCAGGCCGACAGCCGGCCCTCGGCGCTGAGCGCCCTGACGTGGCGACGAAGGTACTCCCGCTCACGCAGGGTGGCGGCGACGGTGAGCAGCAGCTCGGCCAGGTTGCCGCCGACCTCGCGCTGGATCTTGACGGCCATGACGACCCACTCGAAGTCCTTGCTGCGCATCCGCTGCGCGACGCCCGTCATGGCGTCCTCGAACGGCACGCCGAGACGGCTCTCGACGACGACGCGGCGGAACTCCGAGGACATCGGCTCGGCGCCCTCGCGCACGATGGTGTCGACCGACTGGGCCAGCGACAACCCCGCCGACAACGAGCCGGACATGAGCTGCAGCGTGTCGGGCAGGGACTCGGCGAAGGCCTTGAGCCGGCGCGCCTGCTTGAGGCCCAGGAACACCCAGGGCCCGACGAGGCCGACGGCGACGCCGAGCAGCAGCAGCAGGATCCCGCCGCCACCGAGGAGGAGGCCCAGGACCCCGCCCGCGACGGCGATGCCGGCGTGGATCAGCACCCACTCGGCGGGCGTCGTCCTGCTGCCCGCCCCCTCGAGCCGGGCGGCGATCGTGCTCTCCAGCCCGGCGCGGCCGGCCAGTGCCCTCTCGGCGACGCCGCGCGCCTGGTCGCCGAGCGACTCGCGGGTCTGCTGCTCGGTGGTGGCGGCCGATGCGATCGGGGCCCCGAGCACGCCGTACGCCTGGAGCTGGGCGCGCAGGGCCGACTCGCGGTCGGGTGCCTTGCGGGTGCCGCCCAGGGTCAGGACCGCACCCAGCAGGCCGATCCCGACGGCGACGACGCCGACGACGGCGAGCACCTGGGAGATGGCCGGCCCCCGGGACGGGGGGGCTGCGACCTCGGCGCGGGCAGCCTCCTGGGCGGAGGCCTTCTCCGCGGCGGCCGCGGCGGCGCGTGCCTCCGGGTCAGCCTCGGGCGTCACCGGGAGGAAGGCTGCAGTCGCGAGGGTCGCGTCGTCGGTGGGCAGGCTCACCGTCACGTCGGCGCTGCCGTCGCCCGGCACGCTGTCGGGTAGGTCGGCGACGATGGCGACCTGGCGCGCCAGCACCTCGGCGCGGGCCTCGAACACGTCGGTCAGGGCGCCGGGCTCGGCGGCGTCGAGCACCTCGCCGCGTCCCTGCTGGGCGAGCAGCTGCAGCGCCGAGGCGGCGGGCCCGGTCTGCTGGAGCGCGACGACGTCGAGCAGCACGCCGGACTCCTTGACCTCCCGCAGCGTGGGGGCGAGCGAGGTGCCGGTGCTGTCCTTGCCGTCCGACAGCACCAGCACGGAGCGCTGCCCGGCCGCAGCGTCGCCCGTGGCCGCGATCGCACCGGCGATGCCCTCGTAGAGCGCGGTCTCGCGCTGCAGCCGGAGGTCGGTGACCGCGGAGCGTGCGGCGCCCCGGTCGCGCGTGGGCTCGAGGACGGTGGTGACGTCGTCGTCGAAGGTGACCACGCCGACCTCGACGTCGTCGGGCACGGCGTCGATGTACGCGAGGGCGGCGACCTCGGCCGCCTCGATCCGTTCGCCGGCCATGCTGAGGCTGGTGTCGATGGCGAGCACCGCGGTGCGCCGGACGCGGGCGGACGAAGCCGCGGCCTCGGCGGTCGCCTGCACCTTCGTCCCGGCGATGGTCACGGCGACGCTGTCGAGGTCGGGCTGGGTGCCGGCGGGCACCGAGACGAGCAGCTCGACGGCACCGTCGACGGGCTGCGAGTGGTCGATGGAGATCTGGTCGGCGTCGACGGGCGCGAGCGACGCCTGGGCGATCGGTGCGGCGCCCACGAGGCAGACCAGGGCGAGGCCGGTGGCGGCGACCGCGCGCCGCACGGCACCGTGACAGGCGCTCACCAGCGGCCCGCCGTCGATCCGGTCGCGAAGACCCGCGGGTCGACGCTGACGTTGGCGTGCTTCATCTTCTCGAGGAACTTCGGGCGCAGCCCGGTGGGCTTGAGGGTCCCGAGCGAGCGGCCCTCGCGGTCGAACCCGGCGGAGGCGTCCCACACGAAGATGTCCTGCAGCGTGATGACGTCGCCCTCCATCCGCTCGACCTCGGTGACGTGGGTGATGCGGCGCGTGCCGTCCTTGAGGCGGGCCTGGTGCACGATGAGGTCCACCGCCGAGGCGATCTGCTCGCGGATGGCGCGGATCGGCAGGTCCATCCCCGCCATCAGCACCAGCGTCTCGAGCCGCGAGCAGGTGTCGCGCGGGCCGTTGGAGTGGACCGTGCAGATCGAGCCGTCGTGACCGGTGTTCATCGCCTGCAGCATGTCGAGCGCGGAGGCGTCGCGGACCTCGCCGACGACGATGCGGTCGGGCCGCATGCGCAGCGAGTTGCGGACGAGGTCGCGGATGGTCACGGCTCCCTTGCCCTCGATGTTGGCCGGGCGGGACTCCAGCCGGACGACGTGGTCCTGCTTGAGCTGCAGCTCGGCGGCGTCCTCGATGGTCACGATGCGCTCGTCGCCGGGGATGAAGGACGACAGCACGTTGAGGGTGGTCGTCTTGCCCGCACCGGTGCCGCCGGACACGACGACGTTGAGGCGTCCTCGCACGCACGCGTCGAGGAAGTCGGCCGCGGTCTCGGTGAGCGAGCCGAACGACACCAGGTCACGCACCGTGAGCGGGTCGGTGGCGAACTTGCGGATGGTCAGGACGCTCCCGTCGATCGCCAGGGGCGGTACGACGGCGTTGACGCGGCTGCCGTCCGGCAGTCGGGCGTCGACCATGGGGGACGACTCGTCGACGCGGCGACCGATGCGGGAGACGATCTTGTCGATGACCCGGCGCAGGTGCACCTCGTCCTTGAAGGTGCCGGACACCCGGAGCAGGCGGCCCTTCTGCTCGATCCAGATGTCACCGGGTCCGTTGACCATCACCTCGGCGACGTCGGGGTCGCGCAGGTAGGGCTCGATCGGGCCGAGGCCGAGGATGTCGTCGGCGATCTCCTGGGTGAGCTGCTCGCGGTCCTGCCGCGTCAGCGGTCGGGTGCCGGCGGTGAGCAGCTCGCCCATCACGCCCCGCACCTTCGACTCGAGCTCGGCCGGCTGCATCTCGGCGTCGTACAGCTGGGGTCCGAGCTGGCTCAGCAGCTCGTCGTGGATCTGCTCCTTCAGGTCGTCGAACCGTCCGGTCTGGGCGCTGAGCCGGGCGGCGGCACCCTGGCCGAGGTCGGCGGGCGCCGACGCCGCGACGGGGGTGCCGGACTCGGCGCCACCGCGGCCGGCGAGGCGCTCGCCGAGGCTGGTCATCGGACACCGTCCTTGCGTCGTCGGCCGAAGAGGCCGCGCTTCGCGACCCCCTCGGGCGGGGGCGGAGCGGCGTTGACGCCCGGCAGGGTCCGGGCGAAGTCGGTGAGCGCGCGGGAGATCGGGTGGTCCGGCGTGGCCGAGACGATGGGGTTGCCGCTGTTGGTCGCGCAGGCCACGGCGACCGCGCTCGGCAGGCTGAGCTCGACGGTCGTCCCGAGGAGGTCCTGGACGTGCTCGACCGTCAGGCCCACCTGCTCGTCGGCGCGGTTGAGCAGCAGGTGCCGGCGGTCGGGCACGAGGTCCAGCAGGTCGAGCGTCTCGATGGCGACCTTGACGTTCTTGATGGTCGGCACGTCGAGGGTGGCGACCACGACGATGTCGTCGGTCTCGTCGAACGCGCCGAGCACCTGCTCGTCGAACCCCGGGGGCGTGTCGACCACCACGTGGTCGTAGTTCTCGCGCAGGAGGGTGAGCATGTGCCGGACCAGGGTGGCGGTGATGCGCTCGCGGCCCTCGGGGCTGGTGGGCGCGGCGAGCAGGTGCAGCCCGGACCGGTGCTCGGTCAGCAGGCCCTGCAGCATCGTCCAGTCGAGACGCTCCTCGAGGCCGGCGGCGTCGGCCACGGTGTGGCTCGGGATGAGCTGGAGGGTGATGGCGACGTCGCCGAAGGCGAGGTCGAGGTCGACCACGCACACCCGGGAGCCGAGCGAGGCCAGCGCGAGCGCGAGGTTGACGGTGGTGGTGGTCTTGCCGACGCCACCCTTGGGGGAGAACACGGTGACCACGCGACCGGCCGGGCGCGGCTCGCCCCCCGCACCGTGGAGCGACTCCCAGGCCTGGCGGGCGCGGGCCAGGGCGGCCCCGACCGCGACGACGTCGTCGGCGGCGACCACCGCGCTCACCCCGGCCTCGAGCGCGGGGGCGTAGAGCTCGGAGGTGAGCTGCGCCCGAGCGAGGACGACGGCCGTCGCGGGGTGCTGCACCCGCACCCGCTCGGCGGTGGCGAGGGCCGTGTCGAGGGCGAGACCCGGCCCGAGCACGACCGCGGAGGTGGGCCGCCGGCGGAGCCGCTGGTCGAGGTCCTCGGGGCGGGTGAGGACCTCGACGCCCTGGCCCAGGCTGGGGGTCAGCGCGCGCGCCGCGTCGGCGTCGGCTTCGAGGAGGAGCGGCATCGGGGGTCTCCGCGGGTGGGGGGAGGGGGGTGCGGGTCGGGTCGTGACTCGTGGACAGGTCAGTCGAAGAGGTTCTGCTGCGTCACGGGTCCACCCTTCGCCACGGCCGACTTGTCGTTCAGCAGGGCGAGGGACAGGGTGCCGTTGTTGTTGGCGAAGGTGAGCTGCTCCGCCTCGCGCTGGCTGACGGCCAGGGTCAGCAGCGCCTGCGGGAGCTCGTCGGGCGCGGCCGCAGCCTCGGGGTCGCCGGCGGACTGGGCGCTGACGGTCGCGGAGGTGCTCCCGGTGCCGATGACCTGCACGTTGCGCAGGAGCAACCGGGTCCACGGCCCGTCCTCGTCCGAGCCGCTCATGAGCACCGCGACCTTGTCGCCGGGGTCGAGGAAGCCGGCGACCCGCGACGGGTCGTCGAGGTTCATCGAGATGGCGAGCTTGCCCGCGGGGATGGGCAGCTCGGCCTCGGAGCCGACGGCGCCGAACTTGTCCTCCACGACCTGCTCGCCGGCGTACATCGGTGTCAGCGCGACCTGGTCCTCCAGCGGCTCGAGCCCGGCCAGGGCGCCGGGGAGACGGTCCTGGCTGGAGATCGTGCCGGTGACGAACTTGCCCGCCGCCTGGGCCGCGGCGACGCTCTCGCCGGCGGCGATGGGCTTGGCCACGCGCAGGACCTGCACCGCCTCGTAGCGGGCGTCGGCGCGGGCGTCCGCGCCGCGGACGTAGAAGAAGACCAGCAGCGTGCCGAGGAGCGCGACCACGGCGGCGGAGCTGAGAAGGGCTTTCCTGCGATCCATCGAGCTGCCTCGGCTTGGTTCTGTCGAGCGGGGACGAACGCGGCGGGGGTGTCGCGTTCGGAGACAGCGTGGACCCGATCAGTCCGTTTTGTACGTAAAACTACGGTGATCGCCACCCACCACTAGACCAGTGGTGGACCACCGATGGGGCCCCGTCGCGAGGAGCACCCCGAGGCCCGCAGGGTCAGCGCAGGTAGAGGGCGTCGACGTCGTCGCGGTGGGCGCGCAGCAGGACCTGACGCCGGAGCTTGAGGCTGGGGGTGAGCTGGCCGCCCTCCTCCGTCCACTGCTCGGCGAGGACCGCGAACTCGCGCACCGACTCGGCCTGCGACACCGAGGCGTTGGCCTGGTCGACCGCGCGCTGGAGCTCGGCCCGCAGCGTCGGGTCGTCGGCCAGCCGCCGGGCGTCGGGCGCCAGGCCGTGCTGCTCGGCCCAGGCGGGCAGGGTCTCGGGGTCGAGGGTCAGCAGGGCCGCGACGTAGGGCCGGCCGTCGCCGACCACGAGCGCCTGGTCGACGAGCGGGTGGGCGCGCAGGAGGTCCTCGAGGCGGGCGGGTGCGACGTTCTTGCCACCGGCCGTCACCAGGATCTCCTTCTTGCGCCCGATGATCCGCACGAAGCCCTCGTCGTCGATCTCGCCGAGGTCGCCGGTGCTGAGCCAGCCGTGCTCGTCGCGGGTCTCGGCGGTGCCGGCCTCGTCGTTCCAGTAGCCCGCGAAGACCTGCGGGCCGCGCACCAGCAGCTCGCCGTCGTCGGCGACCCGCACGGCGACACCGGGGAGCGGGCGCCCGACCGTGCCGAGCTGCTGGACCTCCGGGAGGTTGACGGTGACGGCAGCCGTGGTCTCGGTCAGGCCGTAGCCCTCGAGCACCCCGAGCCCGATGCCGCGGTAGAAGTGGGCGAGCCGCTCGCCGAGCGGCGCGCCGCCCGAGATGGCCCAGCGGCAGCGACCGCCCAGCTGGGCACGCAGCCGGCGGTAGACCAGCCGGTCGTGGAGCCGGTGGCGCGCGCGGAGCGGCAGCGGGACCCTGCCGGCGTCCTGCGCCCGCGACCAGGCGATGGCGGTCTCGGCGGCCTTGTCGAACACGCCGCCGCGGCCGTCGGCGACGGCCTGCTGCGAGGCGGTGTTGAAGAGCTTCTCGAAGACCCGCGGCACGGCCAGCACGAAGGTCGGCCGCAGCGCCTCCAGGTCGGGGACGAGGCGTCGTACGTCGCTCGTGTGGCCGAGTCGCACCCGGGCCCGCACGGCGCCCACCTGCACCACCCGCGCGAAGACGTGGGCCAGCGGCAGCAGGAGCAGCGTGGTCGGGCCGGGGTCGTCGGTCTGGTCGTCGCCGTTCTCGGCCGGACCCTTGCCGGCGTCGTCGTCGCGGTGGGGCTCGAAGAGGGCGTCGAGGGCGCCCAGGGTGACGGTGAGCTCGGCGTCGAGGTTGCCGTGGGTGAGCATGCAGCCGCGGGCCGGCCCCGTGGTGCCGGAGGTGTAGACGATGGTGGCGAGGTCGTCGGGCCCGGCGGTCGTCCGGCGTCGCTCGAGCTCGGCGTCGTCGACGTCGGCGCCGAGCCGGCTCAGCAGGTCGACGGCGCCGCGGCCCTGGTCGCGATCGGGGTCGATCGTCCACACGTGGTGCAGGGCGGGCAGCTCGCCACGCACGGCGGCGACGCGGGCGGCGAGCCGCGCGTCCTCGACCACCACGGCACGGGCCCCGGAGTCGTCGAGCAGCCAGGCGAGCTGCTCCTCGCTGGCGGTGTCGTACGCCGGCACGCCCACCGCACCGGCGAACCAGGTCGCGTAGTCGAGGACGGTCCACTCCCAGCGGGTGCGCGAGACCAGCGCGACGCGGTCGCCCGGCTCGATCCCCGCCGCGACGAGCCCCTTCGCGACGGCGCGGACCTCGTCGAGCAGCCCGGCCGCGGTCACGTCGGTCCACGGCGCCCGCGGGTCGCTGCGCCGTACCAGGACGACGGCGTCGGGGTGCTCGGTGCCGTTGCGGACGACGTCGTCGGTGAGGTTGCCGTGCTCGGCCAGCGCGACGTCGAGGGCGGTGGCGTACTCGCGCACGGGTGAGGACCCCCTGGGAGGCTCGCGTGCGGGGGCCGGCCGGGTGCCGGTCCCGGGACCGCAGGGCGCACGTTACTCGGCCGCGGCCCCGCGGGCTGCGCCTCCCGCGGCCGGTCGCCCATGCCCTAGGGTTTCGAGGTCCGACGACTCACACCGGCAGGGGCCCATGGCAGAGCAGACCACCAGCAGCATCGTCGTCGACGCCTCGCCCGCGGAGGTGATGGCGGTCATCGCCGACTTCCCGGCCTACCCCGAGTGGGCCCAGGGCATGAAGCAGGCCGAGGTGGTCGCGCAGGGGCCCGACGGCCGCGCCGAGCAGGTGGCCTTCGAGCTCGAGGCGACCCCGATCCGTGACTCCTACACCCTCGCCTACACCTGGGACGGCGACCGGCAGGTCACCTGGGGCCTCGTCGAGGGCAAGATGCTCAAGGCCATGGAGGGCGCCTACGTCCTGCGGGAGCGTGACGGCGGCACCGAGGTGATCTACCGCCTCGCCGTCGAGCTGTCCATCCCGATGATCGGGATGCTGCGGCGCAAGGCCGAGAAGGTCATCATCGACACCGCGCTCAAGGGCCTGAAGAAGCGCGTCGAGTCCGGCGCGTGACCGCGCCCGGGGCGCCGGAGCGCCCGCGGGTGGTCCTGTTCACCGGCAAGGGCGGCGTCGGCAAGACGACCTCGGCGGCCGGCACCGCCGCGCTCGCGGCCGCCGGCGGGCTGCGGACGCTGGTCGTGTCGACCGACGCAGCGCACTCGCTGGCCGACGCCTTCGGGCTCGCCGTCGACGACGTGCCGACCGAGGTGGCGCCCCGGCTGTGGATGCACCAGGTCGACACACAGCGCAGCTTCGAGCGCTCCTGGGGCGAGATCCAGGGCTACCTGATGTCGGTCCTCGACGCCGCCGGCGTCGACCCGATCACCGCCGAGGAGCTCACCGTCATCCCCGGCGCCGAGGAGGTGCTGGCCCTGCTCGAGCTGCGCCGCCACGTCGGCAGCGGTGACTGGGACGTCGTGGTCGTCGACTGCGCGCCCACGGCCGAGACGCTGCGCCTGCTCGCGCTGCCGGAGGCCCTCAACTGGTACATGTCGCGGATGTTCGGCGTGCAGCGTCGGGTGGTGCGGGCGCTGCGACCGGTGCTGAGCCGCACGGCCGGGGTGCCGATGCCCGAGGACGCCGTCTTCGAGGCCATCGAGCGGCTGCACGCCGACCTCGACGACGTCCGTCGGCTGCTGACGGCCCCGACCTCGTCGGTGCGCCTGGTGCTGACCCCCGAGACGGTCGTGGTCGCCGAGGCGCGCCGCAGCCTGACGACGCTGTCGCTCTACGGCTACCGCGTCGACGGGGTCGTGGCCAACCGGGTGTTCCCCGACGTGCCCGGCGACGCGTGGCGCGAGGGCTGGGTGCGGGCCCAGGCCGCCGTCATGACCGAGGTGCGGCAGTCCTTCGCCGAGCTCCCCGTGTGGCGCTCGGCCTACTCCGCGGGCGAGCCGGTCGGCGTCGACGCGCTGCGCACCTTCGCCGAGGCGGCGTACGACGGCGACGACCCGCTCGCGGTCCCGCAGGGCGAGGGCCCGATGACCATCACCCGTCACGCCGACGGCGCCGAGCTCCGGATCGCCCTGCCCTTCGCGCGGCGCGAGGAGGTCGACCTGGCCCGTCACGGCGACGAGCTGGTGGTGACCGTCGGGTCCTACCGCCGGCTGCTCGCGCTCCCGGCCGCGCTGCGGCGCCACCGGGTGCGCGGTGCTCGGGTCGAGGGCGGAGCCTTGCGGGTACGGTTCCGCATCGACGAGGAGGAGCAGCGGTGAGCGACGGACAGCAGCCGCCCGGGGGCGAGCCGGTGGGCTCGGTCGGCGAGGAGGCGGCCAAGCTCTTCGGCGCGTTGTCGGCCTGGGCCCAGGAGCAGTCCCGGGAGCAGTCCCGGGAGCAAGCCCGGGACGGGGCCCGCGGGGGCGCCGGGGGCCAGGCCGGTGAGCCCGGCCGCGGGCAGCAGGCCGCGGCCTCCGCGCGCGAGGCGCTGGCCCAGGGCCTGCACGACGTCGGCGAGCACCTGGGCTCCACCGGCCCCGACTGCCGCTGGTGCCCGGTGTGCCAGGTGATCCACGTCGTGCGTCAGACCAGCCCGGAGGTGCGCGCCCACCTCGCCAGCGCCGCCGGGTCGCTGATGCAGGCGGCGGCGGGCCTGATGGCGACCACGCCGCCCCCGTCGGGCCGTGGTCCCGTCGAGCACATCGACCTCGACGACGACATCGAGCCGTGGGACGCACACCAGCAGGAGGACGACGGACGATGAGCCTGACCATCGGTGTCGACATCGGGGGCACCAAGATCGCCGCGGGCGTGGTGACCGAGACCGGCGAGGTGCTCGCCTCCGACCGCACCCGCTCGCCCGCGACCGACCCGGCCGAGATCGTGCGCACCATCGGCGAGCTGGTGCGCGAGCTGCGCTCGCGGGTGCCCGGCCAGGAGGTCGAGGCCGTCGGCGCGTCGGCGGCCGGCTTCGTCGACAAGAGCCGCTCGACGCTGGTCTTCGCCCCCAACCTGGCGTGGCGCGACGAGCCGCTCAAGGACCACCTGCAGAAGGAGCTCGACCTGCCGGTCGTCGTCGAGAACGACGCCAACGCCGCGGCGTGGGGCGAGTTCCGCTTCGGCGCGGGGGAGGACGTCGACAGCCTGCTCATGCTCACCATCGGCACCGGGGTCGGCGGCGGCATCGTGCTCGACGGCGAGCTGGTGCGCGGCGGCTTCGGCATGGGCGCCGAGGTCGGCCACCTGGCGATGGTCCCCGACGGCGTGCAGTGCGGCTGCGGCAACCTCGGGTGCTTGGAGTCCTACGCCTCGGGCTCGGCGCTGGTCCGCGTGACCCGCGAGCTGGCGGCGGCGCGTCCCGAGCACGCCGCGGCCCTCGTGCGGCGGGCGGGCGGCGACCCCGCGCGCATCGACGGACGGATGGTCACCGAGCTCGCCCAGCAGGGCGACGCCTTCAGCGTCGAGCGCCTCGCCGACCTCGGCGGCTGGATCGGCCGGGGCATCGCCTCGCTGACCGCCGTGCTCGACCCCGAGGTGGTGGTGGTGGGCGGTGGTGTCGCCGAGGCCGGCGACCTGCTGCTCGACCCGGTGCGCGAGAGCTTCGCCGAGCACGTCACGGCCCGCGGGCACCGACCGATGCTGCAGGTGCGGCGGGCCGCGCTGTCGCAGGCCGGGCTCGTCGGCGTCGCCGACCTGGCGCACCACCGCTGAGGTGACCGGGCAGCCTGCGCCGACGCCCTCGATCGGCGTCGACATCGGGGGCACCAAGGTGCTCGCGGCGGTCGTCGACGAGACCGGACGCGTGGTCGACACCGAGACGACGGCCACGCCGGGCCGGGGCGCCGGGCTGGAGCGCGCGACCCCCGGGGAGGTCGAGGACGCGCTCGCGGGTGTCGTCGAGGCGCTCGTGCGCGTGCACGGGCGCTGCACCGTGGGCATCGCGGCCGCCGGCTTCGTCGACGCGGCGGGCGAGCGCGTCCGGTTCGCGCCGCACCTGCCGTGGCGCGACGAGCCGCTCTCGGAGCGGCTGACCGACCGCCTCGGCGACCACGTCGTGGGCGAGGTCTACGTCGACAACGACGCCAACTGCGCGCTCGCCGCCGAGGCCCGGTTCGGGGCGGCCGGCGACGCGGAGCACGTCGTCATGATCACCCTCGGCACGGGCATCGGCGGGGCGCTGCTGCTGGGCGGCGCGCTGCACCGCGGCCGCAACGGCATGGCGGGCGAGCTCGGCCACATGACGGTGGTGCGCGACGGCCGGCCGTGCGAGTGCGGCGGGCACGGCTGCTGGGAGCAGTACTGCTCGGGCCGTGCGCTCGCCCGCGCGGCCGCCGCCCACGGCTCGAGCCTGGTCGGCCCGGAGCTGACGGCCGCCGCCCAGGCCGGTGACGTCGCGGCCAGGGCGGCGTACGACGAGGTGGGGCGCTGGCTCGGACTCGGCACGGCCAACGTCGTCGCCGCCGTCGACCCCGACCTCGTGGTGGTCGGGGGCGGGGTGTCGGCGGCGGGGTCGCTGCTGCTCGACCCGGCGCGCGAGGTGCTCGGGGCCGAGCTCGTCGGCGCGACGCACCGCGAGCTGCCCGGCCTGGTGGGCGCGACGCTCGGCCCGCTGGCCGGGGTCGTCGGGGCCGCCGAGCTCGCCCGCGAGGTCTTCTAGGCGCTGGGCGACGGGTCTAGACGACGGCGCCGTCGTCGGGGTCGTCGCGCTCGGTGCGCATGCCGACGACGAGAAAGACGAAACCGCCCACGAACCACGCCACGAACCCGATGCCCACCCAGGTCGGCAGCGCGACGCTCGCGACCAGGAGCACCAGCACCACGGCCGGCACCCCCAGCAGACCGAACCAGGCGAGACCGCGGGCGGGGGAGGTGCGCGGCAGCGGGGGTGCGGGCGGGGGCACGAACCGCTCCTCCGGGCCCCGGACGACGTCGGGGTCGTGCTCGTCGGGACCGGCCAACGGTCCGCCCTCGTCGCGACCGCCTCCCGTGCCGGGGCCGACGTCGTGCGGGGGGCGCGAGCGCGTCCGGCCGCGCCCGGCCGGGTGGTCGGGGTGCGGGGTGCCGCGCGGAGGGTCGGCCGGACCGTCCCACGTCGGGGCCTCGCCGTAGTGGGCGACGATCGCCTCCCAGGCGGCCGCCTCCGCCGCCAGCCGGGCGTCGTCGTGGGCGCCGGAGCGCTCGTCCGCCGGCGCTGCGTCGCCCTCGCCGGCACCGGTCCCGGAGGCCTCGACGGGGTCGCCCGAGGCCTCGGCCCGACGTGCGTGGTCGTCGGGCTCGTCGTCGCGGGGGGACAGGGTCACGGGACGTGGCTCCAAGCGGGGCGAGCGGGGGTCCGCCCATGGTCGCACGGGCTCGGTGGTCGGTCTTTTCGCGGCCCGGGTCCGATGGCCTAGTGTTCCCTCGGCGAGGCTTGGGAGGTCTGCGGTGTTCTACTGGTTCTTGAGGTGGATCGCCCTCGGTCCACTGCTCCGGGTGGTCTTCCGGCCCCACGCGCAGGGCACGGAGCACGTGCCCGAGACGGGTCCGGCGATCCTGGCGAGCAACCACCTGTCGTACGCCGACTGGCTGTTCATGCCGCTGACGATGACCCGGCGCGTCACCTTCGTCGCCAAGGCGGAGTACTTCACCACGCCGGGCCTCAAGGGCTGGTTGCAGAAGACCTTCTTCTCCGGCGCCGGCCAGGTGCCGATCGATCGCGCCAGCGGGTCCTCCGCGGAGGGCGCCCTGACCACGGCCAAGCGCATCCTGGGCGACGGCGAGCTCTTCGGTATCTACCCCGAGGGCACCCGCTCCCACGACGGTCGCCTCTACCGCGGCAAGACCGGCGTCGCCCGGCTCGCGCTGGAGACCGGCGTGCCGGTCATCCCCGTCGCGGTCGTCGGCACCGACGTCGTCGCGCCCCCGGGCAAGAAGTTCGGCAGCTGGACGCGCCCCCACGTGCGCTACGGCAGGCCGCTCGACTTCTCGCGCTACGAGGGCATGGCCAACGACCGCTACATCCTGCGCTCGGTGACCGACGAGATCATGTACGAGATCATGCGGCTCTCGGGCCAGGAGTACGTCGACACCTACGCCGCGGTCGCCAAGGAGGAGGCCAAGCGCGCCGAGAAGGCCGAGCGGGCCGACCGCGCGGCGTGAGCGGGCACGTCGAGCGCGACCGTCGGCACGTCCCGGTGCAGGACATCCTGCTGCGGGCCCTCGCGGTGCTGCGGGCGATCGTCCTCGTCAACGCCGTCGTCCTGTACGCCATGCGCGTCGACGACTACGCCCGCCCGGTGCTCGGGTGGGTCGTGGTCGTCGGGCTGGCCGCGTGGTCCGCGCTCGTCGTCTGGGCGTACGGCGCTGCGGCCCGTCGCACCGCGGCGTGGCTGGTGCCCGACCTCGCCGTGGCCGTCGCGGCCATCCTGCTGACCCCCGTCGTCAAGGGCGCCTCGCCCGCGGCCACCCTGCCCGGCTTCTACGTCATGGTGGCCGTGCTGACCTGGGCGGTGGTCTGGCACTGGCAGGGCGGGCTGCTCGCGGCCGTCCTGGTGACGGTGGCCGACGTCAGCATCCGCGACGAGTTCACCCAGCAGAACTACGGCAACATCTTCCTGCTGCTCGTCGGCGGCGCGATCATCGGCTTCCTCTCGGCGCTGCTCCAGCAGACGGCGGCCCAGCGCGACGCGGCCGAGCGCGCGGCGGCGGCCGCGGAGGAGCGGCAGCGGCTCTCGCGGGTGGTCCACGACGGCGTGCTGCAGGTGCTCGCCCTGGTGCAGCGCCGCGGCCCCGAGCTCGGCCCCGACGGACGCGAGCTGGGCCGGCTGGCGGGGGAGCAGGAGGGCCGGCTGCGCGCCCTGGTGCAGCAGGGCTCGCGCGAGCTGGTGGCGCCGCTGGGCGAGCGCGACCTCGCCGAGCTCCTGGGCGAGCTCGACGGCCCGCGCGTCCACGTCGCGCTGCCCGCGGAGCCGGTCGTGCTGCCCGCCGAGCAGGCCAGCGAGCTGCTGGCGGCCGTCGAGGCCTGCCTGTCCAACGTGCGCCACCACGTCGGGCGTGACGCCGAGGCGTGGGTGCTGCTCGAGGTGCTGCCCGACCGCTGGGTGGTCTCGGTGCGCGACGACGGCCCCGGCATCGCCCCCGGTCGCCTCGAGGCGTCGGCGGCCGAGGGGCGGCTCGGGGTGCAGCAGTCCATCGTCGGGCGCCTCGAGGACCTCGGCGGCAGCGCCGAGGTCAGCTCGGCCCCGGGGCAGGGCGCTGAGTGGGAGCTGGTGCTGCCCCGGCAGACTGCGTCGCGATGACCATCCACGCCGAGAACCCCTTCGCCGACCCCGACCCCGACCCGGTGCGCCGTCTGCGCGGCCGGCTCGGCGGCGCGGTGACCCTGTGGACGGCGGGTCGCCTGGGCGAGCAGCCCGCGGGACTGACCGTCTCGTCGGTCATGGTGGCGCGCGGCGAGCCGGGCCTGGTGCTGGCGCTGCTCGATCCCGACAGCGACGTGCGCGACGGGCTCGGGACGACCGGGCGTGCGGTGGTGCACCTCCTGCAGTGGCGGCACCGCGACCTCGCCGAGGTCTTCGCCGGGCTGATGCCGGCCCCGGGCGGGCCGTTCCGGCAGGCGACCTGGCAGCAGGGCAGCCACGGCCCGGTGCTCGACCCGGCGCCGACCCACGCGCTGGTCGAGCTCGACGAGGTGCGCAGCGCGGGCTGGTCCGACCTGGTGCAGGCGCGCGTGGTCGACGTCGTCGTCGCTCCCGACGAGCAGCCGCTCGAGCACCGCCGCGGCCGCTACCGCCACGCGCCGGACGCCGTCGACTGAGCGCGGGCGGCGGTGCGCACGCCCTAGGGTGCCCCCATGAGCACGGGGGAGCAGCAGCAGCCGCTGCGGGTGATGGTGGTCGACGACCACCCGATGTGGCGCGAGAGCGTCGCGCGCGACCTCGAGGAGGCCGGTCACCGTGTGGTCGCCACCGCCGCCGACGGCAGGGAGGCGCTGGCCCGCTTCCCGGCGGCGCGGCCGCAGGTGCTCGTGCTCGACCTGCAGATCCCCGAGCCCGACGGCGTGGCGGTCACCGGCGAGGTCGTGCAGGCCGACCCCGGCGTCCGGGTGCTGGTGCTCTCGGCGAGCGGCGAGCAGCGTGACGTGCTCGAGGCGGTCAAGGCCGGCGCCACCGGCTACCTGGTGAAGTCGGCGTCGCGAGCCGAGCTGCTCGACGCCGTACGGCGCGTGGCCGAGGGCGACACGGTGTTCACCCCCGGGCTGGCCGGGCTGGTGCTGGGCGAGTTCCGCCGGCTCTCCGACGCGCCCGCGGGCGAGGCCGTGGACGACGAGGCCCCGCGGCTGACCGACCGCGAGACCGAGGTCCTGCGGCTGGTGGCCAAGGGCCTGTCCTACAAGCAGATCGCCGAGCGCCTCGTGATCTCGCACCGCACGGTGCAGAACCACGTGCAGAACACGCTGCGCAAGCTGCAGCTGCACAACCGGGTGCAGCTGGTGCGCTACGCGCTCGAGCGCGGGCTCGACGACGACGACGAGTGACGAGCCGGTGGATCGCCGCCCGGGAAGAACCCTCCCCCCGGTAGCGTTGGGCCACACGCCGGAAGGAGCAGACATGGGGAGCACCACCGCGGGGCCGTCCGCAGGATCGATGCTGTTCCGTGCCGCCCTCGGTGAGGTGCTGCGCGCCAGCCGCATGCGTCGCGGGATGACGCTGCGCCAGCTATCGGCGGCGGCCCTGGTCAGCCTGGGCTACATCTCCGAGATCGAGCGCGGCCAGAAGGAGGCGTCCTCCGAGCTGCTCGCCGCGCTGTGCGAGGCGCTCGACGTGCCGCTGTCCGAGGTGCTCCGGCTGGTCAGCGACCAGGTCGAGGTCGCCGAGATCACCAGCCGCGTCAGCGAGCAGGTTGGCCGGGCCACGACGCCGGGCGCCGACGTGGTCGCCGCCGCCTGAGACCCGTCAGGAGACCCCGGTCGCCTGCTCCAGGGCGGCCAGCTCGTCGTCGAGGTGGCCGAGCAGGCGCTGCAGCGACGGCACGCTGCGCCGGCACCCGGTGAGCCCGAAGCACATGTCGTCGACGTAGCTGTTGCACGTGATGTTGAGCGCCATGCCGTTGATGGGGATCGACAGCGGGTAGCTGCCGACCATCTTGGCGCCGTTGAGGTACTGCGTCTTCCGCGGCCCGGGGACGTTGCTGATGATGAGGTTGAACGGCGGCCGGACCAGACCGTTCATCTGCAGCAGCGCCGGCACGATCGCCGGCGCCATGCCCAGGGCGCTCATCGCCGTGATCTGCAGCGGCGTCATCGAGCCCAGCGCGCTCTTGCCGCTGCGCATCGACCCGTGGATGGCCTTGAGCCGGGCGGCCGGGTCGTCGAGGTCGGTGCCGAGCTTGACCATGACCACGCCGAGCGCGTTGCCGCCGTCGGCCGACGCCGACCCCGACTGGCCGGCCTTGAGGCCCACCGGCACCATCGCGACCAGGCTGCTGTCGGGCAGCGCCTGCTGCTCGAGCAGGTAGCGCCGGATCGCGCCGGAGCACATCGCCAGCACGACGTCGTTCAGCGTCGTCGAGCTGGCCTTGCCGATGGCCCGCAGTCGCTCGAGCGGCCAGCCCTGGGCCGCGAAGCGCCGGGAGCCGGTGATGGTGGTGTTGAACATGGTGCGGGGGGCGTAGAGCGAGAGCGCCGAGGTGTCGTTGCGCACCCCGCGCGACAGGGTGCGCACCAGGGCGCCCGGCAGGCCCGCGGCGTCGGCGGCGATCCCGAGTGCCGAGCCGACCGACGAACGCAGGGCCTCCAGCGGCATGGTCGCGAGGCTGCCCGAGGACTCCTCCGCGGCGGACTTCCGGCCGGACGGCCGTGCGGCCCACATCGGGGGCACGTCGCGGCGGTCGGGGTCGGTCGACATCACGCTCTGCAGCAGCCGCATCGCCGAGACGCCGTCGACGAGGGCGTGGTGGAGCTTGGTGTACAGCGCGACGCGGCCGTCGGCCAGGCCCTCGATGAGGGTGGCCTCCCACAGCGGGCGCTCCCGCGCCAGCCGGGTGCTGTGCAGCCGCGAGCACAGCTCGAGCAGCTCGCGCACGCGCCCGGGCTCGGGCAGGCCGCTGTGGCGGAAGTGGTACTCGAGGTCGAAGTCGTCGTCGGGGGTCCAGCCGAACTGCCCGGCGGTGGAGAGCCCGCGCACGGGGTGCTTGAGGAACAGCGGCGACATGTCGACCGGCTGGCTCATCTGCTCGTAGACCTGCCGGACGTAGTCGTCCGGGGCGCCGTCGGGGCGTTCGAAGAGCTGCAGCCCGCCGACGTGCATGGGCATCTGCCGGTTCTCGGCGTACAGGAAGGCAGCGGAGGTGGGGTCGATCGGGACCGGCACGTGGCGGCTCTTCTCTGGTCGGGCGGGTGAGGTCGGCAGCCGGGGGCTGCGGAGCAGACCGATCCTCCCGCGAGGGACCGCTCCTCACAACCGATGTCCGAATTGCCGGAAAAGCCTGCGGTGTCGGATCCCGAGACCGACGATGGTCCCGACGTACCTGGGAGGGACACCATGACGGACGTGACCGTGGCCGCGCGCACGGCGGTCAGCTACAAGCCGGTCGCGTACGCCGCGACGCCGGCCGCGTCGGCGTACGAGCTGCTCCTGCTCAAGCGGCTCGGGTGCGGCTTCTCCCAGGCGGGCCTGGCCGAGGTCCGCAAGGCGGGCGGCATCGACGCGTGGCTCGACCGGCAGCTGCAGCCCGACCTCACCACCGACACCGCCCAGGCCAGGGCCGTCGACGGCTGGTTCCCCTGGCTCACGCGCAGCGCGGCCGAGAAGGTGGCCACCAACGACTCGGGGTCGTTGAAGGCCTGGCAGTACAGCATCGACCTGGCCAACTGGAGCACGCTCAAGCGGATGTACTCGGCGTGGCCCGTGCTCGAGACCATGGTCGACTTCTGGGGCAACCACCTGCACGTGGCCTCGGGCGACGAGCGGGCCTACGCCCACCTGCACGACTACCACCAGATGCTGCGTCGGATGGCGCTCGGCCGCTTCGAGGACCTGCTCGTCGCGGCCAGCACCCACCCCGCGATGTCGCTCTACCTCGACAACTGGCGCTCGACGCGCAACGCCCCCAACGAGAACCAGGGGCGCGAGCTGCTGGAGCTGCACACCGTCGGCCGCGGCGCCGGCTACACCGAGGACATGGTCAAGGACAGCGCGAAGATCCTGTCGGGCTGGTCGGTGCGGTGGGGCTCCTCCTACGACGGCTTCTACGACGCGGCCCACCACACCACCGGCCCGGTGCGCGTGCTCGACTTCTCGCACCCGAACTCCTCCTCCGACGGCCGCGCCGTCTGCGACGCCTACCTGCGCTACCTCGCCAACCACCCCGCCACCGCCCGCGTCGTGGCCCGGCGGCTGGCAGTCCGGTTCGTCAGCGACACGCCGTCCGAGGGACTCGTGACGCACCTGGCCGACACCTTCACACGCAGCGGCACCGACATCGCCGCGACGCTGCGGGCCCTGGTCGCCCACCCCGAGTTCCGGGGCTCGGCCGGCGCCAAGGTCAGCACCCCCGTCGACGACCTGGTGGCCACCGTGCGTGCGCTCGGCGTCACGGCGACCGCACCCGCTGCGGGCCGCCCCGCCAAGGCCTTCGCCCACGCGCTGAACTACTTCCACAACGGCCTGCGGCTGCACACCTGGCCACGCCCCGACGGCGCCCCCGAGACCAACGGCGAGTGGTCGTCCGGCGTGCGCATGCTGCACTCCTTCCGCGTGCACTGGCTGCTCGCGGGCGGCTACTACCCCAAGCTCGCGGTCCGCTACCGCAGTGGCGCCTCGTTCATCCCCGCCACCCGGATGAGCTTCGCGGCGTACGTCGACCACCTCTCGCGCACCCTGCTCGGCACCCCGTCGACCGAGAAGGTGCTGCGGGCCGCGTGCGCCGCCACCAAGCTCTCGCCGACCACGACGATCACGCGCAAGCACGGCGTGGCCCGCTACCAGTTCCCGATGGTCGCCTCGGTCCTGCTCGACTCGCCGGCCCACCTCACCCGCTGACCCGCCGCTGTTCCCGACACCCCCGCAGCCACCCCCCGCCCGGAGACCCCCATGACCACCGACCCCCATCAGATGAGCTGCGAGGACTTCCACCGCGCCAGTGGCCTCGGTCGCCGCGGCTTCCTCCAGGGCCTCGCGGCCGCCACGGGCATGGCCGTCGTCAGCTCGGTCTACGGCGACACCGTCATGGACGCCAGCTTCGGCGCCACGCCCGGCAACGTGCTCGTGGTGCTGAGCTTCCGCGGTGGCATCGACGGGCTCGGGATGGTCGTGCCGCACGGCGACCCGGCGTACTACTCGGCCCGCCGCAGCATCGCGGTCAAGCGTGAGTCGCTCGTCGCCCAGGACGCCATGTTCGGCCTGCACCCGAGCATGGCGCCGCTGCTGCCGATGTGGCGGGCCGGCTCCATGGCCGCCGTCCACGCCGTGGGCATGAAGGTGCCGAACCGCTCTCACTTCGAGGCCATCGAGCTGGTCGAGGACGCCGACCCCGGCTCCTCGGTGCGCCGCGGGTGGGTCAACCGGATGATCGGGCTCGGCGGCATCGTCGGGCCGACCGAGGCGGTGCACGTCGGCTCGGCGCTGACGCCGTCGATGCTGTTCGGCCCGGCGCCCACGCTGGCCGTCGACGGCTACGAGCGGCTCCAGCTCGAGGGCACGAAGAACGGCCGGGCCGCCCAGCGCTACGCCGGGATCCAGACGGTCTGGGCCGGGACCGACGGCCCGCTGGCCGCCGCCTCCCGCGACGCGGTGACCATCAGCAAGGGCTTCGCCCAGACCATGAAGGCCACCTACCGGCCGTCCAACGGCGCCGTGTACCCGACGAGCTGGCCGGCGACCGACCTGTCGAGCTCGCTGCGCGACGCGGCGGCGCTGATCCGACGCAACCCGGCGACGACGGTGATCAGCATCGACTACGGCTCCTGGGACATGCACGCCGACTACGGCACCCAGAGCGGCGGCCAGATGCAGGCCATGGTGCGGGGGTTCGCCGAGTCGGTGGCCGCGTTCTTCAAGGACCTCGGTGCCCTCGGCCAGCGGGTCACCCTCGCGACCGTCTCGGAGTTCGGCCGACGCGTGGCCGAGAACGGCAACCGGGGCCTGGACCACGGCTGGGGCAACATGATGCTGCTCCTCGGCGGCGGGGTGCGGGGCGGTGCGTACTACGGCCGCTGGCCCGGCCTGGCCGACGGCAAGCTCGTCGCCGGCGACTTGGCCGTGACGACCGACTACCGCAACGTCCTCGGCGAGGTCGTCGCCACGCGCTTCCCCGACCGCTCGCTGCCGGAGGTCTTCCCCGGGCTCACCTACGAGCCGCTCGGCCTCATGCGCTGACGACCCGCCGGGACCCTCGCTGGGGTGGTCCTGTCCGCTCACCGGGCAACGGGGCCGGTGAGCGGATAGGTTCGCCCCAGCGAGCAGAGGAGCGAGGTGGGCAGGGTGGAGCGGTCGCGCGCCACCGCGGCAGGCGCCCCGTACCTCGGTACGGCGCTGCGTCGCGGGCGCCGCAGCGTGCGGGCCCGCCGCGCCCGGTTGCGCGCGAAGAGCTGGGCCGTCGCCCAGTGCGCCGTCGCCGCCGGCGTGGCCTGGTTCGTCGCCCACGACCTGCTCGGGCACCCGATGCCGTTCTTCGCCCCCATCGCGGCGGTGGTGTGCCTCGGCACCAGCTACGGCCAGCGGCTGCGCCGCGTCTTCGAGGTCGCGGTGGGCGTCGCGATCGGCGTGTTCCTCGGCGACCTCGTGACCTTCACGCTCGGCACGGGGGCGCTCCAGCTCGTCCTGCTCGTCGCCGTGGCGATGTCGGTGGCGCTGCTGCTCGACGCCGGCACGCTGCTGGTCACCCAGGCGGCCGTGCAGTCGATCATCGTCGCGACGCTCGCTCCCGCACCGGGAGCGGCGTTCCTGCGCTGGACCGACGCCCTGGTGGGCGGCGGCGTCGCGCTGGTCGCCGCGATGGTGGTGCCTCGGGCCCCGCTGCGACGTCCGCGCGAGCAGGCCGCCGTCGTCGTCGCCAAGGTCTCGACGCTGCTGCGCGCGGCCGCCGACGGCATCGAGGAGGGTGACGCCGAGCGCGCCCTCGCGGTGCTCCGCGAGGCCCGCACCACCGACGACCTGGTGGCCGAGCTGCGCGCCGCCGCGGCCGAGGGCCTCGAGGTCGTGCGGTCCTCACCGTTCCGCCGGCGTCACCGCGGCCGTGTGAGGGCCATGGTCGAGCTGGTGGAGCCGCTCGACTTCGCGCTGCGCAACACCCGGGTGCTGGTCCGACGCGTCGCCGTGGCCGCCTACCGCGGGTCGGCGCTGCCGCCGTCGTACGCCGCGCTGCTGCGCCACCTCGCCGACGCGAGCGACGCGGTGGCCGGCGAGCTCTCCGCCGACCGGCTGCCCCGTTCGGTGCGCTCGCAGCTGGTCGGCTTCGGCGAGCGCACCGCCGACGCCGAGCGCTCCACCGACCTCGACGCCGAGGTCGTCCTCGGTCAGGCCCGCTCCATCGCCGCCGACCTGCTCGCCGTGTGCGGCATGGACCCCCTGGTGGCGACGGAGGCGATCCCGCCGCTCCGGTGAGAAATCCCCGGTCAGCCGGGGAGTTCGTCACTTGTCGGCCTCGATCCCGGCCGACAACTGACGAAACAGGCCGTCCAGTGTGACGGGTGGGGCACGACCGCCCGCTCAGGCCTGGTCGAGCTCGTGCACGATGCCGTCGACGACGGCCACCAGGTCGCCGCCGTGGCGCTCGGCGGCCGCTCGCTGGCGCTGGTACGACGCCCCGCGTCGCGGGACGTCGGCGACGAGGGCGAGCTCGTCGGCGCAGCCGAGCCGACCTGCGACCGGGGTCAGGGCCTCGAGCAGGTCGGCGAGGTCGTCGAGGAGCAGTGCCTCGTGCGACTGGTCGTCGAGGATGATCCAGGCGTCGAGGCCGTAGCGGGCGGCGCGCCACTTGTTCTCCTGCACGTGCCACGGCGGCAGCGTCGGCAGCTGCTCGCCCGCCTCGAGCCGGTCGACGAGGTGCACCACGAGGCAGTGGGTCAGCGCCACCAGCGCCCGGAGCTCGCGGCGGGTCGGCACGCCGTCGCAGACCCGCACCTCGACCGTGCCGTGGCGCGGCGCCGGGCGCACGTCCCAGCGGATCTCGTCGATCTCCTCGATCACGCCGGTCGTGACGAGGTCGGCGGCGTACCGCTCGAACTGCGGCCAGTCGTCGAAGTGGAAGGGCAGCCCGGCGGTCGGCAGCTGCTGGAACATCATCGCCCGGTTGCTGGCGTAGCCGGTGTCGGTGCCGGCCCACACGGGGGAGGAGGCCGAGAGGGCCAGCAGGTGGGGGTAGTACTTCAGCAGCGCCGAGACGACCGGCATGACGTGCTCCTGGCGCACGCCGACGTGCACGTGCACGCCCCAGATCAGCATCTGCCGGCCCCACCACTGGGTGCGGGCGATGAGCTCCTCGTAGCGGTGCCCCTCGGTGAGCTGCTGGCTCGACCACGCGGCGAACGGGTGGGTGCCGGCGGCGTACAGGTCGACCCCGAGCTCCTCGGCGACGGGCCGCACCAGGCCGAGCAGCTCGTCGAGCTGGCCGATGGCCTCCGGCACGCTGCGGCACACGCCGGTGACCAGCTCGACGGTGTTGCGGAGCAGCTCGCGGTGGATCCGCGGCTGCGGACCGTGCCGCTCGGTGACGAGGTCGAAGAGCTCGGAGGCGCGGTTGACGAGGTCGCGCGAGTGCCGGTCGACGAGTGCGAACTCCCACTCCACGCCCAGGGTCGGCTCGGGCGAGTCGGCGAAGGGCACGGAGAACGGGTCCCCGGGGGTCAGCGGCACCCTGGCATCGTCCCACGAGGACCAGGGGGCTCAGGCGTCGCGACGCAGCCGGGCCAGCCACTCCCGGTGGGTGCCGTCGAACGGCCCGCGGTGCAGCTCCACCGCCCGGTAGACCTCCTGGCAGCTGCGCACGGCCCGCTCGACGACCTCGTCGGGGTAGTCGAGCGAGACCCGGTGGGCGGCGAACTCGTCCTCGTCGTCGACCCACACCCGACCGGTGGTGCCCTCGATGACGTCGAGGTCGAGGTCGACGGCGCGCACCAGCTGCTCGGAGTGCCACACCACCGGCGTCGCGATGTCGACGTACGTCGCGAACGGGGCGCCGGCGTCGAGCACGGGGTCGGAGCCGTAGAAGGTCGCCAGCCACCACGCTTCGTGGGGCACCAGGGTCACGTGGTCGGCCGCGGCGTGGAAGACGCGCACCGGGCTCGCCAGCAGCGTGCCTCGGGTGATGCCGACCCAGGTGCCGTGCGCGTCGGTGCCCAGTCGCAGGGCGTCGAACTCCCAGTGGGGGGAGTCGGGCCACTTGCGGCACTCGACGCGCACGGGGGTGAGGGTCACGGGTGGACCCTACGACCGCGCCAGGTCTCCTCAGACCTTCTTGCGGGGCATCCGGCTCGGGGCGACCCGGGCGACGACGTCCTGGTAGCGGGCGCCGAGCAGCCGACCGAAGTGGTGGATGACGTGGGCGTCGAGGCCGACCAGCTGGCGCGGGTGACGCTTGAGCGCACCCTCCAGGATGATCCGCGCCGCCTTGTCGGCCGGCATGGTCGCCAGGTGCTTGTCGAAGAAGTCGTCGAGCGCGGCGGCGTCGACGTTGGCGTTCTTGCGGCCGTTGCGCGAGATGCCGGTCTTGATGCCGCCGGGGTGCACGCACGTCACCGACACGGGGTGCTTGCTGACGAGCATCTCCTCGCGCAGCGCCTCGGTGAAGCCGCGCACGGCGTACTTGGTGGCGTTGTAGGCGGTCTGGCTCGGCATGCTGACCAGGCCGAAGAGGCTCGAGATGTTGACGAGGTAGCCCTCGCCCGACGCGATCAGGTGGGGGAGGAACGCCTTGGTGCCGTTGACGACGCCCATGAGGTTGATGCCGACGATCCAGTCGAAGTCGTCGAGCTCCATGTCCTCGAAGTCGCCCGTCACGGTGACGCCCGCGTTGTTGACGACGACGTCGACGCGTCCGAAGTGCTCGGCGACCGCGGCGGCGTACGACGTGAACGCGGCGCGGTCGGAGACGTCGAGCACCTGGCTGTGCACCTCGGCGCCGGCGTCCTTGCACAGGTCGACGGTCTCGGCGAGGGCGTCCTCGGCGACGTCGGAGACCGCGACGTGGGCGCCGTGGCGCGCGGCCAGGACCGCCATCTCGCGGCCCATGCCGCCGGCCGCCCCGGTCACCACGACCACCTTGTCGCGCAGGCGGGTCAGGGTCTTGCTGGTGCTCATGGGGCTCCTCGCGTCGGTGGTGGGGCGGTCGGACCATGGTCCCGGCTCTGTTGACAGGGCGTCAACAGGCCTGTTGAACGAAGTTCAGTAAGATGCGCCACGTGTCGACCACGCCTGCAGGCAGCCGGGTGCGCATGGCGCCCGGCCAGCGCCGCGAGCAGCTCATCGACCTCGGGGTGCGCCTGCTCGCCACCCGCTCGCTCGAGGAGCTCTCGATCGAGGTGCTCGCCGTCGAGGCCGGCATCTCGCGAGGGCTGCTCTACCACTACTTCGGCGGCAAGCAGGAGTACCACCTCGCCGTCGTACGACGCGCCGCCGAGCGGCTCTACGAGGTCACCGCACCCCAGGGCCGCGGCACCGGTCTCGAGCAGCTGGCCGGGTCGCTGGAGCGCTACGTCGACCACGTCGCCGCCAACTACCGCGGCTACCTCTCGCTGCGCCGGGGCGCGGCCGGCGGCGACGACGAGCTCCGCCGCATCTACGAGGCCGCCCGGGCGGCCCTGACCGACCGGCTCTTCGACGCCGCCCCGGCCGAGCGCGCCGCCATCGGCCTCGACGACACCCCCCAGGTGCGCCTGCTCGTGCACGGCTGGTCGGCCTTCGTCGAGGAGGTCGTCGTCGACTGGGTGCGCGACCCCCGCGACGTCACCCGCGCCCAGCTCCTCACCACGCTCCACGGCTCCCTCCCCGGCCTCCTCCGCGCCCTGTGACCCGCCGAGGAGTCAGTCCCTGACAGCCGAGGGGTCACTCCCTGGCGTCCGAGAGGTCAGCCGCTGACGGTCGTCGGTCAGGTACGGCGGGCGAACACCCACACCCGCAGCGCCACGAACCGGAGCACGGTGACGGCGAGGTTGGCGGCGGTGAGCACGATGACCTCGAGGCCGGGGCCGGGGGTGGCCGTGGCGTGCAGGAGCCACAGCGCGCCGCTCGTGACGCCGAGGCCGACCCCGAAGATGGCCAGCCCCTGCACCTGGTGCCGCAGCAGCCGGTCGGGCCCGCGCACGCCGAAGGTCAGCCGCCGGTTGGCCGCGGTGTTGGCGACGGCGGTGAGCAGCAGCGCCAGCAGGTTGGCCGACCACGGCGACACCAGGGAGCGCAGCGCGACGTAGAGCACGGCGTACGCCGCCGTCGACGCGAGGCCGACCAGGGCGAACACCGCCAGCTGGGTGCCGGGCCGGCCGCGGCCCGCCTCGGCACTGGTGCGGCCGAGGCGTTCGCCCACCTCACGCAGCGGCAGCCGGCCGCGGAGCAACGCGTGCCCGAGCCGTACGACGCCCCGCAGGTCGGCGAGGGCGGTGCGGAGCACGTCGACGCTGCTGTCGGGGTCGTCGACCCAGTCGACGGGCACCTCGTGGATGCGCAGGCCGGCCCGCTCGGCGACGACGAGGAGCTCGGTGTCGAAGAACCACGCGTCGTCGCGCACCAGCGGGAGCAGCTCGGCCGCGGCCTCGCGGCGGATGGCCTTGAAGCCGCACTGGGCGTCGCGGAACCCCGCTCGGAGCGTGCCGCGCAGCAGCACGTTGTAGGACCGGCTGATCACCTCGCGCCGGAGCCCACGCTCGACGCGCGACCCGCGGGACAGCCGCGACCCGGTGGCGAGGTCGGAGTGGCCGCTGACCAGCGGGGCGACGAGGGGCAGCAGGGCCGCCAGGTCGGTCGAGAGGTCGACGTCCATGTAGACCAGCACGGCGCTGCCGGAGGTCGACCACGCGCGCTTCAGCGCGCGACCGCGGCCCTTCTCGCGGAGGTGCAGCACCTCGACCTCGGGCAGGGAGCGGGCCAGCCGGTCGGCGATCTCGGGCGTCCGGTCGGTGCTCGCGTTGTCGGCGATGGTGACCCGGGCGGTCCACGGCAGCGTGCGCAGGTGCGCCACCACGCGGCGTACCGAGGCCTCCAGCTGCGCCTGCTCGTCGTGCACCGGGATGACGACGTCGAGCACGGTGGTGGTGACGGTCGGCTCGGCGACCGGGTCGAGCAGCGCGCTCACCGCACGCCGCCCGACAGGTCGTAGAGCGTCACGCCGTCGACCGTCTGCGCGGTGAACGTCGCCTCGACCCACGCGGTGATCTCCTGCGCGGTGCCGCTGCCGCCCTGGCCACCCGGTCCGGCGCCGCCGCCGGCGACGAACCAGTGCACCTCGCCGTCGGCGACGTACCGCTGGAACTGCGCCAGCGTGGGGCTCGGGTCGGAGCCGTTGAAGCCGCCGATCGCCATGACGGGCTCCTCGCTGACGAGCTGGTAGCCCGCTGCCGAGTTCGACCCGACGGCCGCGGCCGCCCACGTGTAGAGGTCGGCGTCCTGCTGGAGCAGCGTGGTGATCTCGGCGGTCGACTCGCTGCCCTGGAGCAGCCCGCCCACGCCGCCGCCACCGGTGCCTCCGGCGGCGCCGGTGGGGGCTCGCCCGGCGCCGGGGCCGAAGCCACCACCGGGGCCGCCTCCCGTGCCGCCGGGCCCCCCGGAGCCGGTGCTCGGGCCCGCGGTGACGATCGAGCCGGTGTGGGGCGTGGCGGCGGTCTGCAGGGAGTACGCCGCCGGGCCGGTGAGGCCGACGACGAGCGCCGCGGTCGCGAGTCCGGCGGCGACCCGGCGGGGCAGCTGGCCTAGGCCGGCGAGGGCGAGCGCGACCAGGAGCCCGGCGACCAGCACCACCCACCGCAGGCCGGGCAGGAAGTCGGCCGACCGGCCCAGCAGCGCGAACCCGAGCACCGCGGTCACCGCCGTCGCGGCCGACAGCACCCCGGTCGCGACGAGGGAGTCGCGGTGGCGCCACAGCGTCCACCCGCCGATCCCGACGAGCGCGGCGACCGCGGGGGCGAGCGCGACGGTGTAGTAGGCGTGGAAGATGCCGGCCATCAGGCTGAAGGTCAGCCCCGTCACGACCAGCCAGCCGAGCAACGCGGTGAGCGCCGCGGCCTCGCGGGCGGAGCGGCGTGCGAGCCAGAGTGCGGCCGCGCCGAGCAGCAGCGACGCGGGCAGCAGCCAGGCGACCTGGCCGCCGATCTCGGTGTCGAACAGGCGCAGCAGTCCGGTCTCGCCCCAGCCGCCGCCCCCGCCGACCGAGCCCGCCTCCTCGCCGTTGAGGCGACCGAGGCCGTTGTAGCCGAGGGTGAGCTCGAGGATCGAGTTCGTCTGGGAGCCGCCGACGTAGGGCCGGCTCGACGCGGGCCACAGCTCGACGACCGCCACCCACCAGCCGCCGGCGACGACCATCGCGCCGAAGGCCGCGAGCAGGTGGAGCACGCGCCTGCCCCCAGGGGTGCGGGCGAAGAGGAGGTACGTCAGCGCGAGGGCCGGCAGCACGAGGAACGCCTGCAGCATCTTGGCGAGGAAGGCCAGGCCGACGAGCGCGCCCCCGATCGCGACCCACCGCAGCGCGTGCCCGTCTTCGCGGCGCGACTCCTCGACGGCGCGCAGCGTGGCCGCCACCGAGCCCACGAGCAGCAGCACCAGCAGCGCGTCGGGGTTGTCGAAGCGGAACATCAGCACCGCGACGGGGGTGAGCGCCATGACGGCGCCGGCCACGAGGCCGGCCGCGGGGGAGCCCGTCGTACGCCGCACGGTGCGGTGGAGCAGCGCCACGGTGGCCACGCCCATGAGGGCCTGGGGCACCAGGATGCTCCAGCTGGACAGCCCGAACAGCCGCACCGACAGCGCCATCGGCCACAGCGCGAGCGGGGTCTTGTCGACGGTGATGGCGTTGCCGGCGTCGCTGGAGCCGAAGAAGAACGCCTTCCACGACTCCGAGCCGGCCTGGGCGGCAGCGGCGTAGAACGAGTTGCCCCACCCGCTCGCCCCGAGGCCCCACAGGTAGAGCAGCGCGGTAGCCCCGAGCAGGCCGAGCAGCGCCGGTCGCGCCCACGCCGGGTCGTCCGGATGCCCTTGTAAGACCCGTCGGGTGGTGGTGGCGACGGGGTGCTCCCGCCGGGTCGTGGTCGGCTCGGTGGCCGATCGCGGCAGGGGCGTCGTCGAGGCGCTCGTCGTCATGCTGCTGACGTTCGTGGGCGAGCCTGCGAGTACCCTCGCCCCCGCCTGTGCCTCCCCTGTGACCCACGCCGAGGGGTCAGTGCCTGGCGGTCGAGGGGTCAGTGCCTGACGGTCGAGGGGTCAGTGCCTGACGGTCGAGGGGTCAGTGCCTGACGGTCGAGGGGTCAGTGCCTGACGGTCGAGGGGTCAGTGCCTGGCTGGCGGAGGTCACCTGGCACTGGTCGGGGGTCTGTCATTGCCTCCTCGCGTGCCAGGGAGTGACTCCTCGCGTGTCAGGGAGTGACTCCTCGCGTGTCACGGAGTGACTCCTCGCGTGTCAGGGAGCGACTCCTCGGCTGTCAGCGAGTGACTCCTCGCGTGTCAGCGAGTGACTCCTCGCGTGTCAGGGAGTGACCCCTCGGCGGGCGGGGAGGGTGACGGTGAAGGTGGTGTCGCCGGGGGAGGAGGCGGCGGAGGCAGAACCACCGTGGGCCTCGGCGATGGCGGCGACGAGGGAGAGGCCGAGGCCGGCGCCGCCGGACGCGCGGGTGCGGGAGGAGTCGCCGCGGGTGAACCGGTCGAACGCCTCGTCGACCAGGGCGGGCGGCAGGCCAGGGCCGTCGTCGTGCACGCGCACCAGCACCGCGTCGCCCTCCTGCGCCGCGCCGACCGTCACGGTGGTGCCGGGTGGGGTGTGGGCACGGGCGTTGCCGAGCAGGTTGCGCACCACCTGGTGCAGCCGGTGCTCGTCGCCCACGACGGTCAGCGGCTCGTCGGGCAGCGACAGCCGCCAGTGGTGGTCGGGGCCGAGCACCCGCGAGTCGGCGACCGACTCGAGCAGCAGCAGCGTGAGGTCGACCTCCGCACGCTCGAGCGGCCGGCCGGAGTCGAGCCGGGCGAGCAGCAGCAGGTCCTCGACCAGCGCCGACATCCGGTCGGTCTCGGTCTCGACCTTGGCGAGCGCCGAGCCGAGCGCCGCCGGGTCGTCCGGCGTACGACGCGACAGCTCGGCGTAGCCGTGGATCGTCGCCAGCGGCGTGCGCAGCTCGTGGGAGGCGTCGGCGACGAACTGCCGCACCTGCTGCTCGCTGCGGTGACGCGCACCGAGCGACGACTCCACGTGGACGAGCAGGCTGTTGAGGGCCGAGCCGACGCGGCCGACCTCGGTGCGCTCGTCGGTCAGGTGGTCGGGGACCCGGTCGGCGAGCACGCCCTCGCCCGAGGCGAGCGGCAGCTGGGCCACCCGGTCGGCGGTGTCGGCGACCTCCTGCAGCGGCCGCAGCTGGCGTCGTACGACGACCGCGCCGAGGCCGGCGGCGACGCCGGTGCCGAGCAGCACGAGCAGCGCCTCGTAGCCGAGCAGCGTGGCGACGGTCTCGTCGACCTCGCGGGTGGGCAGGCCGTTGACCAGCGTCACGCCGCTCGACGTGGTGACGGCCGCGACCCGGTAGGACCCGACGCCGGGCAGGTCGACACCGTGCACGCGACCGTCGCGCGGCACGTCGGCCAGCTCGGCCAGGGCGGTGCTCGACAGCCGGCGCGTGCCGCCGTACTCGCGCGTGAACACCTCGCCCCGGCTGCCGGAGCCGTCGACCAGGGCGCGCAGCGTGCCCGGACCCTGGTTGCGCGGGTCGAAGCGCGGCGGTCCGTCGTCGCCGCGGTCGAAGTCGGGTCCGGGCCCCTGCTCGACCGACGACCGCACGGAGGCGTCGAGGCGGTCCATCAGCGACGAGCGGATGGCGAGGGTGGCGACGCCGGCGATCAGCAGCGAGACCAGCGCCACCAGCGCGACCGCGGTCACGACCAGCCTCGCGGTCAGGGTGCGGGGGAGCCGTGGCCTCACGGGACCGGCTTCAGCACGTAGCCGGCCCCACGCATGGTGTGGATCATCGGCTCGCGGCCCGCGTCGATCTTCTTGCGCAGGTAGGAGATGTAGAGCTCGACCACGTTCGCCTGCCCGCCGAAGTCGTAGTTCCACACCCGGTCGAGGATCTGCGCCTTGCTGAGCACCCGCCGCGGGTTGCGCATCAGGAAGCGCAGCAGCTCGAACTCGGTCGCGGTGAGCGCGACGTCCTGCCCGCCGCGCGTGACCTCGCGGCTGTCCTCGTCCATGACGAGGTCGCCCACGGTCAGCACCGACTCGCTGTCGGCCTGGCGCGCGCCCGCACGACGCATCAGCGCGCGAAGCCGCGCGACGACCTCCTCGAGCGAGAACGGCTTGGTCACGTAGTCGTCGCCGCCCGCCGTCAGGCCCGCCACCCGGTCCTCGACCGAGTCGCGCGCGGTGAGGAACAGCACGGGCACGTCGGGGGCGTCGCCGCGCATGCGCCGCAGCACCTCCATGCCGTCGAAGTCCGGGAGCATCATGTCGAGCACGACCGCGTCAGGACGCTGGCT
This sequence comes from Nocardioides marmoraquaticus, assembly GCF_054777915.1. NCBI lineage: Bacteria > Bacillati > Actinomycetota > Actinomycetes > Propionibacteriales > Nocardioidaceae > Nocardioides > Nocardioides marmoraquaticus. The sequence continues at coordinate 120,177 of NZ_BAAHAA010000003.1, read as the reverse complement.
CTTGGCGGTGCTCACGGCCTTCGAGCCGGTGAGGGCGACCTCGACGTCCCACCCCTCGTAGCGCAGGGCCATGCGCAGCAGCTCGGCGATGTTCTGCTCGTCGTCGACGACCAGGACCCGCAGCGGGGTGCCGTCGGGTCGGGTCAGGTCGGGGGCCGCGCTCATGGCTCCACTGTGGGCCACCTGTGCGTGCCGCACCCATGAGGCACCTGTGAGCGACCTGTGCGTGTCGCGGCGTACGCCGCCCCGGCCGGCGGGCAGCTGCCAGGCCCGCGCCAGCCGGGCCACAGGGTCAGCACAGGCGCGCCGACCACCGTGGCGGACATGAGCGACGAGACCCGCCCGATGACCCCCGTCACCGCCACTCCCGACGCCGCCGTCGGTGCGGGTGGCTCCGGCGGTCGTGGCCCCGGCTCCCCGTCCGCGCCTCCCCCCGGGGCGGACGGGGAGCCGGTTCCCGCACGCGGCGGTCGGCTGCGACGGCTGGGCGGGTGGAAGGGCGCCGCCGTGGTGGGCGTCGTCGCGGTCGCGCTCGGCAGCCTCGGCGGCGTCGCCCTGGCCGCCGGCTCGGGTGACGGCTCGTCAGGTCGCGGCGGCCCCGGTGGCCCCGGTGGCCACGGCCCCTCGATGGGCTACTTCTCCCCGGGCCAGGGAGGCCAGGTGGGCCCGGGCCAGCGCGGCGGACGCGACGGTGACGGCGACGGTGACGAGGACGGCAGCGGCGACGGCCGTGGTCCCGGGGGCTTCGGGCACGGCCCGGGCGACCGGGACGGTGACGGCCCCGGCGGCACGACCCCGCCCGACGGCACGAGCCCGGACGAGCCCGGCGCGGCCGGAGGCGGCACCACGACCTGACCCGGGCAGCAGCTCGTCGTCAGGATCCGGTCGTCGTACGCCGCCCACGACGACCGGATCCTGACATCCAGGTGGCTGCGTCCCCGGACGTCCGGGGAAACCGCCGCGACCCGGGTCACCCCCACCCGTCACACTGGTCGGGTTGTGAGTGCACCCACCAGCCCGTCGGCCGACGCAGGCGCCGACCTGCGCATCGACTTCCCGGCCGACCTCCCGGTCTCGGCGCGACGCGACGACATCGCGGCGGCGATCCGGGACCACCAGGTCGTGGTGGTCGCGGGGGAGACGGGATCGGGCAAGACGACCCAGCTGCCGAAGATCGCGCTCGCGCTGGGACGCGGCCGCCACGGCATGATCGGGCACACCCAGCCCCGGCGGATCGCGGCGCGCAGCGTCGCCGAGCGGATCGCCGAGGAGCTGCACGCCGAGCTCGGCGACCTCGTCGGCTACCAGGTGCGGTTCACCAAGGCCGCGGGCGAGCAGAGCCGGGTCAAGGTGATGACCGACGGCATCCTGCTGGCGGAGATGCAGCGCGACCGCGACCTGCGGCGCTACGACACCCTGATCATCGACGAGGCCCACGAGCGCAGCCTCAACATCGACTTCATCCTCGGCTACCTGCGTCGGCTGCTCCCGCGGCGTCCCGACCTCAAGGTGGTCATCACCTCGGCGACCATCGACCCGCGCCGGTTCGCGGCGCACTTCGCCGACCGCCGCGGCCGGCCGGCCCCGGTCATCGAGGTGTCGGGCCGCACCTACCCGGTGGAGGTGCGCTACCGACCGCTGCTGGCCCTGCCGGGCGAGGCGGAGGGTGCCGACGACGACGGCGAGGCCTACCAGCGCGACCCGACCGAGGCGGTGCGCGACGCCGTCGCCGAGCTGATGGCCGACACCCGGGGCGACGTGCTCGTGTTCCTGCCCGGCGAGCGGGAGATCCGCGACACCGCCGAGGCGCTCAGCGGGCTCGCGGAGGGTCGCGGCCACGGTGTGGGCGGCTTCGACGTGGTGCCGCTGTTCGCCCGGCTGTCGTCGCAGGAGCAGCACCGCGTCTTCGAGCGCCACACCCGACGCCGTGTCGTGCTCGCGACCAACGTGGCCGAGACCTCGCTGACCGTCCCGGGCATCACCGGCGTCGTCGACACCGGCGTGGCCCGCATCAGCCGCTGGTCGACGCGCACCAAGGTGCAGCGGCTGCCGGTCGAGCCCATCAGCCAGGCCAGCGCGCGCCAGCGCTCGGGCCGCTGCGGCCGGGTCGAGGCGGGGGTGGCGATCCGGCTCTACAGCGAGGAGGACTTCGAGTCCCGCCCCGCCTTCACCGACCCCGAGATCCTGCGCACCTCGCTTGCCAGCGTGATCCTGCAGATGACCTCGCTGCGGCTCGGCGCGGTCGAGCGGTTCGGCTTCCTCGACCCGCCCGACCGGAGCGCTGTACGGGCGGGCGTGCAGCTGCTCGAGGAGCTCGGCGCGCTGACCGAGGGCCCGAAGGGTCCGCGCCTGACGGCGGTCGGTCGGTCGCTCTCGCGGCTGCCCATCGACCCCCGATTGGGGCGCATGGTCCTGCAGGCCGACCGCGAGGGATGCCTGCGCGAGACGCTCGTCGTCACCGCGGCGCTGTCGGTCCAGGACCCGCGCGAGCGACCCCTCGAGCAGCGCGCGCAGGCCGACCAGCTGCACGCCCGCTTCCGCGACCCGACCTCCGACTTCGTCACGTGGCTCAACCTGTGGCGCCACCTGCGCGAGCAGCAGCGCGAGCTGGGCTCCAGCGCCTTTCGCCGGGCCTGCCGCGAGCAGCACCTCAACTACCTGCGCGTGCGCGAGTGGCAGGACTACGAGTCGCAGCTGCGCCAGGTCGCCAAGGAGGTCGGCCTGCGGCCCGGGCGTGCGGCCGGTCCCGACGACCAGGTCGACGCCGACGCGCTCCACCGGGCGCTGCTCTCGGGGCTGCTGTCGCACGTCGGCCTCAAGGAGGTCGTCGAGAAGCCCGCCCGACGTGGCGCCCGACCACCCCGCCCGGAGTACCTCGGCGCGCGCGGCACCCGGTTCGCGATCTTCCCGGGCAGCGGCCTGGCCAAGAAGCAGCCCGACCTCGTCATGGCGGGCGAGATCGTCGAGACCTCCCGCCTCTTCGCCCGCCAGGTCGCGGCCATCGAGCCCGAGTGGGCCGAGGAGCTGGCGGGCGACCTGGTCTCGCGCCAGCTCGCCGAGCCGCACTGGTCGAAAAAGCGCGAGCAGGCCGTGGCCCGCGAGCGCGTCACGCTGTACGGCGTACCGCTGGTCGCCGACCGCCTCGTCGGCCTCGGCTCGCGCGACCCCGCGACGGCCCGCGAGCTGTTCCTGCGCCACGCGCTGGTGCAGGGGGAGTGGCGCGCCCGCCACCGCTTCTTCGAGACCAACCGGCGGTTGCTCGACGACGCCGCCGAGCTCGAGCGCCGCGCCCGCCGCCGCGACATCGTGGTCGACGAGGAGACGCTCTTCGACTTCTACGACGCCCGGGTGCCCGAGGGTGTGGTCTCCGGGGCGCACTTCGACACCTGGTGGAAGCAGGAGCGCCGCCGACGACCCGAGCTGCTGACCTTCGACCCGGCGATGCTGGTGCACGACACGGCGCGGCAGGTGACCGAGGGCGACTTCCCCGACGCCTGGGCCGAGGGTCCGCTGACCTTCTCGCTGCGCTACCACTTCGAGCCCGGCGCCGCCGACGACGGCGTGACGGTCGACGTCCCGCTGGCGACCCTCAACACCGTCGGTCCCGCGCCGTTCACCTGGAACGTCCCCGGCCTGCGTCACGAGCTGGTCACGGCACTCATCCGGTCGCTGCCCAAGCGGCTGCGGGTCAACTTCGTGCCGGCCCCCGACGTGGCCCGGCGCTTCCTCGAGGCGGTGCCGCCGGGCGAGGAGGACCTCCTCGATGCGCTCTCGCGTCACCTGCGTTCCACGACCGGGGTGCACGTGCCCCGCGAGGCGTGGGACCTCGACGCCGTCCCGGCCCACCTGCGTCCCCGCTTCCGGGTGCTCGACGAGTCGGGCGACGAGGTTGCCGTCGGCAAGGACCTCGACGAGCTCAAGGCGCCGCTGCGGCCGTCGTTCGACGCCGCCGTGCAGCAGGTCGCCGAGGAGTCCGGCGTCGCGGCCACCGGGCAGACCTCCTGGACCTTCGGCACCGTCGAGCCGTCCTTCACCCGCACCCGCGCCGGCCACGAGGTACGCGGCTACCCCGCACTCGTCGACGAGGGCAACACGGTCGGCCTCGCGGTCGCCGCCTCCGAGGCCGAGCAGGAGGCCCGTCACCGGCTCGGCGTACGCCGCCTCGTCCTGCTCGCGGTGCCCGTCGCCCCGGCGTCGCTGCTCGACGGTCTCGGCAACGCCGCCAAGCTGGGGCTGGCCGCCTCGCCGTACCCCGACGCCCGGGCGCTCGCCGCCGACTGCGTGGTGGCCGCAGCGACGTCGCTGGTCGACGCCGCGCCCCCGGTCCGCGACGAGGCGGCGTACGACGCCCTGGTCGCCCGGGCGCGCCGCGACCTGAGGGGCAACGCCGAGGCGGTGCTGCACCAGGTGCTGCGCGTGCTCGAGGCGTGGCGTCCGGTGGAGAAGTCGCTGCGCGGTCGCGTCGAGATGGCGGCGCTGCCGGCGATGAACGACCTGCGCGGGCAGCTCGAGCGCCTGATGGCCCCCGGGTTCGTGGGGGAGGCGGGCGCCGAGCGGCTGCGGCACTACCCCCGCTACCTCGCCGGCATGGCCGCGCGGGTGGAGCGGCTCACCGACCTGCGCCGCGACCGCGAGCTGATGGAGCGCGTGCTTCCGCTGCAGGAGGCGTGGCGCCACCAGGTGCAGGCCCTTCCGGAGGGCGTGCCGGCACCGGCCGACCTGCGCCGGGTGCGCTGGCTGCTCGAGGAGTACCGGGTGAGCCTGTGGGCGCAGCAGCTCGGCACGTCCGAGCCGGTGTCGGACGCCCGGGTCCGCAAGCTGCTGGGGTGAGGGCACCCGCGGTCGCGTGACGTGGTCCACAGGGTCGGCGGTTCGGCTTGGGAACAGCGTGATCGGGAGTACGGTGGGGTCTTGCGTCGGGCCGCGGCAGCCCCGGGTCCCAACATCAGCCGCCACGAGCGGCCACGCGCCGTGAGGCGCTCCCGGCCCGACGCCCTACTTCCAGATGCACGTGCTTGGGTGGTCCGGTGGACCTCTTCCGGTTGATCGACTCCGTCCTCGGCCCTCCGGCGGGCACCGTGCCCGGCCGACGACCGAGCCGGCGGCGCCGTGCGGTCGCCCGGGCCACCCCCGCGCCGGTGCGTCGGGCCGTCGAGCGGCGACTCGGCTACGCCCCGCGCGCCGACGGGCGCCCCGACCCCGGTGAGGTGGTCTGGGCGTGGGTGCCCTACGAGGACGACCCACGCCAGGGCAAGGACCGTCCCGTGCTGGTCGTCGGCACGGAGGGCACGACGCTGCTCGGCCTCGCGCTGACGTCCAAGGACCACGACCGCGACGCCGAGCAGGAGCGCCGTGCCGGTCGGCTCTGGATGGACGTCGGCACCGGCGGCTGGGACCGGCAGGGACGACCGAGCGAGGTGCGGGTCAACCGCGTGCTGCGGCTGGCCCCGGAGGACGTGCGTCGCGAGGGGGCGGCCCTCGACCGGGAGGTGTACGACGCCGTGCTGCGCGCCGCGGCGCCGTACCTGGGCTGACGCGTCAGGTCAGGGTGCCGCCGAGCTCGAGGTAGCCGGCGCGCTCGAGCTGGTCGGCGAGGGCGAGCAGCCGCGAGGCCGACAGGTCCGAGGCGTAGTGGCCCGAGGTGTGCGCCTCGCCCGCCGCCTCGTCCGCCGGCTCGTCGTGGGCGTGGGCGCGACCGGCCGCGGTCACCCGGGCGAAGGCCGCGGCGCGGAACAGCGTGTCGGCGTACTCGCCGACCACGACGCCGCGCAGCACCTGGTCGAGCAGGGTGCGGACCTCCTCGGGGCCGGGCGGGACCTCGACGCCGGCGACGACCTCGCCGACCGGGACGTGGTGCCGCCCCAGGTCGAACTCGGCGGCGGCGCGCCCGGGTGCGCGGTGCACCCACGAGCGCAGCAGGTAGAGCCGCCACAGCGATCCCGCCAGCGACTCCGCCGGGGCTGCCGCCCACAGCTCGGCGAGGGTGTCGAGACCCTCGGTCTCGGCGAGGTGCACCACCCGCTCCACCAGCGCCTCGTCGGCGTCCTCGCGGGCCCCGCGCACCAGCGCGGTGGCGGCCCGGTCGGCGGCGGCGGTCAGCTCGGCCGGGTCGGCTGCTCCCTCGATCCCCTCGAAGTGGCGGGCGCCGGGCAGCGAGGGACGGTGGTGGCGACGCTCGGACATGCCCCCCATCCTGCCGCCGGCTCGGTCAGCCCAGACGCCCGGCCGCGGCGACGACGGCCCGCTCGAGCGGGTCCTGACCCGGCTCGTAGGAGTGGTCCTGACCGCTGTGCTCCATGCGGAGCACCGTGAGGCGGGCACCGTCGCGCGCCAGGCCGAAGGCCTCCCAGGTGCCGTCGCCGGCGGGGCGGCTGGAGAGGTACCACCAGGCCGTGCCGCTCGGCACCGGGAGCGCTCGGACCGGGCCGACCCGGGCGCCGCGGCAGTCGCGGTGCCAGCCCCGGAAGACCTGCTCGAGACGGCGCGCGTTGGTCTCGTCGACGACGTCGAGCACCTGCTGCGCGGCCGTGTCGCCCCCCCCGAGGTGAAGGTGCGCTGCACCCCCTCCTGCGCCCCGACGGCGAGGGCGCTGGTGCGGGCGCACCACCCGAAGGGCTGGTCGCCGACCGCGCCCGTGGCGCCGGCGGTCCACCGGGACGAGGCGTTGAGGCCGGGGACGTCGCCCGCCCGGAGCAGGGCGTCGGCGAGCGTCCCGCCGGCCGGGGCCGAGGCGGTCTCCGCGGGGGTCGCCGAGGCCGTCGCCGGCGGGCTCGCAGAGGCACTGACGCTGGCGGGCGAAGAGGGAGACCCCGACTCCGACTCCGAGGGTGTCACCGACGACGCCGGCTCGCTCGGCGTGGCCCTCGGCTCCTCACCCCCGCAGGCGACCAGTCCACCGGCCAGCAGGCCGGCCACGCCGGCCCCGAGGACGCGGCGCCGCAGGCCCGCGAGCCGAGCAGGGCGCAGCAGGACGGACGGGCGCGACACGGTCGGCGAGCCGGGGGAAGGCATGTCGAGAGCGTAGGGGCGACGTCGCGCCGCACGGGGTACGTGAGCGCCAGGCGTGTCCCGGGCCACGACGCCGCGGGGCCCGTCGACGGCTGTCCGTGAGCGCCGACCGCAGCCCCGTTAGTGTGACCGGGCCGTCGGTCCCCGGCGGCTCACCCCGACAGCACCCGGCCGCGGTGCCGAGCGACCGAGACGAGGTGGCAGGTCCGTGAGGTCCCCCGCACCACGGCGCCGCTGGCGCCGAGCCGCCCTGGCGACGCTGAGCGTGGCGCTCGTGGCCGCTGGCTGCTCCGGCGAGGACTCCGGCTCCGCACCCGAGCCGTCGCCGTCGGCCTCCGCCGCGGACCCGACCGAGATCACCGTGTTCGTCTTCGGGCCGCAGGAGGTCACCGACACCTACGAGCAGCTCGCCACCCAGTGGGCGACCACCCAGTCCGAGACCGACGTCACCGTCACGTCGTACGACGACCGGGCCGAGGCCATGGCGGCGCTGACGCGCGCCCGCGCCGCCGGCGACCCGCCCGACCTCTTCCTCACCGACGTCGAGGACCTGCCGACGCTGGTCTCGACCGAGGCCGTGCGTCGCGTCGACGACCTGCTCGCGGCGCGACAGGTCGACTTCGGCGACGGCTACAACCGTCGTGGCCTCGAGGCGTTCGGCCAGGACTCCGCCCTGCAGTGCATGCCGGTCGACGTCTCCCCGCTCGTCGTCTACTACAACCCCCAGCTGATCGAGCTCGACCAGGTCAACGAGGACGGCGGCGCCGAGGTCACCCCCGAGCGGGGGTGGCGCCTCGACGAGATGGCCCGTGCGGCGCAACAGCCCCGCGCCCCCGGCGTCCGGGGGCTGTACGTCGCCCCCACCCTCGACCAGGTCGCCCCGTTCCTGCAGTCCGGCGGCGGCACCCTCGTCGACGAGACCGACGCCCCGACCTCGCTCACCTTCACCGACGACGCGAGTGCCTCCGCCATGGAGGAGCTGCTCGCGGTCGTGCGCGACCCGGGCCTGACCTTCGGCCCCCAGGCGCTCGAGCGGAAGCCGGCGCTGCGCCGCTTCATCGACGGCCAGCTCGGCATGATGCTGGGCTACCGCGACCTCGTCGGCACGCTGCGCCAGCACCCCGACCTCACCTTCGACGTCATGCCGATGCCCGTGCTCGGCAGCGCCGCGACCAGCGGTCGCATGCGCGGGCTGTGCATCTCCGCCGACTCCCAGGTGCAGGAGCAGGCGGCCGACCTGCTCGTCGACCTGGTCGGCACCGACGCCCAGGACGCGCTGGCCGCCACCGGATCGGTGATGCCGACCAACCTCGAGAGCGTCGACTCCGACGACTTCCTGATGCCGGGGGAGCGGCCCCTGCACACGCAGGTGTTCGTGCGCGAGCTGCGTGACATCCAGCGGACCCCGGTCAGCGAGAACTGGCGGCCCGTGGCCGCGGTCGCGTCGCGGCAGCTGGCCCAGCTGTTCTACGAGCCGCTCATCGGCCCGCTCGAGGAGCGGCTGGCCGCGATCGACTCCGCCTCCCAGCCGCTCCTCGCCACCGACGAGGGAGACAGCGGTGACGGGGGCGACGGGGGCGGCGACGGGGGCGACGAGGAGAGCAGCAGCCCCTCGCCGAGCAGCACCGGCGACTAGGCCGGGTCCGCCCCACCGTCGTCGGAGGGTGCGTCGTCGTCCTGGGACGTGGTCGTGGTCGTCCGGGCCGCGGCCGTCTGCGCGGCGGCGTCGGCGATCGCCGAGGCGATGATCGGACCGGTGATGTCGACCTGCCACGGCCGGGCCCCGAGCGCCCCGAGCGCACGGCCGACGGCCTCGAGGAGCGTCTCGCCGTCGGCGGGGGTCGGGGGCCGCCAGAGCACCCGCCGGAGGTAGTCGGGGGTGAGGAGGTTCTCGACCGGGACCGAGCGAGTCTCGGAGAAGGCCGCCACCTCCTCACGGGCCTGCGCGAGCCGGGCGGCGGCCTCGGCGTCGCGGTCGGCCCACGTGCGCGGCGGTGGCGGGGCGTCGGTGCGCAACGTCATGGGCGGCAGCTCGGCCTCGGGCAGCGCCCGGGTGCGGGTGAGCGCGTCGATCCAGGCGTCGCCGTGGCGGCGGGCGCCCCGGCCGTGGAACCCCGGGGTGTCGAGCAGCGCCCGCGTGCTCTGCGGCATGGCGTTGGCGGCGGCCACGAGCGCGCTGTCGGGCAGCAGCCGGCCCGGGGTCGTGTCGCGGTCGCGGGCCAGGGCGTCGCGCACCGTCCACAGCTCGCGCACGGCGGCGAGCGCCCGGCGGCCCTTGGCCTTGTGGATGCCGGAGGTACGCCGCCACGGGTCGACGCGGGGTGCCGCGGCGAAGTCGAGCAGGTGGGTGAACTCCTGCTCGGCCCACGTGATCTTGTCGTCGGCGACGAGCTCGGCGTGCAGGGTGTCGCGGAGCTCGACGAGGACCTCGACGTCGAGGGCGGCGTACTCGAGCCACGGCTGCGGCAGCGGTCGGCGCGACCAGTCGACGGCGCTGTGCTCCTTGCGCATCCGTCGCCCGACGATGGCCTCGACCAGGGTGGCGAGGCCGACGCGCGGGTAGCCGAGCAGGCGGGCGGCGAGCTCGGTGTCGAAGAGCGCGCGCGGGCGCAGGCCCACCTCGCGCAGGCACGGGAGGTCCTGGGTGGCGGCGTGCAGGATCCACTCGGCGTCGCCGATGGCTCCGTCGAGGTCGGTCAGGTCGGCGAAGGGGACCGGGTCGACCAGCGCAGTGCCGGCGCCCTCGCGGCGCAGCTGGATGAGGTAGGCGCGCGAGCTGTAGCGGTAGCCCGACGCGCGCTCGGCGTCGATGGCGACCGGGCCGGAGCCTCCGGCGACCGCAGCCACGACCTCGGCCAGGGCCTCAGGCGTGTCGGTGACGTCGGGCAGGCCGTCGCGCAGGGTGAGCAGGGGCAGCTCGGGAGCAGGCTCCTGCGGCTCGGTCTCGGGACCCGTCATCAGGCCGGGCCGCGGTGTCCGCGCCGGGCCGGCATGACGGCCACGCCCGGCGGCACCGGGGGCAGGCCCACCGCGGTGCAGAGCAGCTCGGACCACGCCTCGACGTGGGGGCCGAGGTCACCGGTCGGCGACCAGGAGGCGCGGATCTCGAGCTGGGCGGTGGCGGGCTCGTCAGCCATGCCCCCGAAGCCCTGCGAGGCCACGCAGGTCACGCTGCCCGACGGGGCGACGTGCTCGGCGCCGTGGGCCTCGAGCGCCTCGAGCAGCCAGCTCCACCCGACCTCGGCGAGCATGGGGTCCTGCACCAGCTCGGGGTCGATCTCGGCGCGGGCGTAGGCGACGCACCGGAAGGTGCCCTCCCACGCGTCGTTGCCGGCCGGGTCGTGCAGCAGCACCAGGCGCCCGGAGCCGACCTCGTCGCCGTCGACGACCACGTCGGCGCTGAGGGCCGAGGCGAAGGGCGCGATGCGCTGCGGTGCGGGCATGCGCTCGACGAGGACCTCGGGCCGCGTCGGGGCGGCCTGCATCTGTGCCACCGCGCGGGTGAACTCGGGGGGCGCTGCCGCGTGGTCACGGCGCGCCTCGCGCGAGGGGTGGTCGGGTGCCGCCATGGCGCCAGACTAGGACGGGGGTCCGATCCCGGGGCCTCGACTCGCCGCCTGACCTGGGAGGATCGGAGCATGCCCGACAGCACCCCGACCACCGCCTCGGCGGCCCCCGCGCTGCGCGACTCCGCCTACCTCGCCGCGGTCCGCGGCGAGCGGGGCCCGCACGTGCCGGTGTGGTTCATGCGGCAGGCGGGCCGCTCGCTGCCCGAGTACCGCCGGGTGCGCGAGGGCGTCTCGATGCTCGAGTCGTGCACCCGGCCCGAGCTGGTCGTCGAGATCACGCTGCAGCCCGTGCGCCGCTACGGCGTCGACGCCGCGATCTTCTTCTCCGACATCGTGCTGCCGCTCAAGGCCGTCGGCGTCGACCTCGACATCAAGCCGGGGGTCGGCCCCGTGGTCGAGCACCCCGTGCGCACCCTCGCCGACGTCGAGGCGATCCCCGACCTCGAGCCCGGCCACGTCGACTACGTCACCGAGTCGGTGCGCACGCTGGTCTCCGAGCTCGGCGCGACGCCGCTGATCGGGTTCGCGGGCGCGCCGTTCACCGTCGCCTCCTACCTCGTCGAGGGCGGGCCGTCCAAGGACCACGCCCGCACCAAGGCGATGATGCTCGGCGCCCCCGACGTCTGGCGGGCGCTGATGGACAAGATCGCCGGCATCTCCGCGACCTACCTCGAGGTGCAGGTCGACGCCGGTGCGTCGGCGGTGCAGCTCTTCGACTCCTGGGCGGGGGCGCTCTCGCGCACCGACTACCGGCAGTCGGTGGCCCCGTGGTCGGCGCAGGTCCTCGAGCGCGTCGGCACGCGCGGCGTCCCGCGCACCCACTTCGGGGTCGGCACCGGCGAGATCCTCGACCTGATGGGGGAGGCGGGCGCCGACGTCGTCGGCGTCGACTGGCGGGTGCCGCTCGCCGAGGGCATCGGCCGCGTGGGCGGCCGCGCCGTGCAGGGCAACCTCGACCCGGCACTGGTGTTCGCGCCCACCGAGGTGATGCTCGAGCGCGCCGCCGAGGTGCTCCGCGACGGCGAGGCGGCCCCGGGCCACGTCTTCAACCTCGGCCACGGCGTCATCCCCGACACCGACCCCGACCAGCTGGCCCGGCTCACCGACTTCGTGCACGAGACCACCGCGCGCTGAGGGCTCAGGCCGCGACGCCGCCCGTCGCCGGCCGCGAGCGGCGGCGCCGTACGACGACCGCGGCGGGCACCGCCACCACGCCCAGCAGCACCGCGAAGGGGAGCACGGCGCCGACGGCGGTGAGCAGCACCGCGACGCTGGCCCCCAGCGCCGTCCAGCCGCTGCGGAGGCCGCCGACGAACCCGCCCGGCTCCTCGTCGGGGCTGGCGGTGGCGGGGGAGTCGACCACGACGCCGATGGTCGACAGCGAGGTCTGGTCGTCGAGGTAGGCCTGCTGCGAGCGCAGCGAGTCGAGCTCGGCCTGGCGCTGCGCGAGGTCACCCTCGATCGAGACGACGTCGCGCAGGTCCTCGGCCTCGGCCAGCAGCGCCTCGATGCGGCGTACGGACTGCTGCTGGGCGCGCACCCGGGCCGAGACGTCGACGACCTGGGTGGTGACGTCCTCGCTGGTCCGGCTGCGGTCGACGAGCGTGGCCACCTCGCCGAGCGCCTCCATGGCGGCGTCGAACCGGGCGGTCGGCACGCGCAGCGTCATCGACGTGTACGTCGTCCGCCCCTCGTCGTCGCTGCTGGACTGCTCGTCGGCCACCACACCGCCCCAGCCCCGGGTGAGCCGCAGCACCTCCGCCCGGGCGCGGCCGACGTCGCCGCTCTGCAGCTGCACCTCCCCGGTCGAGACGACGGCCCGCTCCATCGCGGTCGCCCGGCCCGCCGCACCCCCGGCTTGCTCCCCGCGTGCCCCTGCGTCGTCGGCACCCTCGTCGGCGACCTCGGGAGCAGGTTCGGCGACGGACCCGCCCGACGAGTCGACTGCGCTGTCGCTGCCCCCGCCCGCACCGCCGGCTCCGCTGCAGCCCGCGAGCGCGAGCAGCAGGGCGACGAGCAGGAGCGCGAGGTGGAGGAGGCGGAGCCGGGGCGTGGTGTCCATGCGGGTCCGACGCCGCCGGCCGCGGGATGGTTCCACCGCTGTGCCAACCTGGGAGCGGTGAACGATCAGCAGCAGCCCGCGACCGCCGGGCCCCACGTCGTCGTGGTGGGCGCCGGCGTCGCCGGGCTCGCGGCCGCGTGGCGGCTGCGGCACGACGGTCCCGCCGACGTGCGGGTGACCGTGCTCGAGTCGTCGTCCCGCGTCGGCGGCAGCCTGCGCGTCGCCGAGGTCGGCGGGGTGGGCGTCGACGTCGGGGCCGAGGCGATGCTGCAGCGTCGGCCCGAGGGGGTCGCCCTGGCCCACGAGGTCGGCCTGGCCGACGACGTGGTGAACCCCGCCACGACCGCGGCCAACCTGTGGAACCGGGGCCGCCTCGTCCCCATGCCGCGCACCCTCATGGGCGTCCCGGCCGACGTGGGCGACCTCGAGCCGGTGCTCTCGCAGCGCGGGCTGGCGCGCGCCGCGCTCGACCACGTGCTGCCCGCGACCGAGCTGGGCGACCGCGACGTCAGCGTGGGGGCGCTGGTCGAGGAGCGGCTGGGGGCCGAGGTGGTCGACCGGCTGGTCGAGCCGCTGCTCGGCGGGGTGTACGCCGGACACGCGCGCGAGCTCTCCGCCCGCGCGGCGGTGCCGCAGCTGGTGCGCCTGCTGCAGGGCCACCGCTCGCTGTCGCGCGCCGTCGCCGAGGCGCTGCCTCCGCCCAGGACGGGCGCGCCCGTCTTCGCCGGGCTACGAGGCGGCGTCGGCCGCCTCCCGGTCGAGCTCGCGCGCCGGCTCGGCGACCTCGGCGTCGAGGTGCGCACGGGCGCCACCGTGCGCGACCTGGCGCACCGCCCCGGTGGGGGCTGGCGCCTGGTCGTCGGCTCGGCCGACGATCCCGAGCTGCTGGAGGCCGACGGGGTGGTGCTCGCCACCCCCGCGCGGGCCACGGCCCGGCTCCTCAGCGACGTCGCGCCCGCAGCGGCGCTCACCCTGGGCCGCGTCGAGAGCGCCTCCGTGGTGGTCGTGACGCTGGCCGTCCCGGTGCCCGGCATGCCCCGCACGACCGGTTCGGGCTTCCTGGTCCCACCGGTCGAGAAGCGCGACGTCAAGGCCGCCACCTTCTCCTTCGCCAAGTGGGGCTGGGTGCGCGAGCGGGGGCGCGGCCTGCTGCTCCTGCGCTGCTCGCTCGGCCGCCACCGCGACGAGCGCGCGCTGCAGCGCACCGACCGCGAGCTCGTCGACCTCGCCACCGCCGACCTCGCCCGGGCCCTCGGCGCGCCCGTCCGCCCGGTGGCCACGCACGTGCAGCGCTGGGGCGGTGCGCTGCCCCAGTACGCCGTCGGCCACCTCGACCGGGTCGACCTCGTCCGGCGCGACGTGGCGGGCCATGCCGGGCTCGCCGTGTGCGGAGCGGCGTACGACGGTGTCGGCGTGCCGGCGTGCATCGCCTCGGCCGACCTGGCGGTGCGCCAGGTGCTGGGGTCGCTTGCCACAATGGGGGCATGAGCAGCACGAGCGTCGGCAAGCGGGCCAAGGAGCTCAACGACACGATCCGCTACACCATGTGGTCGGTCTTCCGACTGCGCGACCTCCTCGGCCCTGAGGCCGACCGCGACGCCGAGGCAGCCGAGGTGGCCGACCTCGTCGCCAAGCTCGAGGCCGACGACGTGCTGACCCGCGGCATCTACGACGTGGCCGGGCTCCGCGCCGACGCCGACGTGATGGTCTGGTGGCACGCCGCCACCGTCGAGCAGGTGCAGGCGGCCTACCACCAGCTGCGCGCCACGCGGTTCGGCCGCCGGCTCGACCCGGTCTGGTCGCAGGTCGCCCTGCACCGCCCGGCCGAGTTCAACAAGAGCCACATCCCGGCCTTCCTGGCCGGCGAGGACGCTCGCGACTACGTCTGCGTCTACCCCTTCGTGCGCTCCTACGAGTGGTACCTGCTCGAGGACTCCGAGCGTCGCGCGATGCTCGCCGAGCACGGCAGGATGGCGCGCGACTACGCCGACGTGCGGGCCAACACGGTCGCCAGCTTCGCGCTGGGCGACTACGAGTGGCTGCTGGCCTTCGAGGCCGACGAGCTGCACCGCATCGTCGACCTGATGCGCCACCTCCGCGGCTCCGAGGCCCGCCGCCACGTGCGCGACGAGATCCCGTTCTACACCGGCCGCCGGCGCGCCCCAGCCGAGCTGCTCGCCTCCCTGCCCTGACGCGCGCACCCCTCCACACGACGGAGGCGTCCGCGATCACCCGGTGATCGCGGACGCCTCCGTCGTCGTGCGGTGGGGGATCAGCCCTCGGCGTCGGCCGTCACGGGCTCGAGCTTGACCGAGATGCTGTTGATGCAGAAGCGCTGGTCGGTCGGCGTGCCGTAGCCCTCGCCCTCGAAGACGTGGCCCATGTGGGAGCCGCAGCGGGCGCAGCGGACCTCGGTGCGGACGGTGCCGAAGGACCTGTCCTCGACGTACTCGACGGAATCGCCGGCGAGCGGGGCGTAGAACGACGGCCAGCCGCAGTGCGACTCGAACTTGGTCTCCGAGCGGAACAGCTCGGCCCCGCACGCACGGCAGGAGTAGACGCCCTCGGTCTTGGTGTCGGTGTACTCGCCGGTGAAGGGACGCTCCGTGCCCGCCTGCCGCAGCACGTGGAACTCCTCGGCCGAGAGCTCCTCGCGCCACTGAGCGTCGGTCTTCTGCACCTCGTAAGCCATGTCCCCAGCGTAGTTCTCGGGCCCAAGGGCGCCGGGGGAGCGGTCGGCTGTCCGGATCGCCGGACACGAGCCCCTTGCGCTGGTTGGGTGACGGGTTGTTGGGTAACTCACAGTGCAGGGTGGACAGGCGTTCACCCAAAGTCCTCAGGAGGGTGCATGGTCGCCGAGCGGGTGTCGTGGGAGCGGGTACGTCGCGTCGGCTCGCGGCTGACGACACCGCTGGCCCCCGACGACTACCTCAAGCTGGTCAACCCGCTGTGGACCTCACGTGAGCTGCGCGGGCGGATCACGCGGGTCAAGCAGGAGACCGACGACGCGGCCACGATCGTCATCCGCCCGGGCTGGGGGTGGCGCCACGACCACAAGGCCGGCCAGTACGTCGGGATCGGGGTGCAGGTGCAGGGCAAGTGGCACTGGCGCTCCTACTCGGTGTCGTCGCCGCCCAAGCGCGAGGGCCGCCACATCGCGATCACGGTGCGGGCGATGCCGGAGGGCTTCCTCTCCGAGCACCTGGTCTCCGGGCTGGCGCCCGGCACGATCATCCGGCTCGCCGAGCCCAAGGGCGACTTCGTGCTGCCCGACCCACCGCCCGCCAAGATGCTGTTCCTCGTCGGCGGCAGCGGCATCACGCCGGTGATGGCGATGCTCCGCACGCTCGACCGACGCGACAGCGTGCCCGACGTCCGGGTGGTCTACAGCTCGACCAGCGAGGAGCGGATGATCTTCCGCGACGAGCTGCGCGCGCTGGCCGCCGAGCACGACGGCCTGAGCGTCCACGAGCAGTACACCGACACGATGGGGATGGTCACCTTCCCCGACGACCTCGCCGAGCTGTGCCCCGACTGGCAGGAGCGCGAGACCTGGGCCTGCGGCCCGGCCCCGATGCTCGACGCGTGCGAGGAGTGCTGGGAGGCCGCCGGGATCGAGGACTCCCTGCACCTCGAGCGCTTCACCCTCGACCTCGGGGGCGACGGCGCGGAGGGCGGCACGCTCACCTTCACCAACACCAACAAGTCCTACGAGGCCGACGGCGCCGAGACCGTGCTCGAGGCCGGCGAGGCCGCCGGCGTCGGCATGCCCTACGGCTGCCGGATGGGCATCTGCCACACCTGCACCCTCACCCTCGTCGAGGGCACCGTGCGCGACCTGCGCAGCGGCGAGGAGTTCTCCGGCCCCAACGAGCAGATCCAGACGTGCGTGACCGCGCTCGCCGGCGACTGCCAGCTCGACATCTGACCCCGCTCCACCAGCACGACCCGCACGACCGGCACGACCGGCACGACCCAGCAGCACCATCCAGCACCCGACCGAAGGGAGTCCGCCGATGGCCATCGCGGACGTCAAGGAGTACACCCACCTCACGCCCGAGCAGGTGGAGGAGCTCGGCAAGGAGCTCGACCAGATCCGGGCCGACATCGAGGCCTCGCGCAACGACCAGGACGCGGCGTACATCCACCGCCTGATCAAGATCCAGCGCGGCCTCGCCGCCGGCGGGCGTGTGGCGCTGTTCGCCAGCCGCTGGAAGCCGGCCTGGGTCGCCGGCACCGCCATGCTCGGCGCGGCCAAGATCCTCGAGAACATGGAGATCGGCCACAACGTCATGCACGGCCAGTGGGACTGGATGAACGACCCGGAGATCCACTCCAGCACCTGGGAGTGGGACACCACCCAGCCCGCCGAGCAGTGGAAGCACAGCCACAACTACGTGCACCACCAGTTCACCAACGTGCTCGGCCACGACAACGACATCGGCTACGGCATCCTCCGCATGGCGCGCGAGCAGAAGTGGCACCCCGCCAACCTCGGCCAGCCCGTCTACAACTTCATGCTCGCCACGCTGTTCCAGTGGGGCGTCGCCCTCCACGACCTCGACATCGAGGCGATCCGCAAGCTCGAGAAGGACCCGGAGGTGATGAAGAAGCAGCTGCTGCAGATCGGCCGCAAGGTCCGCAAGCAGGTGCTGAAGGACTACGTCGTCTTCCCGGCCCTCGCCGGCCCCGGGTGGAAGCAGACGCTGCAGGCCAACGCCGCGGCCAACCTCACCCGCAACCTGTGGTCCTACATGATCATCTTCTGCGGTCACTTCCCCGACGGTGCGCTCCACTTCACCGAGGAGGAGATCGAGGACGAGACCCGGGCCGAGTGGTACCTGCGCCAGATCCTGGGCGCGGCCAACTTCACCGGCAGTCCGTTCCTGCACGTGATGAGCGGCAACCTCGGCTACCAGATCGAGCACCACCTGTTCCCCGACCTGCCGAGCAACCGCTACCCCGAGATCTCGATGCGGGTGCGGCCGCTGTGCGAGAAGTACGGCATCCCGTACACCACGGGTCCGCTCCACCGGCAGTACGGCCAGACGCTGCGCACGATCATGAAGCTGTCGCTGCCCAACAAGTACACCTCCTCCGACAAGCCGACGACCCCCGTCGTCGACATGGAGGTCCCGCGGGGCCGGGTGGCCGAGGTCGCGCGGCAGTCCAAGCGGCTCGAGACGGGCAACTGGACCTCGCGGCAGACCGCTTGATCCGCGACGTACGACGAGCAGCACGACGAGCAGCACGACGAGGGAGGCGGCAGCAGCCGTGATCGACCAACCGCGCGTCGGGATCGGCGCCGTCCCCTTCGCCAGCGCGGGCGACCTGGGCCTGCACAAGGCCCGGGTCACCCAGTGCGCGCTGAGCCGCATCTGCGGGGTGTGCGCCAGCACCCTCGGCCGTCCGCTCGTGATCATCGGCACGGTCGACGAGCAGGCGCGCAACTCCTTCCTCTTCCCGCCGGTGCACCGCGAGTGCGCCGAGCACGCCCTGCGCACCTGGGCCCCCGACCACCCCGTGTGGCTCGGCCAGTCCGGGCCGCCCGAGCGCTGGGTGATGGTGACCTGCTCGGGCTTCGAGTTCGTGCGCAAGAACCGTGACGTCGACGACCGGCGCCCCACCTTCGAGCCCCACGAGGTCCTCGAGGAGCTCACCCCGCCGGCGTGAGCGCGCCTCGCCGTACGGCGGGTCGCCTCCTCGCCGCCACCGGGCCCGGGGGAGCATCGCCCTCGTGATCCTCGGGACCGCACCAGCGAGCAGCCGGGTCGTCGGGGTCGACGTGGCGCGCTGCGTCGCGCTGCTCGGCATGATGGCCGTCCACGTGCTGCCCGGGCTCGACCCGGTGACGCAGCGGGAGACGATGACGCACGCGATCGCCGGCGGGCGCGCCTCGGCACTCTTCGCCGTCCTGGCCGGTGTGAGCATCGCCCTGACCAGCGGTGGCCGCCAGCCCCTCGCCGGACGTCCGCTCGCGGGCGCGGCAGCCGCGCTCGCGGTGCGTGCGGTGCTCGTGGCGGCCGTCGGACTCGGGCTCGGCGAGCTCGAGTCGGGCATCGCGGTGATCCTCGTCTACTACGGGCTGTTCTTCCTGCTCGCGCTGCCGTTCCTGACGTTGCGCGCGGGCGTGCTGTTCGCCCTCGCCGTGCCGTGGCTGCTGCTGGCCCCGGTCGTCTCGCACCTGGTGCGTGCCGGGCTCCCGGCGTCCGGCTTCGAGAACCCCACCTTCGGCACGCTGGTCGCTGACCCAGGCGGACTGTCCTGGACGCTCCTGCTGACCGGGTACTACCCGGCGCTGCCGTGGCTCGGTTACGTGCTGCTCGGCATGGCCATCGGTCGGTGCGACCTGCGTGCGCGGACCCTGCCGCTCGTGCTCGGGCTGATCGGGCTCGGGACCGCGATGATGGCGTCGGCCACCTCGCGCTCCCTGCTGGCGCAGCCAGGCGCACGCGAGCTGCTCGAGCTGCGCTTCGGCCCGCTCGAGAGCGCGGCCGGCCGCCTCAGCACCGGGTTCTACGGCACGACCCCACCCGGGTCGTGGTGGTGGCTCGCGGTCGACGCCCCGCACTCGGGCACACCCCTCGACCTCGCCGGCACCGCCGGCACCGCCTGCCTGGTGCTGGCGGTGGCGCTCGTGGCCGGGAACCTCGCCCCCCGCGTGGCCGCCGTCGTCCTCGGCGCGGGCGCGATGACGCTGAGCCTCTACACGGCGCACGTCGTGCTCCGTGCCTCGCTGCTCGACGACCCCGACACCACGACCTACCTGCAGCACGTGAGCCTCGCGCTGGTCGTCGGGGCCGTGTTCGCGCTCGTGCGTCGGCGGGGCCCGCTCGAGGCGGTCGTCGCCCTCGCGAGCCGTCTCGTGCGGCGCGCCGTCACCGGGCCCGCGGCACCCGTCGGTGCCGCGCCGTAGGGTCGGCCCATGGCGACCAAGCCCGTGATGCTGGAGGCCGACGGGCTCGAGGTGCGCGTGAGCAGCCCCGACCGGGTGATCTACCCCGCCACCGACACCACGCCCGAGGCGACCAAGCGCGAGGTCGTCGCCTACTACCTCTCGGTGCAGGACGGCGTCATGCGGGCGCTGCGCGACCGCCCGACGGCGCTGGAGCGCTGGACGACGGGCGTGCTGCCGGGGATCACCCTGGCCACGGGGCGCGGTGACCCGAGCGACGCGTTCTACTCCAAGCGCGTGCCGAAGGGGGCGCCGCCGTACGTCGAGACCGCGCGCGTCGTCTTCCCCAGCGGCCGGCCTGCCGACGAGGTCTGCGTCGCCAACCTCGCGACCGTGGGCTGGTGCGCCCAGATGGGCACCATCACGTTCCACCCGTGGCCGACGCGGCGCGACGACAACGACCATCCCGACGAGCTGCGGATCGACCTCGATCCGCAGCCCGGCACCGGGTTCCGCGACGCGGTGCGGGTCGCCGGCGTCGCCCGCGAGCTGCTGGCCGAGCACGGGCTCACCGGGTGGGTGAAGACGAGCGGCAACCGTGGCGTCCACGTCTACGTGCGCATCGAGTCGCGCTGGGACTTCGTCGACGTGCGACACGCCGCGCTCGGGTTCGGCCGGGCCCTCGAGCAGCGCGACGACGGCGTCACCACCGCGTGGTGGAAGGAGGAGCGCGGCGAGCGCATCTTCGTCGACTTCAACCAGAACTGCCGCGACCGCACCATCGCCTCGGCGTACTCCTTGCGACCCAAGCCGGGTGCCCCGGTCTCGACGCCGTTGTCGTGGGACGACCTGGCGGCGCTCCAGGACCCCTCCGAGCTCAACCTGTGGACCGTCCCCGAGCGGCTCGCCGACGGCGACCCGTGGGCGGGCATCGACGACACCCCCGGCTCGATCGAGTCGCTGATCCGGCTCTACGACGAGTCGCCCGAGGGCGAGGCCAACTACCCGCCCGACCACCCCAAGATGCCCGGCGAGCCGCCCCGTGTGCAGCCCTCCAAGAAGGTCGCCTCCCACTGGGACGAGCACGGCAACCGCGTCGACGGCTGACCGCCCCCGCTCCCTGAGGTGCGAGCGAAGCGACAAGGCACCGCTCCCTGAGGTGCGAGCGGAGCGACCCGCATCGCTCCCTGAGGTGTGAGCGGAGCGAGCCACGAAGGGCGAAGCCCACACCGCCGCGGGCCGCTGGTGCCGCGCCCTTCGTGACGCCCCGCTCGTCCCTCGCGGCGCTCCTCAGGGAGCGAACCGCCTCCTGCTCCCTGAGGTGCGAGCGGAGCGAGCCACGAAGGGCGAGGGCCCACACCGCCGCGGGCCGATGGTGCCGCGCCCTTCGTGACACCCCGCTCGTCCCTCGCGGCGCTCCTCAGGGAGCGGGCCGCTTCCTGCTGCCTGAGGTGCGAGCGGAGCGACCAAGTACCGCTCCTTGAGGTGCGAGCGGAGCGAGCCACGAAGGGCGAAGGCCCACACCGCCGCGGGCCGATGGTGCCGCGCCCTTCGTGACGCCCCGCTCGTCCCTCGCGGCGCTCCTCAGGGAGCGAACCACTTCCTGCTCCCTGAGGTGCGAGCGGAGCGAACCACTTTCTGCTCCCTGAGGTGCGAGCGGAGCGAGCCACGAAGGGGCGGCCACCGCACCCGTGGGATGAGGCCTCAGGCCTCGGCGGCCGGTGGGTCGACGTCGGCGCCGAGGGAGCGGGCGAAGGCTCTCAGTGCCTCGGCGCTGAACGCGTCGATGGGCGCGAAGGTGACAGCGGTCAGCCGGTGCACGACCTGGCGGGCCCCCCGCTCGCCGAGCACGGCGACGAGCAGCTCCTGCGCGACCGCGAGCCGGGTCTCGGTCGGGAACCGCGGGTCGGCGAACGACGGGTGGTAGAGCTCCACCGAGAGCCGTCCGGCGTCGACGCGGGCGGCGACGAGCAGGTCGGCCAGCGGCCAGGACTCGCCCTGGACGTCGAGCACCTCGGACAGGTCGGCCACCGGTGGCCGCGGCTCCGGCCCGCGGCGGCGGAACAGACCCATCAGCGCTCGCTCGCGTGGCCGAGCAGGTGCAGCACGGGGACGTCGAGACGACGCTCGGCGCGCGAGGTCCAGTCGACGTGGAAGAACTCCTGCACCACGTGCGGACGGGTCACGATGATCACCTCGCGGGCGTCGACGTCGCGCACGGTCGCCGTCAGCGCCTGCAGGGGCTCCTCGCAGGCCGCACGACCGACGGCCTCCGCGCCGGCGGCCTCGAGCGCGTCCACGGAGGCGTCGACCCGGGCGCGGCACGCGGCGAGCAGGTCGCGGCGCACCTCCTCGGTCACCTCCGGCGGCACGGTCACGGCCGGTGCGCTGAACACCTCGCCCGACGAGAGCTGGGTCATCGCCCCGTCGACACCGCGCGCGGCGTCCTCGACCGGCAGCAGCAGGTGGTAGCGGACCGGGGCGTCGACGCCCTCGTGCAGCGACTGCAACCGGGCGGCGTCGGTCGGGTCGAGGGCGCGCTCGACGAGCACCACCACCTCGTAGCGGGTCACCTCGTCACCACCGTCGTCGGCCATGGCCCCAGGATGCCGCGCCCGTCAGGAACCGTCGACCCGGCCGGCACCGAGCACCGAGCCGAGGTCGTACGACGCGACCTCCTCGAGCTGCTCGTAGCCGCACGACGCGGGGTCGCGGTCGTCGCGCCAGCGCTTGAACTGCGCGGTGTGGCGGAAGCGGCGCCCCTCCATGTGCTCGTAGCCGACCTCGAGCACGCGCTCGGGGCGCACCGGGGTGAAGGAGAGGTCCTTGCCCTGGCTCCAGCGGCTCTGGGTGCCTGGCACCCGGTCGGGGTTGGCGATCGCGTCGCCCGCCCACGCCTTCCACGGGTGGTCAGCGACGTCGACCTCGAGCGGACGGAGCTCCTCGAGCAGCTCGGCCCTGCGCTTCTCGGTGAAGGACGCCGCGACGCCGACGTGCTGCAGCGCGTCGCCGTCGTAGAGCCCCAGCAGCAGCGAGCCGAGCAGTGGCCGCTCGGGGGTGGAGGTCTTGTGCAGCCGGTAGCCGGCGACGACCACGTCGGCGGTGCGGGCGTGCTTGATCTTCAGCATGGTGCGGGCGTTCTCGACGTACGGCGCCGCGAGCGGCTTGGCGACGACGCCGTCGAGCCCCGCGCCCTCGAACTGCTCGAACCACCGCTCGGCCTCCTCGCGCTCACCCGTCACCCGGGTGAGGTAGCACGGGCCGTCGAGGTCGCCCAGGGCCGCCTCCAGGCGGGCGCGGCGCTCGGAGAAGGAGGCGTCGACGAGGGACTCGTCGCCGATCGCGAGCAGGTCGAACGCCACGAACGACGCCGGCGTCTTCTCGCTCAGCATGGTGATGCGGGACGCGGCCGGGTGGATGCGCTCCTGCAGCACCTCGAACTCCAGCCGGTCGCCGATCGCCACGAAGAGCTCGCCGTCGAGCACGCAGCGCTCGGGCAGCTGCTCGCGCACCGCCACGACCACCTCGGGGAAGTAGCGCGTCAGCGGCTTGGTGTTGCGCGAGGTCAGCTCGACCTCGTCGCCGTCTCGGAACACCAGGCAGCGGAACCCGTCCCACTTGGGCTCGAACAGCACGCCACCGTCGACCTTCGCCGGGTCGGGCACGCCCTTGACCGACTTGGCGAGCATCGGGCGCACGGGCGGCATGACGGGCAGGTCCACGGGGGCGAACCTACGCGACGCCTAGGACATACTCGCGACCATGAGCGAGCCCTCGGCCCCGTCGTACGACCTCACCGACGCGCTGCGACTGGGCCCGGGCCCGGTCGACCTGGCGGCGCTGCCGACCGGTCGCCAACCTGTCGGGCCGCCCAACAAGCGGGAGGGCCAGCAGGCGCTGCGCGCGTTGCGCGACGAGCTGGTCGACCTGCAGGAGCGGCTCTACGCCGACGCCTACACCGGCGGCACCCGTCGGGTGCTAGTGGTGCTGCAGGGCATGGACACCGCCGGCAAGGGCGGGGTGGTCGAGAAGTCGCTCGGTGTGCTGAGCCCGCTGGCGCTGCGTCTCACGTCGTTCAAGAAGCCCACCGAGGAGGAGCTCGCCCACGACTTCCTGTGGCGCATCGACCGGGCGCTGCCCGCAGCGGGTCAGGTGGGGGTCTTCGACCGCTCGCACTACGAGGACGTCCTGGTGCCGCGCGTGCACGAGCACGTCGACGCCGACGAGCTCGAGCGCCGCTACGCCGCGATCGTCGACTGGGAGCGCGACCTGGTCGCGCAGGGGACGCTGGTGCTCAAGTGCTTCCTCCACGTCTCGGCCGAGGTGCAGCGCGAGCGGCTGCTCGCCCGGCTCGACGACCCGCTCAAGCAGTGGAAGTTCAAGCCCGGCGACATCGACGAGCGGGCCCACTGGGCGGCGTACCAGTCGGCGTACGCCGCCGCGCTCGAGCGCTGCAGCCACGACCAGGCGCCCTGGTACGTCGTGCCGAGCGACACCAAGTGGTACCGCAACTGGGCCGTCGCCCAGCTGCTCCTCGAGGGGCTGCGCGGCATGCGCCTGGAGTGGCCCGAGCCCGACTACGACGTCGCCGAGCAGCGCGCCCGGCTGGAGGAGGACGACGCGTGAGGCAGGTCCGGGCGACCCGCTACGTCACCCCGCTGCGCGAGGGAGGGTCGCTGCCAGGCGTGGTCGAGGCCGACGACCTCGGCACCTACGTCGTGAAGTTCCGCGGCGCCGGCCAGGGCCTGCGGGTGCTGGTGGCCGAGGTGGTCGTCGCCGGTGTCGCACGGCTGGTCGACGTGCCGGTGCCCGAGCTCGTCGAGGTCGACCTGCCACGCGACATCGCCCGCTACGAGGCCGACGAGGAGGTGCAGGACCTGCTGACCGCCAGCCTCGGCTCGAACCTCGGTGTCGACTGGCTGCACCGCGCCTTCGGCTACGACGCCTCCTACGAGCCCGACCCCGACCTGGCCGGGCGGATCCTGTGGCTCGACGCGCTCACCGCCAACGTCGACCGCTCGTGGCGCAACCCCAACCTGCTGCTCTGGGGCGGCGGGCTGTGGGCGATCGACCACGGCGCATCGCTGTACTTCCACTACTCGTGGCCCGGAGGTGCGGGCTCGCCCGAGCGCTTCGCGAACCAGCCGTACGACGCCGGCGAGCACATCCTGGGCCGGTACGCCGCCTCGGCCCGGGCCCAGGACGGCGCGCTCGCCGGCCGGTTGAGCCGCTCGGCCCTCGAGGCCGTGCTGGCCGAGGTGCCCGACGGCTGGCTCGAGCCGGTGCCGGGCGCCGAGACGCCCGACGCGGTCAGGCAGCGCTACGTCGACTTCCTCCACGCGCGGGTGGCGGGCGACGCCTCGGGGGAGCGGGGGTGGCTGCCGTGATGGCCTACCAGTACCTCGTGCTGCGGTGCGTGCCGCGCGTCGAGCGCGAGGAGTTCCTCAACGTCGGCGTGGTCGTCCACTGCGAGTCGGCCGGCTTCCTCGACTGCGCCGCGCACGTCGACGACGCTCGCCTGCGGGCGGTCGACCCGTCGATAGACCTGGACTCGGTGCGCCGCGCGCTGGCCGGGGTCGCCGAGGTGTGCCGTGGCGGCGCCCACCTCGACCTCAGCGTCGGCTCACGCGCCACGGCGTACGGCACCCGCGAGGTCGCCGACACCCTCAGCACCCGCTTCGGCCTGCTCAAGGCCCCGCGCAGCACGGTGCTGCAGCCCTCGCCCGTGCACTCCGGCGTCACCGCCGACCCCGCCGCCGAGCTCACCCGCCTGCTCGCGGCGTACGTCGGGTAGGCCGGTGCAACGCGTGCTTTTCGAACGAAAGGCACCCCGTCGCGCGAGCTCCGACCGATCCGCACCCTGGCCGTCGGCGTGTCGGGAGCGTTTCGGTCGGAGGACCACCGGACCTGGCCCCCACTGGCGCTTTTCGATCGAAAAGCACCGCGTCCGGCACGTTCCGACCGATCCGCACCCTGGCCGTCGGCGTGTCGGGTGCGTTTCGGTCGGAGGACCACCAGACCTGGCCCCCACTGGCGCTTTTCGATCGAAAAGCACCGCGTCCGGCACGTTCCGACCGATCCGCACCCCGGGTCATCGGCGTGTCGGGTGCGTTTCGTTCGAAAAGCAACGCTCGGGGGCGGCAGACCTTCAGACCGGCACGAGCTCCAGGGCGCCGACGAGGTAGCGGGCGAGGACGGTGCGGGCGACCTCGGGGGCGGGGCCGAGGGGGTCAGAGACGGCGACGGCGCCGGCCTCGAGGGCGAGCTCGGCGGCCCGGTCGGGCAGGAACCCCGGGGCGAGGAACATCGACGCGACCGCGACGTGGCGCTTGCCCTCGCGCCGGAAGGCCCGGACGGCCTCGCCGGTGGCCGGGGGAGCGGCCGAGGCGAAGGCCGCGGTCACGGGCAGCCGGTGGCGGGCGCCCCAGACGCGGGCGAGCCGGGCGACGGCCTGGTTGGCGACGGGGTCGCTGGAGCCGGCGGTGGCGAGCACGAGCGCGTCGAGCTCGCGGACCCGAGCCTGCGACAGCGCCTCGCGCAGCCGCTGGTCGAGCACGCCGAGGAAGGCGGGCTCGTGGCCGAGGATCCGGCTGGCTCGGACCTTGAGGCCGGGGTGGCGCGCCATGGCGGCCTCGACGACGCGGGGCACGTCGACGGTGGCGTGGTAGGCCTCGCTGAACAGCAGCGGGACCACCACCACCTCCTCGACACCCTCGGCGACGAGCCGGTCGACGGCCTCGAGCACGCCGGGGGAGGAGAGCTCGAGGAACGCCGCCTCGACCCGCAGGTCGGGCCGCATCTCGCGGACCTGGGCGGTGAGGGCCTGGACGGTGGCGGCGGAACGGGGGTCACGGCTGCCGTGCGCGACGGTCAGCAGGGCTGGGGCGGTCATGGGCCGACTCCCTTCGGGCGGTGGAGCAGGGAGCGCGGACGTCGTCGTCACGCGCGGAGGAACGGGCTGGACTAGAGGTGGATGCCGCACTCGGTCTTGTTGGTGCCGGACCAACGGCCGCTGCGCGGGTCGTCGCCGGGCGCGACCCGACGGGTGCAGGGCCAGCACCCGATCGAGGGGTAGCCGTCGTACTGCAGCGGGTTGACCAGCACGCCGTGCTCGGCGACGTAGCGGTCGACGTCGTCGTCGCTCCAGCGCGCGAGCGGGGAGACCTTGACCTTCTGCTTGCGCTCGTCCCACCCGACGACCGGCGCGATGACGCGGTCGTGGGTCTCGGCTCGACGCAGGCCGGTGGCCCAGGCGTCGTACCCGGACAGTCCCTCGCGCAGCGGCTCGACCTTGCGCAGGGCGCAGCACAGGTCGGGGTCGCGGGCGAAGAGGTCCTTGCCGTACGCCGCGTCCTGCTGGGCGACGGTCTGCTCGGGCGTCAGCGAGACGACGTTGACCGGCATCGTCGCCTCGACGGCGTCACGGGTGCCGATGGTCTCGGCGAAGTGGTAGCCGGTGTCGAGGAAGACGACGTCGAGACCGGGCGCGACCCGGGAGGCGAGGTGGGACAGCACGGCGTCGCCCATCGAGGAGGTGACGCAGAAGCGCTCGCCGAAGGTGGCGACGGCCCACTCGATGATGTCCTCGGCCGGGGCGAGCTCGAGCTCGGCGCCCACGACGTTGACGATCTCGCGGAGCTCCTCGGGCGAGCGGCCCTCGGTCTCCGAGCCCCGGTTGGCCCGGGCGGTCATGGTGGACAGGGCGGTCATCGGGTGCGCTCCTCGCGTGAGGCGGCCACCGAGGCCGGGGGTCGCAGCTGGCCGATCAGGCTGACGCGGAACGCCCGCAGGCACGCGTGGCATTCCCAGGCGCCGTGGCCGGAGCCCTCGGCGGGGTCGACCTCGTGGGGACGGAGGTCCTCACTGGCGCAGTAGGGGCAGTGGAAGGGCACGCTGCGGCCGCTCATGCCCCCTCCAGGGACTTCTCGCCGCGCAGCAGCACCTCGTCGGCGCGGGTGGCCCACCGGGCGAACGACTCGCCCTGCTCGCGGTCGGCGAGGTAGTTGCCGACCACGACGGTGACGTAGTCGTCGAGCCCGGCGCTGGTGATCTTGTGGGCCCGCAGCTTCTTGCCGAACCCGGCCTCGAGGCCCAGCGCACCTCCGAGGTGCACCTGGAAGCCCTCGACCTGCTGGCCGTCGTCGTCCATCACGAGCATGCCCTTGAGGCCGATGTCGGCGACCTGCGTGCGGGCGCAGGCGTTGGGGCAGCCGTTGACGTTGACCGAGATCTCCGTGTCGAGGTCGGGGAAGCGGCGCTCGAGCTCGGCGACGAGGTCGATGGCGCGCTGCTTGGTGTCGACGATGGCGAGCTTGCAGAACTCGATGCCGGTGCAGGCCATGGTCGCCCGGCGCCAGCCCGACGGTCGGGCCTCGAGGCCGAGGGCGCGGAGGTCCTCGACGACGGACTCGACGTGCTGCTCCTCGACGCCGAGGACGACCAGCTTCTGGTGCGCCGTCAGCCGTGCGCCCGAGGCGCCGTACCGCTCGACGACGTCGCCGACACCGGTGAGGGTGGCGCCGTCGATGCGGCCCGCGACCGGGGCGACGCCGACGTAGTGGCGGCCGTCCTTCTGGGGGTGCACGCCGACGTGGTCGGCGAGGCCGGGCACGGGCTCGGGGGAGGGCAGGGAGACCAGCTCGCGGTGGAGGTACTCGGTCTCGAGGACCTCGCGGAAGCGCTCCACGCCCCAGTCGGCGACGAGGAACTTCAGCCGGGCGCGCGAGCGGAGCCGGCGGTAGCCGTAGTCACGGAAGATGCCGGCGACACCGGCCCACACGTCGGGGACGTCGTCGAGGGCGATCCAGACGCCGAGCTTCTGGGCGAGCATCGGGTTGGTCGAGAGCCCGCCGCCGACCCACAGGTCGAAGCCGGGACCGTGCTCGGGGTGCTCGGTGCCGACGAAGGAGATGTCGTTGACGGCGGGCACGCAGTCGTGGCCCGGGTGACCGCTGGCGGACGTCTTGAACTTGCGCGGCAGGTTGGAGAAGGCCGGGTCGCCGATGTAGCGACGCTTGATCTCCTCCAGGGCCGGGGTGGCGTCGATGATCTCGGCCTCCGCGACGCCGGCGACCGGCGAGCCGAGGAAGGGGCGCGGGCTGTCGCCGCACGCCTCGAGGCTCGTCATCCCGACCTCGTCGAGCCGCTCCCAGATCGCGGGCACGTCCTCGACCTGGATCCAGTGGTACTGGATGTTCTGGCGGTCGGTGATGTCGGCGGTACCGCGCGCGAAGTCGGTGCCGATGCTGCCCAGCGCACGCAGCTTGGCCGCGTCGAGCAGCTCGCCGTCGCTGCGCACCCGGAGCATGAAGAACTCGTCGTCGAGCTCCTCCTCCTCGAGCATCGCGGTCTTGCCACCGTCGAAGCCGGGCGCGCGCTGGGTGTAGAGGCCCATCCACCGGAACCGACCGCGCAGGTCGGCGGGGTCGATGCTGGCGAAGCCGCGCTTGGAGTAGATGTTGATGATCCGGGCGCGGACGTTGAGGGGGTTGTCGTCCTTCTTGGACTGCTCGTTCTTGTTCAGCGGCTCGGTGTAGCCGAGCGCCCACTGCCCCTCGCCGCGCTTGGGGCGCGCCCGGCCGGAGCGGCCGACGCGGCCCGCGGGTCCGGCGGGGCCGGAGGAGGGAGCAGGGCTGGTGGTGGAGCTCATCGAGTGTCTGTCCTCGTACGACGCGCGGCGCACGGGAGGGCGACGGCGGTGTCGCGCTCGGGGAGCCGCTGGGCGGGTTGTCCGGGACGTACCCCGGACGGTGCACTGGTCAGCGTTCGGTCAGCGGGAGCGACACATCATGCTGCGGGTGCGCCCGAGGTCCACGTGACGTCGCGTCACGAGGTGGAGGGCGGGCGCAGCACTGCTCATGACCCTGAGTCTCACGGCGTGGACACCTCGACCACAAACGCAGATCTCATGGTGTGAGACGTGTGTCCACATGGCGGATGGCCACGGTGCGGGGTGACCAGGAGGGCCGGGGGCTCCTACGCTGGCCCCATGAGCGCGACCCCCAGTGAGCCCCTCGGCAAGACCGTCTCGGCGGCGTACGACGCGGCCCTGGAGGTGATCGCCGCCGTCGAGCCCCGTGTGGCCGAGGCCACACGCGCCGAGCTGGCCGACCAGCGCTCGTCGCTGAAGCTCATCGCGTCGGAGAACTACGCCTCGCCGGCCGTGCTGCTGACGATGGGCACGTGGTTCAGCGACAAGTACGCCGAGGGCACCGTCGGGCACCGGTTCTACGCCGCCTGCCAGAACGTCGACACCGTCGAGGCGCTCGCGGCCGAGCACGCCCGCGAGCTGTTCGGGGCGCCGTACGCCTACGTGCAGCCGCACTCCGGCATCGACGCCAACCTCGTCGCCTTCTGGTCGGTCCTCGCCAACCGGGTCGAGAGCCCAGCGCTGGCCGAGAAGGGCCTGCGCAGCGTCAACGAGCTGTCGGAGGCCGACTGGGAGACGCTGCGCAAGTCCTTCGGCGAGCAGCGGCTGCTCGGCATGAGCCTCGACGCCGGCGGTCACCTGACGCACGGCTTCCGGCCCAACATCAGCGGCAAGATGTTCCACCAGCAGCAGTACGGCACCGACCCCGAGACCGGGCTGCTCGACTACGACGCGGTGCGGGCCAAGGCCAAGGAGTTCAAGCCGCTGGTGCTCGTCGCCGGCTACTCCGCCTACCCGCGGCGGGTCAACTTCGCCACCATGCGCGAGATCGCCGACGAGGTCGGCGCCGTGCTCATGGTCGACATGGCGCACTTCGCCGGCCTGGTCGCCGGCAAGGTCTTCACCGGCGACCAGGACCCGGTGCCCCACGCCCACCTCGTCACCAGCACCACGCACAAGTCGCTGCGCGGCCCGCGCGGCGGCATCGTGCTGGCGCAGGAGGAGTTCGCCGGCGACGTCGACCGCGGCTGCCCGATGGTGCTCGGTGGCCCGCTCTCGCACGTCATGGCCGCCAAGGCCGTGGCGCTGGCCGAGGCCCGTCAGCCCGCGTTCCAGGCCTACGCCCGGTCGATCGCCGACAACGCGAAGTCCCTGGCCGACGGGTTCCTCTCGCGCGGCGCCACCCTGGTCACCGGGGGCACCGACAACCACCTCGTGCTGCTCGACGTCTCCTCGTTCGGCCTCACCGGCCGCCAGGCCGAGTCGGCGCTGCTCGACGCCGGCATCGTCACCAACCGCAACTCGGTGCCCGGCGACCCCAACGGCGCCTGGTACACCTCCGGCATCCGCTTCGGCACCCCGGCGCTGACGACGCGCGGCTTCGGCCACGACGAGTTCGACACCGTCGCCGACCTCGTCGTCGAGGTGCTCTCCAGGACGCAGCCCGGCACCACCAAGGCGGGCGAGCCGTCCAAGGCGACGTACGCCACCGAGGACGGCGTCGCGGCCCGGGTGCACGACCGCGCGGCCGAGATGCTCGACGCCCACCCGCTCTACCCCGGCCTCGACCTGGCCTGAGCGGTTTGGCCCGGGGCCGACGGGGGATCGCGGTCGAGGGCCACCGTCGCGCCCCGACCCCTGCCCGGAGGACCTCCGACATGACCGTGCTGACGCACACCCGCGCGCAGACGACACCGCCGGTGCCGCACCCGCGGCCGCCGCTCGCCGGACCCACCGCCCACCTGACGCCGGCCGACGTCGAGCGCATCGGACGCGAGCTCGACGCGATCCGGCAGCGAGTCGTCGACAGCCGCGGTGCCGCCGACGCGGCGTACATCCGGCGCGTGATCGCGACGCAGCGACGGCTCGAGCTCGTGGGGCGGGCCTGCCTGCTCGCCAGCCGCCACCGCCCCGCGTGGGTGGTCGGCACCGTCGCGCTGACCCTGTCGAAGGTCCTCGAGAACATGGAGATCGGCCACAACGTCCTGCACGGGCAGTGGGACTGGATGCGCGACCCCAAGATCCACTCGACGACCTGGGAGTGGGACCACGTCTCGCCCGCGTCGGAGTGGAAGCGCAGCCACAACAACACCCACCACGTGCACACCAACGTGCTCGGCAAGGACAACGACCTCGGCTACGGCATCCTGCGCGTCGACGAGTCGCAGGAGTGGCGGCCGCGGCACCTGGTGCAGCCGCTGTGGAACGCCGTCACGGCCTGCGTCTTCGAGTACGGCATCGCGATGTACGACCTCGAGTACGGCGACTCCTTCCGCAGCGGCACGCCGCTGACCGCCGACCAGCGCCGCCGTGGGGCCGCGACGCTGCGCAAGGCCGGTCGGCAGGTCACCCGCGACTTCGTGCTGTTCCCCGCGCTCTCGGGCCGCTACGCCGGTCGCGCGCTCCTCGGCACCGTGGTCGCCAACGTCGTGCGCAACGTGTGGAGCCACTCGGTGATCATGTGCGGGCACTTCCCGGAGGGCGTCGAGACCTTCGAGATCGACCACGTGCCCGAGCACGAGACGCAGGGGGAGTGGTACCTGCGCCAGATGCTCGGGTCGGCCGACATCTCCGGCAGCCCGTTGCTGCACCTGCTCACCGGCAACCTGTCGCACCAGATCGAGCACCACCTCTTCCCGGACCTGCCGAGCAACCGCTACGCCCAGATCGCCCCCGCGGTGCGCGACGTCATGGAGCGGCACGGGCTGCGCTACCACTCGGCGCCGCTGCTCCAGCAGGTCGGCTCGGCCTGGCACAAGGTGGTGCGGCTCTCGCTGCCCGAGGGCGGGTGGCGCGAGGCGGCCCACGAGGTGCGGGTGCGGGTCGGGGCCCGGGTCAGCGGGCGGACGGGTCGGCGACCTCGGCGAGGTGGACGACCGCGTCGCCACGGTTGACGACCGGCGCGGTGGAGTGGCCGATGACGATGCCGTCGCCGTCGGCGTGCACCAGCCGCACCCGCTTGCCGAAGCCGTCGAAGAGGCCGCCGAGCCGGTCGCCCCTGGCCACGACCTGTCCGAGCTCGGCCTCGAGGTGCAGCAGCCCGGTGCCGCGCGAGCGCACCCACCCGCTGCGGCGCGACTCGGCCACCGCAGTCGGCCCGTCACCCTCCAGGGGCTCGGCCATGCCGAGCAGCGCGAGCACGCGTCGTACGCCGCGCACACCGGCGTCGATCGCCCAGTGGTCCATGCGCCACGCCTCGCCAGCCTCGTAGAGCAGCACCTTGGCGCCCTGCTCGCGCGCGGCCTGGCGTAGCGAGCCGTCGCGCAGCGGGGCGTGGAGCATCAGCGGCGCGCCGAAGGCGAGCGCCAGCTCGCGGGTGCGGGGGTCGTCGAGGTCGGCGCGCACCTGCGGCAGGTTGGTGCGGCGGTCGGCGGCGGTGTGCAGGTCGACGCCGACCTCGCACTTGCTGATCACCTCGGTCATCATCAGGTGAGCGATGCGGGCGGCCAGCGAGCCCCGCGGCGAGCCGGGGAACGACCGGTTGAGGTCGCGCCGGTCGGGCAGGTAGCGGTCGCCGTTCATGAAGCCGAGCACGTTGACGATCGGCACCGCGATCAGCGTGCCCCGCATCGCCTTGGGGTCGAGCCCGGCCAGCACCTGCCGCACGACCTCGACGCCGACCGCCTCGTCGCCGTGGATGGCGGCGTCGACCCAGACCGTGGGGCCGTCCTCGCGCCCGTGCAGCACGCGCAGCGGCAGGTCGACGTCGGCGCCGGTGACCAGGCGCATGATCGGCAGCGACAACGACTGGGCCCGACCGGGTCGCACCCTGACCGGGCCGATCTCGAAGGAGGGACGGGCCACCTCAGCGCCCCCGGTTGCGGCGTCGCACGGCGAGCGGCGGCCGGCCCCCGACGTACGACGCGGACGGGTCGACGAGGAAGCCCTGGGCGAGGGCCTCGCGGCCGACGAGCATCCGGAAGTCCATCTCGTCGCGCCGGCTGAGCGTGACCTCGGCGTCGACCTCGCGCCCGGCGAGGCGCACGCGCATGCCGACCACGAGGCGGGTCTCGGCGTGGCCGGAGCTGCTGCGCACCGCGCGCGCGTCGAGCACGGGGCAGGTGACGGGCACCGGGTCGCTCTCGCTGC
Source organism: Nocardioides marmoraquaticus (assembly GCF_054777915.1). Lineage (NCBI taxonomy): Bacteria > Bacillati > Actinomycetota > Actinomycetes > Propionibacteriales > Nocardioidaceae > Nocardioides > Nocardioides marmoraquaticus. The sequence continues at coordinate 86,686 of NZ_BAAHAA010000003.1, read as the reverse complement.
CCTGCCAGGGGCGTACGGTGAAGCGTGCCACCGGCTCACCGCCGTCACGCTCGTGCTCGAGGTCGAAGGCGTGCAGCGAGCTGGTGCGTGCCCCGGTGTCGATCTTGGCCTTGACCCAGTCGACGCCGACGGCGGGCAGGCTCACCCATTCGCGCCACCCGACCCGGGTCCGTGCGCCAGGGTGGGGGTCGTTCCCGCCAGGTCCGTCCAACGTCGTCCACTCCTAGATCTGTTGGTGAGATGAAGCTCGCGATCCTGTCCCGTGCGCCGCGTGCGTACAGTACGCAGCGCCTGCGCACCGCCGCGCTCGACCGCGGCCACGAGGTCAAGGTGCTGAACACGCTGCGGTTCGGCATCGACCTGTCGGGCGACGAGCCCGACCTGCAGTTCCGCGGCAAGCGGCTGTCGCACTACGACGCGATCCTCCCGCGGATCGGCAACTCGATCACGTACTTCGGCACGGCTGTCGTGCGGCAGTTCGAGCAGATGGACGTCTTCACGCCGAACACGTCGTACGGCATCGCCAACAGCCGCGACAAGCTGCGGGCCACGCAGATCCTCTCGCGGCACAACATCGGCATGCCCGCGACGACCTTCGTGCGCGACCGGGCCGACGTGCTGCCCGCCATCGAGCGGGTCGGCGGCGCGCCGGTCGTCATCAAGCTGCTCGAGGGCACGCAGGGCATCGGCGTGATCCTCGCCCCCGACATCAAGGTCGCCGAGGCGATCATCGAGACGCTGCAGAGCACCCGGCAGAACGTGCTGATCCAGCGCTTCGTCAGCGAGAGCAAGGGCCGCGACATCCGGGCCCTCGTCGTCGGCGACCGGGTGGTCGCCGCGATGCGGCGCGTGGCCAAGGGCGACGAGTTCCGCTCCAACGTGCACCGGGGCGGCTCGGTCGAGAAGGTCACCCTCGACCCCGCCTTCGAGGAGGCCGCCGTGCGGTCGGCGCAGATCATGGGCCTGCGCGTCGCCGGCGTCGACATGCTCGAGGGCAACGACGGCCCGCTCGTGATGGAGGTCAATTCCTCGCCGGGCCTCGAGGGCATCGAGACCGCCACCAACCTCGACGTGGCCGGCGCGATCATCGACCACATCGACAACCAGGTCGCCTTCCCCGAGATCGACGTGCGCCAGCGGCTCACCGTGTCGACCGGGTACGGCGTCGCCGAGCTGCTCGTGCAGGCCGCCTCCGACCTCGTCGGCACTCCGATCGGCGACTCGGGGCTGCGCGAGCGCGACATCTCGGTGCTCACGCTGCAGCGCGGCACCAGCGTCATCCCGAACCCGCGCCGGGGCCACGTGCTCGAGGCCGGAGACCGGCTGGTGTGCTTCGGCAAGCTCGAGGAGATGCGCTCGATGATCCCGAGCCGCCGGCGCCGCACCCGCAAGGTGCGCAAGCTGCCCGCCGACCCGATCCACGAGGCCTGAGGCTCAGTCCTCCAGCAGCGCCCAGCGGGCGAACAGGCGGAAGCCGACGCGGGCGGCCAACGCGGCCGAGGCGGCGTTGGTGTCGTCGCAGCGGTACTGCGGCTCGAGGCCCGCCGCCGCGACCTCCCTGGCCATGGCCCGGACGGTCGCGGCGCCGTGGCCGCGACCCCGTGCGTCGGGGGCGGTGAGGATCCCGATGTCGCCGAACGGCGTGTCGTGCCAGCGGTAGGCGCTCGCCGCGCTCACCAGCCGGTCGCCGTCGACGGTGCCGACCACCAGGTCGTGACCCAGCTCGACGTACGCCTCCTCGACGTCGTCGGGGCTGCAGCCGTCGACCAGCGCGGCGAAGGCGTCGGCGTCGTCGGCGCCCAGCACTCGCGCGCCGCTCGGCCCGGGCGCCGCCCCGTGCGGGAGGTAGTGGAGCTGGTCGGGGCTGCCGAGCGCGAGGCCCGCCCCCGCCAGCGCGGCGTCCAGCTCGGTCCGGGTCGTCAGACCGGGCTCGACTCCGACCTGTCGTGCCCGCTCCGGGGTCAGCCGCAGCAGCCCGCCGTCGCCGACCTCGAGCAGCTGCAGCGACTGCCGCAGCGGCGGCACCTCCTCGACCACCACGGCGTACGCCCCCTCCGGCAGGGCGTGGCCCGCGAGCCAGTGGTCGGTCACGACGGGTGAGAACACGGGTGGCTCCTGGCGGCTCGGGACGGCCAGCGTGGGTCAGCCGGCCGGTCCTCGCAACCCGATGTGGTCACACGCGTCCCACTGGGTGGGGTGTTTCGTCAGTCGTGGCCCGAGATCACGGTGCACAAGTGAGGAATTCCCCGGCTGGCCGGGGATCTCGCCACCCACTCACCGCTGCCAGACGTACGCCACCTCGGGCCGACCGGTGCCGCCGTAGCGGGGGGAGCGGGCGACGGCGCCGTCGTCGGCGAGGTGCTCGAGGTAGCGCCGGGCGGTGACGCGCGAGACGCCGACGGCGGAGGCCGTCTCGGAGGCGGAGAGGCCGTCGGGGCTGGCGCGGAGGGCGTCGGTCACCTGGCGCAGCGAGTCGAGGCTCATGCCCTTGGGCAGGGCCTCGCCGGTGGGGCGGGCGCGGAGCGAGCCGAAGAGCTGGTCGACGTCGTCCTGCACGACGCCGGTCTCGGTGGCGGCGAGCCGGCGGCGGTACTCGGCGTACTGCTCGAGCTTGCCGCGGAACGCCGCGAAGCTGAACGGCTTGAGCAGGTAGAGCACGACGCCCTGCGACACCGCGCGTCGCACGACGTCGCCGTCGCGGGCGGAGGTGACCGCGATGACGTCGGCGGTGTTGCCGGTCGCGCGGAGCCGCTGCAGCAGCCCCAGGCCGTGGCCGTCGGGCAGGTGCATGTCGAGCAGCAGCAGGTCGACGTCGGGGTCGCGCTCGAGCAGCCGCACCGCCTCGCCGGCCGAGCGGGCGACGCCGGCCAGGGCGAACCCCGGCACCTTGGCGACGTACGCCGCGTGGGCCTCCGCGGCGTGCTCCTCGTCCTCGACGACCAGCACCCGGACCGTCACGAGCCGACCACCTCCACGGTGAAGCGCGCGCCGCCCAGCGGCGACCCGCCGACCTCGAGCTCGCCGCCGTGGGCCGCCACGGTCTGGGCGACGATCGCGAGCCCGAGGCCGCGCCCGCCGGAGGCCTTGGTCGACCAGCCGCGCTCGAGCACGTGGGCGACGTCGTCGGGCGGGACGCCGGGGCCGCTGTCCTCGACCTCGACGACGAGCTCGCGGCGGTCGCCCGAGAAGCGGGCGACGACGGTACGGCGCTCGGCCTCGGAGACCGCGTCGAAGGCGTTGTCGAGCAGGTTGCCGACGACGGTGACCAGCTCGCGCGCGGCGATCGGCAGCTCGTCGTCGAGCGAGCCCTCGATGTGCAGGTCGATGCCGCGCTCGGCGGCCTGCGCGGTCTTGGCGAGCAGCAGCGCGGCGACCACGGGCTCCTCGACGGCGCCGACGACCTCGTCGGCCAGCGCCTGCGCCACCTCGAGCTCGGAGGTCGCGAACTCGACGGCCTGCTCGGGCCGACCCATCTCGACGAGGGAGACCACGGTGTGCAGCCGGTTGGCGGCCTCGTGGTTCTGGGCGCGCAGCGACTCGGTGAGGTCCTTGACGAGGTCGAGCTCGCCGGTGACGGTCTGCAGCTCGGTGCGGTCGCGCACGGTCAGCACCGCGCCGACGTCGCGCCCGCCCCAGTAGGCCGGGGCGGTGCTGAGCACGAGCACCCGCGGGCCCAGCACGTAGGAGAGGTCGGTCTCGGTCGCCTCGGCACCCACGGCCTCGACCAGCGCGGGTGGGAGGCCGAGGTCGGAGAGCCGGCGGCCGACGACGTCGTCGGGGAGGGCGAGCAGGCGCACCGCCTCGTCGTTGACGAGCTGGACCCGGTCGTCCTCGTCGACCAGCAGCAAGCCCTCCCGCACCGCTCCCAGGACAGCGCGGTAGTACTCGTACATCCGGGTGATCTCGCGCTCGCCCATCCCGTGGGTCTGCCGGCGCAGCCGCCGCGAGATCAGCCAGGCGCCGAGCAGGCCCGCGACGAGGGTGCCGAGCGCGGCGAGGGCGATCGACGGCACGTCGCCGAGCAGCGCCTGGTCGATCCGCTCCACGGTGATGCCGACCGCGACCAGCGCCACGACCTGCCCGCCGTCGACGACGGGCACCACGGCCCGCACCGACGGGCCGAGGGTGCCGGTGAAGACCTGCGTGAAGGGGCGGCCCTCGGGCGCGGTGCCGAGGTCGCCGATGAAGGGCTCGCCGATCAGCGACGGGTCGGGGTGGCTGAAGCGGGTGCGGTCGAGCGCCATCACCACCACGAAGTCGGTGCCGGTGTCGCGCCGCACCTCCTCGGCGTACGGCTGCAGCACGGCCGGCGGTTCGGCGTCGTCGACGGCCTCGCGGACCGCGGGGGAGTCGGCCATCGAGGTGGCCACGCCGAGCGCCTGCTGCCGCGCCACCTCGCGGTTGTCGGAGCGGGCGTCGTACGCCGCCAGGCTCACCGCCACCACGACGAGCACCACCACGACCACCACCTGCAGCAGCAGGATCTGCCGTGCGACGGGGCTCTCGTCGCGCCGTGCGGCCCCAGGTGGCATGGCCGCATGGTGCCACGCGCGGTGCCGGTGGTCGTGACGGCGAACACAACGCACGAAAGGGTGACCGCGCTCACAGGACGGGGCCAGGATGTGGTCGGCGGCACATCCGTGCCCGCAGCACAGGAGGCGTGATGAGCAGCAGCGACAGCGACAGCGACACCGACCAGGGGCAGACGGTCAAGAGGGACCGCACCCACTACCTCTACATCGGCGTGATCGTCGCGGTGATCCTCGGGATCGTCGTCGGCTTCCTCTTCCCGGGCTTCGCGGTCTCCATCAAGTGGATCGGCGAGACCTTCGTCAACCTGATCAAGATGATGATCCAGCCGGTCATCTTCTGCACCCTCGTGCTGGGCGTGGGCTCGGTCCGCAACGCCGCGAGCGTCGGCAAGGTCGGCGGGCTGGCCCTCGGCTACTTCCTGACGATGTCGACCTTCGCGCTCGCGATCGGCATGGTCGTCGGCAACCTGCTCGACCCGGGCGAGGGGCTCAACCTGACCGACGAGGTCGCCGGTGTCGGCCAGGAGCAGGCGGCCGAGGGCAAGGGCTCGACCGTCGAGTTCGTGCAGGGCATCGTCCCCGACTCGCTGCTGTCCGCGCTGACGTCCGGTGAGGTGCTGCAGACCCTGCTCGTGGCGTTGCTCGTCGGCTTCGCGCTGCAGGCCATGGGGCGCTCCGGCGAGCCGATCCTCGTCGGCATCGGGCACGTGCAGCGCCTGGTCTTCCGCGTGCTCGCCATGATCATGTGGCTCGCCCCGATCGGCGCCTTCGCGGCCATCGCGGCCGTCGTCGGCGAGACCGGCCTCGACGCCCTCAAGGCGCTCGCGACGATCATGATCGCCTTCTACATCACCTGCGCCGTCTTCGTGTTCGGCGTCCTGGGCCTGATCCTCAAGCTCGCCACCGGCGTCAACCTCTTCAGCCTGCTGAAGTACCTCGGTCGCGAGTTCCTGCTCATCGTCTCCACCTCGTCGTCCGAGTCGGCCCTGCCGCGCCTGATCGCCAAGATGAACCACGCGGGCGTCGACAAGTCCACGACCGGCGTCGTGGTGCCGACCGGCTACTCGTTCAACCTCGACGGCACCGCGATCTACCTGACGATGGCCTCGATCTTCATCGCCGACGCGCTCAACAAGCCGCTGTCGATCGGCGAGCAGATCTCGCTGCTGGTCTTCATGGTCATCGCCTCGAAGGGCGCCGCGGGCGTCACCGGCGCCGGCCTGGCCACCCTGGCCGGCGGCCTGTCCTCGCACCGTCCCGAGCTGCTCGACGGCGTCGGCCTCATCGTCGGCATCGACCGGTTCATGTCGGAGGCCCGCGCGGTCACCAACTTCGCCGGCAACTCGGTCGCGACCGTCCTCGTCGGCCACTGGACCGGCACCCTGAACCGCACCCAGCTCGACGCGGTGCTGTCGGGCCAGGACCCCTTCGACGAGACGACGATGCTCGACGACGACCACTCCGAGGGCCCGCGGGCCAAGGAGGTCGAGTCCGCCACCTCCTGAGCGGACGCGACGCACGACGGAGCCCCGGACCTCTCGCGGTCCGGGGCTCCGTCGCGCTCTCCCGTCCCCCGGCCCCCGGGTCAGGGCTCGGTGGCGTCGAGCAGGTCGAGGGCGTACGTCGCCAGTCGGGCCCGTGCCGCAGGGGTGGTGCCCTCGCTGCCCGACGTCGTGGGCGGGTCGAGCAGCGGGGCGGAGAGCCCGGCGTAGAGCACGACCTGCAGCGCGTGGGCGCGCAGCACCGTCGCGAGCGGGACCTCGACCCCCTCCTCGGCGAGCCCCGCGGTGTACGCCGCTGCGCACGCCGCGCCGCGGTCGGCCAGGTCGGTCCCGGGGTCGTGTCCCAGCTGAACCTCGCCGACCAGCAGCTGGCCCAGGTCGAACCCGACCGGCATCGGGCCGAGGAAGCCGAAGTCGATCATCGTCAGCGCACCGTCGCCGGTGTCGAGCAGGTTGCCCGGGCACGCGTCGCCGTGGCTGGCCAGCAGCGGCAGGCCGACGAGCTCGGCGGTCAGCTGCTCCGCCCGCGCCGCCGCGGCCCGCACCCGGTCGCGCAGCGTGGCGTCGAACGCGCCCGCGACGTGCGGGTGCTGCCACGTCGCATCGTCGGCGAGCGCGGGCAGCACCTGGTGGGCCAGGCGCCCGTGCAGGTAGTGCCACGGCGTCAGCCGGTGCCCGACCTCGCCGACCACGCGGCGTACCTCCCCGGACGCGGCGAACCGCCCCAGCAGCCCGGCCGCACGCTGGTAGCGGTCGAGGTCCCACGGCGTCTCGTGCACGGTCAGCTCGCGCAGCCAGACCGCGGCCGAGAGCTCGTCGAGGTCGCTCACGAGGAGCGCCCGCGTCATGGCCAGCCCGTCGGGGAGGTGGTCGGCCATATCGGAGCGGTACGCCGCGGGCTCGGCCCGCCACGGCACCCCCTCGGCGGCGGACGCCCGGACCTCCTCGGGTAGGAACGCGAAGAACGGGTGCCGCTCCCACGACTGCACCCGCTTGCAGAACAGCGAGAACGGCCGGTCGCCGGTCGACGTGACGCCCTTGGTCGATCCGTCCTCGTTGGTCGAGCCGTCCTCGTTGGTCGAGCCGTCCTCGCTGGTAGAGCCGTCCTCGTTGGTCGAGCCTGTCGAGACCACCGCGCGCCCCCGCACCCAGTGCCGGCCCGCGGTGGTGATCGCCGGGACGTCGTACGCCACGTCCTCGACCCGGACGTCGCGCAGCACCGGGTCGGCGACGCCGAGGAGATCGCCCACCATGCGGGCCAGGACGGTGTCGTCGACGGCGGCGGTTCCGAGGGCGGAGAGGTCGGGCATGGTCGGGTCCGATCGACAAGCGGCTTTACGATTGGCTCCACGAAGGTAAAGTCGCTTTATGACTACGGTCAAGCCCTTCCGTGACGACGAGGTGCACACCCCGGTCCTCGTCGGCCTGCTCTTCCGGCGGCTGGGGGAGGCCGTGCACGCCCGTGACTGGCAGGGGCTGCGCCAGTCGCACTTCCGCGTCCTCGCGTGCGTCCCGCCTGACGGCGCGAGCGTCACCGAGGTCGCCGAGCGCGTCGGCGTCACCAAGCAGGCCTGCGGGCAGCTCGTGACGCCGCTGGTCGAGGCGGGGCACCTGCGGGTCGAGCAGTCGCCGACCGACGGCCGGGTCCGGGTGCTGCGACGCACGCCGTCGGGCGACCGGTTCTACGCCGACGTGCGCCGCCAGGTCGCCGACATCGAGGCCGGGTGGGCCGCTCAGGTGGGGGAGCGCCGCTACGCGGAGTTCCGAGCGGTGCTCGCCGAGCTGGCGCTCGCCTCGCCCTGAGTCAGACCAGCGAGCGGTAGATGTCCAGCGTCCGCCCGGCGATGGCGGGCCAGCTGAAGTGCTGCTGGGCGCGGGTGCGCCCGGCGGCGCCGTACGCCGCGGCGCGCTCGGCGTCGGATACGGCGTCGACGAGGGCGGCGGCGAGGTCGGCGACGTAGCGGTCGGGGTCGACCGGCGTGCCGGTGCCGTCGTCGAGCTGCTCGATCGCCACCAGCCAGCCGGTCTCGCTGGGCACCACGACCTCGGGGATGCCCCCGGTCGCGGTGGCGACGACGGCGGTCTCGCACGCCATCGCCTCGAGGTTGACGATGCCGAGCGGCTCGTAGACCGAGGGGCAGGCGAAGACGGTGGCGGCGGTCAGCAGTGCGCAGACGTCGCGGCGCGGCAGCATCTCGGGGATCCACACGACCCCGTCGCGGTGGGCGGCCAGGCCGTCGACCAGGCCGCTCACCTCGGCCATGATCTCCTCGGTGTCGGGCGCGCCCGCGCACAGCACCAGCTGCACCTCGGGCGGCAGCTCGGCCGCGGCGCGCAGGAAGAGCGGCAGGCCCTTCTGGCGGGTGATGCGGCCGACGAAGATGACGCTCGGCCGGTCGGGGTCGACGCCGAGCTCGCGCACGCGGTCGGGGTCGACGACCGGGCTCCAGTCGTCGGTGTCGATGCCGTTGTGCACGACGTGCACGCGGTCGGGGTCGACGGCGGGGTAGCTGCGCAGCACGTCGTCGCGCATCGCCGCGCTGACGGCGATCACCCCGGCGGCGGCCTCGTAGGCGCTGCGCTCGGCCCAGCTCGAGACGGCGTACCCGCCGCCCAGCTGCTCGGCCTTCCACGGCCGCATCGGCTCGAGGCTGTGCGCCGAGACGACGTGGGGCACGCCGTGCAGCAGCGAGGCCAGGTGGCCGGCCGTGTTGGCGTACCAGGTGTGCGAGTGGACCAGGTCGGCGCCGGCGCAGCCGCCGACCATCTCGAGGTCGACGCCGAGGGTCCGGATCGCGGCGTTGGCGCCGGCCAGGCCGGCCGGGTCGGCGTACGCCGTGGTGCCCGGCTCGTCGCGCGGCGCGCCGAAGCAGTGGACCCGGGCCTCCACGCCGTCGACGGCACGCAGCGCCCGCACCAGCTCGGCCACGTGGACGCCGGCCCCGCCGTAGACCTCCGGCGGGTACTCCCTGGACAGCACGTCGATGCGCATGCGCCGCAACCTACCCCCGTGGCCCGGGGCCCGCCCCTCGCGTCGTGACCTGGCTCACCACTAGGTTCGTCCCATGACCTCGTCGACCGGCCGCAAGAAGGTGCTCGCGATCGTCCTCGCAGGTGGGGAGGGCAAGCGGCTGATGCCCCTGACCGCCGACCGCGCCAAGCCCGCGGTGCCGTTCGGCGGCATCTACCGGCTCATCGACTTCGCGCTGTCCAACGTCGTCAACTCGGGCTACCTGCAGGTCGTCGTGCTGACGCAGTACAAGTCGCACAGCCTCGACCGGCACGTCACCACCACCTGGCGGATGTCGACGCTGCTCGGCAACTACGTCACCCCGGTGCCGGCGCAGCAGCGCGTCGGCAAGCGCTGGTACCTCGGCTCCGCCGACGCGATCTACCAGTCGCTCAACCTGCTCAACGACGAGCGCCCCGACATCGTGGTCGTCGTCGGCGCCGACCACGTCTACCGCATGGACTTCTCGCAGATGGTCGACGCCCACGTGCAGTCGGGCGCGGGAGCGACGGTCGCGGCGATCCGGCAGCCGATCGGCCTGGCCGACCAGTTCGGGGTCATCGACGTCGACCCCACCTCGCCGTCGCGCATCCGCGCCTTCCTCGAGAAGCCGACCGACCCCGAGGGCCTGCCCGACAGCCCCCACGAGGTGCTCGCCTCGATGGGCAACTACGTCTTCGACGCCGACGCCCTGCGTGACGCCGTCACCCGCGACGCCGACGAGGAGACCAAGCACGACATGGGCGGCGACATCATCCCGTCGTTCGTCGACCGGGGCGAGGCCGCGGTCTACGACTTCAAGGACAACGTCGTGCCGGGCTCCAACGACCGCGACCGCGGCTACTGGCGCGACGTCGGCACCTTGGGCTCCTACTACGCCGCCCACATGGACCTCGTCGCCCACCTGCCGGTCTTCAACCTCTACAACCAGCAGTGGCCGATCTACACGACGTACGGCCCGCAGCCCCCGGCCAAGCTCGTCGAGGGCGACGGCATGTCGCCCGTGACCGCCTACAACTCCATCCTCTCGCCCGGGGTCGTCGTGACCGGCGGCGCGGTGCGTGAGTCGGTGCTGTCCCCGGCGGTCCGCGTGGAGTCCGGCGCCCGCATCGACGGCGCCGTGCTGCTCAACGGCGTGCGCGTCGGCGAGAACGCCGTCGTCAAGAACGCCATCATCGACAAGAACGTCGTGGTGCCGCCCGGCGCCCAGGTCGGCGTCGACCAGGAGGCCGACCGTGCGCGCGGCTTCATGGTCGAGGACGGCCTGACGGTGCTGGCCAAGGACCAGGAGGTCCGGCTGTGACGCGCGCCGGCACCCCGGCCCGCGCCGAGGACCTCGTCGACGTCCCCGCCCTGGTCACCGCCTACTACACCGAGCAGCCCGACCCCGACGACCCCGACCAGCAGGTCGCCTTCGGCACCAGCGGCCACCGCGGCTCGTCGCTGCGCACGTCCTTCAACGAGGCGCACATCCTGGCCACCACGCAGGCGATCGTGGAGTACCGCCGCGAGCAGGGGTACGACGGCCCGCTGTTCCTCGGTGCCGACACCCACGCCCTGAGCAAGCCGGCCTGGGCGACCGCCGTCGAGGTCCTCGTGGCCAACGACGTCACGGTCATGGTCGACGACCGCGGCGGCTACACCCCGACCCCCGCCGTCTCGCACGCGATCATCGCCGCCAACGAGGGCCGCACCGCGGGCTCCGGCCTGGCCGACGGCATCGTCGTGACGCCGTCGCACAACCCGCCGGCCGACGGTGGCTTCAAGTACAACCCGCCCCACGGCGGCCCCGCCGACTCCGACGCCACCAAGGCCATCGCGACGCGCGCCAACGAGCTGCTGCGCGCCGGCCTGCAGGGGGTGCGCCGCACCTCGCCCGCGAAGGCGCGCGGCGAGACGGTGGCGTACGACTTCCTCGGCCGCTACGTCGACGACCTGCCGTCGGTGCTCGACCTCGACCGCGTCCGGGAGGCCGGCGTACGCATCGGCGCCGACCCGCTGGGGGGCGCCAGCGTCCACTACTGGGGCGAGATCGCCGAGCGCCACCGGCTCGCGCTCGAGGTGGTCAACCCGCTGGTCGACCCGACGTGGCGGTTCATGACGCTCGACTGGGACGAGAAGATCCGGATGGACTGCTCGTCGCCCTCCGCGATGGCCTCGCTCATCGGCCGCAAGGACGACTACGACGTCGCCACCGGCAACGACGCCGACGCCGACCGGCACGGCATCGTCACGCCCGACGCCGGGCTGATGAACCCCAACCACTTCCTCGCCGTCGCCATCGGCTACCTCTTCGGTGGCGCGCGGCCCGACTGGCCCGCCGACGCCCGCATCGGCAAGACGCTGGTGTCGTCGTCGATGATCGACCGGGTCGCCGCCGCGGTCGGTGCGCCGCTGGTCGAGACCCCCGTGGGCTTCAAGTGGTTCGTGCCGGGGCTCATCGACGGGTCGTTCGGCTTCGGGGGCGAGGAGTCGGCCGGAGCGTCCTTCCTGCGGCGCGACGGCTCGACCTGGACCACCGACAAGGACGGCATCCTGCTGTGCCTGCTCGCCTCCGAGATCCTCGCGGCCACCGGTCGCAGCCCCAGCGAGCACTACGCCGACCTCGTCGCCCAGCACGGTGACCCGGCGTACGCCCGCGTCGACGCCCCCGCCGACCGGGCGCAGAAGGCCAAGCTCGCTGCCCTCGCGCCCGCCGACGTCACCGCCACGACGCTCGCCGGCGAGGAGATCACCGCCCGCCTGACCGAGGCGCCCGGCAACCACGCGGCCATCGGCGGACTCAAGGTCACCACCGAGTCGGCCTGGTTCGCCGCCCGCCCCAGCGGCACCGAGGACGTCTACAAGATCTACGCCGAGTCCTTCCGCGGCCCCGATCACCTCGCCCAGGTCCAGGCCGAGGCCCGCGACGTCGTCTCCGCCGCCCTCGGCGGCTGACGCTCGAGACCAGGCACAACCGGCGGTCGGGCTCGTCGAGGCCACTGCTGCGTTCTCGTCGGTCGAGCTCGGGTCGTCTGTTGGTCGAGCGTGTCGAGACCATGGCTGCGTTCTCGTTGGTCGAGCTCGGGCCGTCTGTTGGTCGAGCGTGTCGAGACCATGGCTGCGTTCTCGTTGATTGAGCTCGGGCCGTCTGTTGGTCGAGCTTGTCGAGACCATGGCCGCGTACTCGCTGGTTGAGCTGTCGAGACCACGAACCATTACGACGTTGGTGGCTGGCGCGTCTCTCGGTTGCGTGACAACGCCGGTAGGTCCCCGAAGCGGCCCTCGATGAGCGCCAATCGCTTGGCGCGGCTCCACCCCTGGATCTGCTTCTCCAGGGCGAACGCCTGGCCGATGTGCTCGCACTCGGTGGCCCACCGAAGACTCACCGGCCGGCGGTGGCGGGTGTACTCGGCAGCGACGGGCGCATGGTTGTGCTCCCAGACGCGGCGTTCGACGTTGCGAGTGCTCCCGACGTAGAAGGAGCCGTCGCAGCACTCGACGATGTAGACGAAGGCGCTCATGGGTCGAGCCTGGGGTCAACCGTGCTGCACGACCGCATCGTCCGCACGGCTGTGGACGACACGCCGCAACCTGCGGCTTGTGGAAGCCAGAGGGTCGGCCGGCGCGGGCACGACGCGATGGTCTCGACAGGCTCGACCAGCGACAAGCGGGGTGGTCTGGACGGGCTCGACCCACGGGGGGCGGGGTGGTCTCGACGGGCTCGACCAGCGGCGAGCGGGATGGTCTCGACAGGCTCGACCAGCGACGGGGCTAGGCGGGGGTGGGGGTGGTGCGGGTGAGGATCGTCGACAGGTCGGTGCCGGGGGGCAGGGTGCCGAGGGTGCCGTTGTAGTCGCCGCCGAGCCGGGTGGCGCAGAAGGCGTCGGCGACGGCGGGGGGAGCGAAGCGGACCAGCAGGGACGCCTGCAGCACGGCGGCCATCTGACCGGCGAGGCGTCGGGCCGACTGCTCGAGGACGGAGGTGTCGCCGAGCAGGGCGAGCACCGACTCGAGGGCGCGGTCGAGGCGCGGATCGGCGCCGGCCGCGAGGCCGACCTCGGTGAGCCACGCGTCGAGCACCTCGGGCTCGCGGCCGAGGGCGCGGAGCACGTCGAGCGCGTTGACGTTGCCGGAGCCCTCCCAGATCGAGTTCAGCGGCGACTCGCGGAACAGCAGCGGCATGCCGGACTCCTCGACGTAGCCGTTGCCGCCGAGGCACTCCAGCGCCTCCGCCACCATCATCGGGGTGCGCTTGCAGACCCAGAACTTCGCGAGCGGCAGCGCGATCCGGCGCAACGCCGCCTCGTGGGGGTCCGTACGACGGTCGACCGCGGCGGCGAGCCGCAGGGCCAGGGTGGTGGCGGCCTCGGACTCGACGGCGAGGTCGGCGACGACGTTCTGCATCAGGGGCTTGTCGGCCAGGACGCCCCCGAACGCCGCGCGGTGCGCGACGTGCCAGGAGGCCTCGGCCACGGCCCGCCGCATCAGCGAGGCGGAGCCGAGCACGCAGTCGAGCCGCGTCGCCGCGACCATCTCGATGATGGTGCGCACGCCCCGACCCTCGTCGCCGAGGCGCTGCGCCCAGGTGCCGTGCAGCTCGAGCTCGGAGGAGGCGTTGGAGCGGTTGCCGAGCTTGTCCTTGAGGCGGACGACGTCGAGGCGGTTGCGGGTGCCGTCGGGCAGCACCCGGGGGAGCAGGAAGCAGGTGAGTCCGCCCGGGGCCTGCGCGAGCACGAGGAAGACGTCGTTCATCGGCGCGGAGGTGAACCACTTGTGGCCCTCCAGGGTGTACTCGCCGTCGACGCCGGTCGGCGTGGCCGCGGTCAGGTTGGCCCGGACGTCGGAGCCGCCCTGCTTCTCGGTCATGCCCATGCCGGCCAGGGCGCCGGCCTTGTCGGCGAGCGGCCGCACGCCGGGGTCGTAGCGGGTCGAGGCGAGCAGCGGGGCCCACTCCTTGGCCAGCACCTCGTCGGCGCGCAACGCGGGCACCGCGGCGTACGTCATCGAGATCGGGCAGCCGTGGCCGGGCTCGGTCTGGGACCAGGCGAGGAAGCCGGCGGCGCGGCGGACGTGCGCGTGGGGGTCGTCGCTCTCCCACGGCGCCGCCTGCAGGCCGTGGCCGACGCCGCGCTCCATCAGCCAGTGCCACGACGGGTGGAAGGTCACCTCGTCGACCCGGTTGCCGTAGCGGTCGAACGTGACCAGCTCGGGGTGGTGGCGGTTGGCGAGCACGCCGTGCTCGCGCGCCTCGGCCGACCCGGCCTCCCGGCCGAGCGCCGACAGCGACGCGAGCGCGTCCTCTGAGGCGTGGCGTCGCACGGCGTCGACGAGTGCGGCGTCGCCGCCGACGACGTCGTGGCCGACGAGCGGCGGGGCCTGGTTGGGGGCGACGCGCGTGGCGGCCGTCTCAGGCGTCATGGGGCCTTACCGTAGTGGGCATGCCCGGGGAGACGGTGGCGGAGCGCGCGGCGGCGGGCAGCCCCCGCCGTCAGCTGCGCGGCCTCTCGTGGCGCACGTTCATCGAGTCGGTGTGGCGGCTCGTCGTGAGCACCGTCCACACGTGCATGCAGAACCGCGTTACCGGTCTCGCCGCCGAGGCGGCGTTCTTCGCGGTGCTCTCGCTGCCGCCGCTGATCTTCGCGCTGGCCGGGTCGATCGGCTATGTCTTCGAGCAGTTCAGCGAGTCGCAGATCGACGAGGTCCGCGAGACGGTGATCGGCCTGGCGAGCCAGGCGCTGACCGAGCAGGCGGTCGACAGCATCATCCGCCCCACGCTCGACGAGGTGCTGGCGGGCGGTCGCTACGACGTCATCTCGATCGGCTTCGTGCTGGCCCTGTGGTCGGGCTCGCGCGCGCTCAACGTCTTCCTCGACACCATCACGATCATGTACGGCCTCGGCGACCAGCGCGGCATCGTCGCCACGCGGGCGCTGTCGTTCCTGCTGTACGTCGTCGGGATGGTCGTCGGCGTCGTCATGGTGCCGCTGGTCGTGGCCGGCCCGACCCTGATCGCCCGCTGGCTGCCCCCGCGCTTCGACTGGGTCGGGCTGGCCTACTGGCCCACCGTGCTGGTGCTCGGCATCTGCTTCCTGGCGCTGCTCTACCACCTGTCGGTCCCGGTGCGCACGCGCTGGCGCTACAACCTGCCCGGCGCGGTCTTCACGATGGTCTGCTGGGTCTTCGGCTCCGCGCTCCTGCGGCTGGTGCTCGTCGAGACGGCCGCCTCGTCGACCTCGATCTACGGGCCGCTCGCGGCGCCCATCGCGGTGCTGCTGTGGCTCTACCTCGTCTCCATCACGCTGCTCATCGGCGCGGCGGTCAACGCCGCCATCGACCAGGTGTGGCCGCAGGTCGAGCTCACCACCGCCCGCCAGGAGCGGGCGCGGCGGCTCTCGCTGACCGCGCTGCCGCTGCCCGACTGGCGCAGCGTCGTGCCCGGGCGCGCGGCCCGAGCCCCCCAGGAGCCCGTCGACCAGCGCGACGACGGGCCCGACGTTGGGGCTGCCGACGGGCCTGACGACGGGCGTGACGACGGGCTGGTCGACGAGGTCCCGGCGCGCGACGCCGCCGGCGGCCGCCGATGACCACCACGAGCACCCCCGCGATAACCCACTGCGGCGCCGCGGCAGGGCGACGTACGCTCGTGCGATGAGGCCCTGCCCGCCCGCCTCGGCGCTGCCGTGAGCGCCGCCGCCCGCTCCCACGCCGGCGTGGGGTGCGTGCTGGTCGCGGCCGACGGCCTGCTGGAGGTCCTCACCGACCGGGGTCGGGTCGTGGCCGGTCTCGGCGGGGCGCTGCTCGCCCGTGTCGCGCGCGACGACCGGCAGCGCCCGGTCGTGGGGGACTGGGTCGCCATGACCTGGTGGCCCGACGGCCCGGTGACGGTCGACCGGCGGCTCGGGCCACGACCCACCGCGCCCGAGGCGTCGTCGGCCCGCGTGCTGCCCCTGCGACGGCCCTGAGGGTCGTCCCACCCGCGCGCCCCCGTGCGTGCGATGCTTCCGCCCGTGGCAGACGAGCCCCGCGCCTTCGGGCTCCTCCGACTTCCGGCGACCACGCGGTCGCCGTGGTGGCAGCTCGGGAAGCGGCTGCTGCTGGCCGTCGGCATCCTGGTCTTAACGGTGGCGCTGGTCTACTTCGACCGCGACGGCTACATCGACCAGACCGACCCCGACAACGAGGTCACGCTGCTCGACGCGATCTACTACACGACCGTCACGCTCAGCACGACCGGGTACGGCGACATCGCGCCCCAGGCGCCCACGGCCCGGCTGGTCAACGCCTTCGTCATCACGCCGCTGCGCATCGCCTTCCTGGTGCTGCTGATCGGCACCACTCTGGAGGTGCTCGCCGCGCAGGGCCGCGAGATGTTCCGCAACGCGCGCTGGAGGAAGAACATGCAGCAGCACGTCGTCGTCATCGGCTACGGCACCAAGGGCCGCAGCGCCGTCGACACCCTGGTGAGCAACGGCCTGTCGCGCGAGTCGGTCGTGGTCGTCGACCCGAGCACCGCGGGGCAGGAGGAGGCGCACGCCGACGGCCTCGCCGTGGTCACCGGCGACGCGACCCGTCGCGAGGTGCTGCGCCGTGCCCGGGTCGACCAGGCGCAGCAGGTGATCATCACGGCCAACCGCGACGACACCACGGTGCTCGCGACGCTCACCGTCCGCCAGCTCAACCCCGACGCCTACATCGTCGCCTCGGTGCGCGAGCAGGACAACGTTCCCCTGGTGCGCCAGAGCGGTGCCGACTCGGTCATCACCTCCAGCGAGGCCGTCGGCCGCCTGCTCGGCCTGGCGTCGTTCTCGCCCAACCTCGGCGCGGTGATGGAGGATCTCCTGACGTACGGCGACGGCCTCGAGGTCGCGCAGCGCGACCTGCTGGTCACGGAGGTCGGCAAGGCCCCGCAGTCGCTGCCCGACCAGGTCATCGCCGTGGTGCGCGACGAGAAGGTCTACCGCTACTTCGACCCGACCGTGACGCTGCTGGCGCGCGGCGACGAGCTCATCGTGGTGCGCCCGTCGAAGGAGCTGCCGTGGGCGCCGCGGCCCGGCACCCACAACGAGGCCCTGGCCGACGAGGACGACTGAACCCGCTGCTCACCGCGCGGTCATCTCCCGTTGTGCGCGATCAGTGCCCTCGGCGGGGTCGCTTCCGTAGAGTGGGCCCGTGGAAACGGCCAAGAACGTCGGTCTGAAGGTCCTCGGCTGGGTGCTCCTGGTCGGCGGCATCGTCGCGCTTCCGGCCCCGGGCCCCGGCGCCATGATCATCCTGCTGGCCATGTTCGTGCTCTCCACGCAGTACGAGTGGGCCGAGCAGCGCCTCGAGCGCGTCAAGGTCTGGGCGCTGAAGGGCGCGGCCGAGAGCGTCGAGACCTGGCCCCGCGTCGCGCTGTCGCTGCTGGGCGTGGTCTGGGTCGTCGGGCTCGGCGTCGTGTGGGGCCTGCAGCCCCCGGCCCCCGGCTGGTGGCCGGTCTCGGAGACGCTGTGGCTCTACGGCGGCTGGGGTGTCGGCGGCACGCTGATCTTTTCCGGTGCCGTGGCGCTCGCGCTCATCGTCTACAGCTTCGTCAAGCTCCGCGGCAAGGACGTCGAGGACTTCAAGAGCGACGTCGAGGCGGAGGCCAACACCCCCGACAAGCACACCGACGAGCACAGCGAGCGGGCGAGCTCGTGAGCGCGGCCGGCGGCGGCGCCGACGCGCCCGTCGAGGTGCGGGAGTGGGCCGCCGCCCGCGCCCGCGTGGCCGAGCTGGTGAGGGCTGCCTCCGACAGCGAGCTGCACCAGCCCGTGCCGGCCTGTCCCGACTGGACCTGCCTCGACCTCGTGCGGCACGTGGTCGGGCTGGGAGCCGACGTGCTCGGCGGCGACGAGCCCGACGACCACGATCCGAGCTGGACCCAGGCACACGTCGACCGCCGGCAGGAGAGCCCGGCCGACGAGGTGCTCCAGGAGTGGGACGACCTCGCCGACGACCTGGTGCGGTGGATGCTGGAGCACGGCACCCGTCCGCTCGGCGACCTGGTCATCCACGAGCAGGACCTCCGCAGCGCCCTGGGCCGCGCCGGTGCACGCGACACCGAGGGCTTCGCCCTGGTGCGCGAGCGGATGGCCGGTCGCTTCGGCACCGCGGTCGAGGGGCGGCCGCCGATCGCGCTGGTGGGTGCCGACTGGCAGTGGTGCTCCGAGGGGCCGGTCGACGACGCCGAGACGGTGCTGTCGGCCGGCGACTACGACCTCGGTCGTGCCCTGACGTCCCGCCGTACGGCGGAGCAGCTGCGGTCGTGGGTGACGCGCGGCGACGTCGAGCCCTACCTCGACGCGTTCGCCGGCCTCGGCGCCCTCCCGCTCGAGCCGCTGCCCGAGTGACGATCCGGCGAGCTCGGGGCCAGGAGCCCGCGGAGTTGGGCGCGACCGACGACAACTGACAGGCTGGCCGCCATGAGTGACGCTTCCCGCGACCCCGCCGCCGTCAGCACGCGGGCGCAGGCGATTCCGGACCCCGCGGCGCCGACGAAGCGCGACGCGCCGCCTGCCCGGGCCGAGGTGATCGGACACGGGTTGACGTGGGTCGCCACCTGGAGCCTGCGGTTCGTCTTCATCGCGGCCGGCGCGGTCGTGCTGGGGCTGCTGGTCAAGTACGGCTGGTACGTCATCTTCCCGGTCCTGCTGGCCCTCATCTTCGCGACGGTGCTGGCACCGGTCGGGTTCGTGCTGCGCGAGCGGCTCGGGCTGCCGGCCGGGCTCGCCGCCGGGCTCGCGCTGCTCGGGGCGATCGGCGTCGTGGTGGGCGCCGGGTTCGCCGTCGCGCCCCAGGTCGCCGGGCAGTCCACCGAGATCGCCCAGGACGTCAACACCGGTCTGCAGCAGGTGCAGGACTTCGTGCAGAGCCTGGAGTTCGTCAGCGCCGACCAGATCGACGCTGCCGTGCAGGGCCTGCAGGACGTCGTCACGGGCTCGGCCAGCTCGATCGCCTCCGGCCTGATCGTCGGGGTCTCGGCCGTCACCAACGCGCTGATCACGCTGGTCATCGCGCTCGTGCTGACGTTCCTCTTCCTCAAGGACGGTCGCCGCTTCCTGCCCTGGGTCGGCCGGGTCGCCGGCCCCCACGCCGGTGACCACCTCGTCGAGGTCGGCATCCGGGCCTGGCGCACGCTGGGCGGCTTCATCCGCACGCAGGCGCTGGTCTCGCTGATCGACGCCGTGATCATCGGTGCGGGCCTGCTCGTGCTCGGGGTCCCGCTGGCGATCCCACTGGCGGTGCTGACGTTCTTCGCGGGCTTCATCCCGATCGTGGGTGCCATCACCGCGGGCGCGCTGGCCGTGCTCGTCGCGCTGGTCTCCAACGGCATCACCGGGGCGCTCATCGTGCTCGCCATCATCGTGGCGGTGCAGCAGCTCGAGGGCAACGTGCTCTCGCCGTGGCTGCAGTCCAAGACGATGCAGCTCCACCCGGCCGTGGTACTGCTGTCGGTGACGCTCGGCTCGACGCTGTTCGGCATCACGGGCGCCTTCCTGGCGGTGCCCGTGGTCGCCGTCGCCGCCGTGGTGCTGCGCTACCTCGACGAGGTGGTCACCGCCCGCACCCGCCCGGCGGTCGACCCGCCGTACGTCGACGGGCTCGCTGACAACGAGCGGCCGCCGGCCGTGCACGCCGAGCGGCCGTTGCGCGACGTCGACGCCGACGACCCGGTGGAGCAGGACCGGCACGACGTCGCGGAGCACGTCGTGCGCGACGAGGACCAGCAGGGTTCGGGCAGGTCGCACTGAGCAAGTCGGACTGAGCAGGTCGGACTGAGCCCGGTCGCCGTGTGCCGCATGTGCGGCGCAGCATCGGGCACGAAGGAGGCGACCCGATGAAACGGAGCGCCCGGTGTCCGTGCAGCTCGACGAGATGTTCGACGAGCCCCCTGGGGTCGTCGCGGCGGTGCTGTCGCACGCCATCGAGTCGGCGGGGTGGCACCTCGTGCACGTCTCCGAGGCCGGCGACTGCGTGATCTGGGAGGTCGACCAGGGCGCGCGGGGCCCGGCTCGCCTCGAGGCGTCCATCGAGCCCCACGGTCAGGGCGCTCGGGTCAGGGTGGTCTCGGTGGAGGACCAGCGACCGGGTCCGGCCGCGACCGTGGGTGAGCAGGCCGACGTCATCGACCTCTTCCCGCGCGTCGACGGCCATAACGGCTTCGGGCCGACGCACGACCCGCCGCCGTTCGGCCTGTCCTAGGCCGACCCGTCACCGGCCGGTCAGCGGCGCTTGCGCTCCTTCTTGACGCGGCGACGCAGCTGCAGGATGCGCAGCATGCCCGCGGCGGCGACGATCAGCGCCCCGCCGGCGGCGGCGATGAGCAACGCGGCCGACACGGGCGCGGTGCCGCTCCAGCCGAGGAAGTTGACCTCGGTCTCCTGGGTGTTCTGCAGGATGAACACGGCAGTGAGGATGAGCACCAGCACCAGGGCGATCACCGCGACCCAGATGCCGCTCGTGCGCGACCCGCGCAGCGGGTCCTTGCTGCTGCCGGCGGCACGCTGCTGCGGCGACCGCTCCTCGGCGGGAGCGCCCGCCGACGCACCGGGCTCGTCGTCGGGGGTGTTGGTGGGCACCGGCTGCTGGCTGGTCACGGGGTGTGCTCCTCGTCGGGTCGGGACGCGTCGGTGGCAGCGTCTCACCGACCTGTACCCCCGTGCGGGCGGATGCGTGCCCCGGAGTGGCGCGGGGCGACCGGTTGTGCGCGTCCGAGTGGGCAACGTCCGAGTTCGCGACTACGCTGCAGCCATGTCCTCGAGCCGCGACCTCGCGCTGCTGCGCCGGAGCGCGGCCGCGCTCCGGGCGCGCGGCGAGGCCGCCGCGGCCGACGAGGTCGACCGGGCGGTCAGGCGCCTGGAAGACGTCCCCGTGCACCGCGCCGACCTCGACGGCGTCCGGAGCGGGGTGTTCCGGCTGCGCGACACCGAGGAGGCTCCTCGGCCCCGTCCGCCCCGACGGGTCGCCCTCACGACCGACGACCACGCGGGCGCCGACGACCCCAGCTGAGCGCGGTCACCAGCGGAACGTCATCGTTTCCGGTCGCTCGGGCGACCGCACCGCACGACGTCCGCGATCCGTCCCTCGCGTCGCGGTCCGGTGCTGCAGGAGAGGGAGAGCGGAAGACCCCGTCTCCGACGACGTCGAAAACGGGGTCTGACCTGCTGGAACGTTGGTGGGCGATACTGGGTTTGAACCAGTGACCTCTTCCGTGTCAAGGAAGCGCGCTACCACTGCGCCAATCGCCCGTGTGTTGAGTTTGAGGTGGGTACGGGATTCGAACCCGTGTACACGGATTTGCAGTCCGTTGCCTCGCCTCTCGGCCAACCCACCGTGGAGTCCCGGCAGACGGGGCTTCCCCGAGCGGACGACGAGGCTCGAACTCGCGACCTCAACCTTGGCAAGGTTGCGCTCTACCAACTGAGCTACGTCCGCTTGCGACCTGGGTGACTCGGGGGTCTCCCTCGGTGCGAACAGAACCATAGCGGACCCTGCCGGGAGCACAAATTCGGGGGTGCGGCACCGGCCGGGAGGTGGCCCGGCGACGTCCGTCGCGGGGGCTAGGGTCGCCGGATGCAGGTGTGGGTGAGTGCGGGCGACGGCGCGGGCGGACGGCTGCTGGAGGACCCGGAGGCGCCGGCGATCAGCGTCGCCGACCACGGGTTCACGGTCGGCGACGGAGTCTTCGAGGCGGTCAAGGTGGTCCGGGGCGAGCCGTTCGCGCTCACGCGGCACCTGCGCCGCCTCGCGAGGTCGGCTACGGCGCTGGGGCTGCCCGAGCCCGACGACGCGCTCGTGCGCGAGGGGGTCGCCGCCGTGCTCGGCGCGGAGCGGCGCGAGACCGGGCGGCTGCGGATCACCTTCACCGGCGGCCCCGCACCGATGGGGTCGGGACGCGGCGACCACTCACCGACGCTCGTGGTCGCGGTGTCCGACCTGGCGCCGGCCGCGGAGGCGGTCGACGTGCACGTGGTCTCGTTCCCCCGCAACGAGCGGGGGGCGCTGGCCGGCGTGAAGTCGACGTCGTACGCCGAGAACGTCGTCGCGCTCGCAGAGGCGGCGCGGCACGGCGCCCAGGAGGCCGTGCTCGGCAACCTCGCGGGCCACCTGTGCGAGGGCACGGGGTCCAACGTCGGCTACGTCGTCGACGGCCAGGCGCGGACGCCGACGCTGGCGTCGGGCTGCCTCGCGGGCATCACGCGCGAGCTCGTCCTGGAGTGGGGCGACGTGGTGGAGGTCGACGAGCCGCTCGAGGTGGTGGCCGGCGCCGACGAGGTGTTCTTGATGTCGACCACCCGCGACGTGCAGCCCGTACGCCGCTGGGCTGGCCGGGAGCTGCCCGCTCCAGGGCCCGTCACCCGCGGGCTGCAGCGGCTGTGGCGCGAGCGCGAGGCCGAGCACGCCGACCCGTGAACGCGCCGGACACGCGCGAACGCCCGGTCCTGGCGGAGGACCGGGCGTTCGGGCGAAGCGGTGGTGCTGGTCGCAGAAGGGACCCCCGCAGGGCGCGACCTCCCGCCGAGCGGGTCGACCGGGAGGCCGGTCGGGTGCTCGGGTCAGACGCTGAGGATGCGGGCGAGCTCGCCGTCGAAGTCGACGAACGCGCTCTCCTGGCCGTCGGGGACGGCGGCCAGCATGCGGGTGACGAACTGGTTGACCACCCGCGAGTGGGCCTGCACGAGCAGCTCGCCGTCGGGGGAGCAGAGCTCGATGATCACCACGGCGGTGCCGTTGGAGCTGAGGCAGGGCCAGACGTGGACGTCTCCGTCACCGGTGGGCTCGTAGAGGCCCTCGACGAGGAGCTCGCGGCCGAAGGTCCACCGCACCTCCTGGGTGGAGTTGCGGAAGACCATGGTCACGGCGAACGGGTCGGCCGGGTCGAAGACCAGGTCGGCCTCCAGCGCGGTGGCCTCGCCCTGCTGGTCGACGAACTCCAGCTCGACGTTCTCGGTGACGGCCTGGGCGGTGCGGGTCTGCTTGCTCATCTCGGTGTCCTTCGTAGATCTCCCTGAGGCCCCCTCCACGGGACCTCCTCGCGCCCCTCAACGCGATGGGGAAAGAGTGCCCGCAATCAAGACTGAGCGTCGGCTGATCTTCCGAAATATCCGCTTTATCCTCCAGGTGGTCTACTCCCTGACCTGGGGTGGTCTATTTCGGGGCGTCGGTGGTCTAGTCGCGAGTGGACCAGTTGCACCCGATGTCGTCGTTCCGCGGTATGCAGCGGGCGGGCCGACCGACGGGTCCCCCCGGTTCGGCCGGACCGGTCGCCTGCGCTACAGTTCACGTCGCCTGAGCAGCCGTGCGGGATGGTCCGCCGGCGCCGGCTCGGGGCGATTGGCGCAGTGGTAGCGCGCTTCGTTCACACCGAAGAGGTCACTGGTTCGAACCCAGTATCGCCCACCCGAAGAAACACCAGGTCAGGGCCGGTTTCCAGAACAAGGAAACCGGCCCTGTGCCTTGTACGTGCCACAGCGTGCAGCACGGGCCTCACCGAGAGGACCAGCACGATGACCAACCCCGACCCCCGTGTGGTGACCGAGCTCGTCACCTACATCGCCACGCCCTGCCCGGACTACTGCGACCTGCCGCCGATGCACCCGATCGACAACCAGCCGCTCGACGGCAAGGGCGGGTTCCGGATCCACAACGGCCCGAAGTTCGGCCGGTTCCTCGACGGGTGGGCGGAGGAGTACGCCGCAGCGCCCGGCACGCTCATCACCGGCGTGGACGTCGTCACGGGCAACGACAGCGTCGAGGTGACGGCCGACGAGCTCGACCAGCTCGCCGACGACGCCCGCAAGGCCGCCGAGTGGCTGCGAGCACAGAAGTGAGCGCCGAGACCGAGGCCGTCTCCAACCATGACCTGCACCTGGAGCTGCGCGCGATGCGGCAGGGCATCGAGCGCCTCGTCAACGCCACGGATGCTGTGGAGGGTGCGGCATGAGCAACTACACGACCCCGACCGGACGGCCGTACGTCGAGTGCGACGACCCGGTGACGAACCCGATCACCGGCGAGGTCAGCCGCTGTGGCCGGCGGTCGACCGGTCGCCGCGACCGTCTCGATCACGGCCCGCGGCTGACCCTGTTTGACCTGCCCCGAGGGTGGAGCATCGCTCCCTACTCCGACGACTTCGACCACGGGCTGACGCGCCGCAACCTGATCGACGGGACCCCGATCCCACCGGTCCCAGCGCTGGCGGGGATCGTTGGCAGCCTGCACACCTGCCCGTCGTGTGACGCGCGCTCGCGGCGGCGAGTCGCGTGAGGCGCCCAGCGTCTCCTGGGGCCTCCAAGCCGGTCACCGCTCTCGTGACGACCCTGCCGACGTGCCCCAGCTACTGCACCCTGCCGCGCGACCACGACAGGGAGTGGCTGCCCGGGTCCACGTACCGGCTCCACGAGGGCCCGAAGTTCGGGAGGTTCCTCCGAGCCCAGGCCGACGAGAGCGCCGAGCAGCCGCTGCGGCCCATCGTGTCGCTGTACGCCGACACCGACCCCGAGCTGTCGACCGCCGAGCTGCGGGAGCTGGCCCAGGACGTGCAGAAGGCCATCGCGTGGCTCGAGGCGCAGCCGTGATGCGGCCGTTAGGACGACTGACGACCGAGCACTGCCAGCAGTGCCTTCACGAAAGGCTGCTCAGCGGACTCGGCGAGTGACGGGATGGCGATAACTGTCCCGTCTCGCAGGTGGGCCTCGTAGACGGGGTAGACCGACCACTCCTCGTAGTTGTAGTAGGCGTCTACCTGGGTCACCGAGACTCGGCTCAGGTCACCGATGGGCCAGACAGAGACGGCGAGCTCGTCAGCGACCTTGTTGCGAGAGTCTCGCAACGTCCAATCCGCGTCGCCAGATCGTCGAGCCGTGGCGTGAGCGATGTGGTCGTCCGTCAGCCACGTGACCGACCAGGTCATCGCCTTGGTGCCACCACTTCCGTGATCCTCGTCCTTGTTGATCTGCGCCTTGATCGCGAGCCAGGACGTGACCTTGGACGGCTCGACGAGAGCGGCGAGGCCGCCGATCACCTGCACGGGCGCGGTCGAGCCCTCATAGGACTTGCATCGGTCGCGCGCCTGCCTCAGCGAAGACTCGTTCATGCCGGGACCGTACGTCAGAGACCCCGCCGGCGGGATGGTCACGCGGGCGGGGTCTCACTGGACTCGACGCTGGTCAGGTCTCTGGGCCGTGAAAGGAGGAGGGCCCTCGCTGCCATCGATCCCGTACCGCGGTGGTGTCCTGCCGCGATCGGGTGACGTTGACGCCGAGCAGGTGTGGGTGGCTCTCCCATCACGCGGCCGGTGTGGCGGTCTCTTCGATGCCCAGCAGCGCGGCCTCGGCCTCCTGCTGCGCCTGCATTCGAGCCATGGAGCGCCGGCGACGCTGCGCGATGATCTCCCGCTCGTCCTTGCACTTCCGACAGCCGGTGTAGGACTTGCCTTTGCCGTCGACCCTCGCTTCGCCGTGCTCTGCCCACAGGTGGCCGCGCTGGCACTCGACCGACGGGTCGCGGGTCGGCGGCACCTCGCCTAGCCACGCCTCCCTGAACTGGGCCCGGGCTCTTGTCACGCGCCCTCGGTATGCATCTCGGGTAAGCCCTAGTGCCTCAGCCGCCTGGGTCTGCACGTTGTCGAACGCCGCGAGGGCGGCGAGCGCTTCGTACTGCTCCCCTGACAGCGTGCTGAGAGCGTGTCGCAGCATCAGGCGGTCGCACATCCTGTCGCTGAAGCCGTCGTCACTGTGGTGCTTCGGTTTCCGCACGGGCAGCCAGTACTCGACGAAAGAAGGCCGCTCGTCCCCTGTGACGGGGTCGTGGCCCGAGTCTCGGCGTTCGGCGTTGACCTCCTCGTCTAGGGCCCTGGCAGCGACGATGAGGAGCTCGCCGAAAGTGACGTCGTAGTTGCGCGTGCACTGGCCTCGGCCGCAGCCGCATTCGTACAACCGCTCGACGATCGCACCCCATGCGATCTCGTAGCGGTCGCCGTTGTCGATGACGCCGAGCGAGCGCTTGTGCTTGGTCTGGGCGATGCGGGTGGCCCGATCAACGTCGTCCAGGGTGTATCCGTGGGTGAGCGTGGCGGTCTTCGCGAGGGACGTCATCGTTGCTCCTTGCCGGTCGGGGACTGCTGCTCAACGTTGGTCACGGCGTCCTGCCTCCCGCGCGTTGGTACTCGCGGAGGTCAAGCGTGAGGGCTCGTCCGCGCTGGACGGCGGTCATCTGCTCGGCGGTGAGCTTGACGGTGATGGTGCGGTCTTGGGCGCTGGCGGCGGTCACGGAGGCGTGGACGCTGCGGGCGGAGAGCTGGACTTCGCCGCGGGGAGCGGCGTCGAAGGTCGAGATCTCCTTGGACAGGTCCCCGAGGAACCGCTTGACCTTGGGGGTCTGGCGGTCGAAGCCGTCGACGAGGCCGCCGATGATGAGCTCGCCAGCGGGGCGCAGCAGCTTCGCGTCGCGCTGGGCGGGGCCCTTCCAGTCCGGGATGAGGTTGGTCAGCTCGCTCAGCTTGGACCGGACGGTGCCGATCATCCCGGTGATGCCGTCGATGAGGCCCTGCACGATGCGGCGGCCGGCCGAGAGGAGCCAGGAGCCGGCGGCGGAGAAGACGCCGGTGACCTTGGCCTTGATGCCGCGCACGAAACCGACCAGGGCGGTGATGGCGGTCCGTACGCCGTTCTTGATGCCGTTCCACACCCGGGTGGTGCCGGACTTGGCGGCGTTCCAAGCGGCGAGCAGGACGGTCTTGGCGATGGTCACCTGGGTGCGGACCACGGTGACGACGACCCTGATGACGGTTGAGACGACGGCCTTGATGCCGCGCCACACCGCTGAGGTCACCGCCTTCACGGCGTTCCAGACGCCGCGGACGACGGCCAGCACGATCCGCACCTGGGTGGTGACGACGGTCTTGATCGCGCCCCAGATGAAGGCCAGGTAGCCGCGGAGGAAGCCGAACACGGCGACAGCGGCGGTCTTGATGCCGTTCCATGCCCCGGTGACGATGTTGCGGAAGGTCTCGGACTTCTTCCACGCGATCACGAAGATCGCGACTAGCGCCACGATGGCGAGCACGATGAGGCCGATGGGGTTGGCGGTCAGGGCTGCGTTGAGGAGCCACTGCACACCGGCCCACACCTTGGTGACGACACTGATCGTGGTGACGATGCCGCGGTAGGTGGCCATCACGGCGCCCGAGACGGCCATGACCGCGTTGACGGCCACCACGGCGCCGACCAGGGCCAGTACGGCGACCGCGAAGGTCTTGACCTTGCCCTGGTTCTCCTCGGCCCACGCGAGGCCCTTTACGCCCGCGTCCGCGAGCTTGGTGAAGGTGGGCAGCAGCCCGACCACCAGACCCTCGGTGACGGTGCCGAAGGCGTTCTTGATCCGCTCGGTCTTGCCCTCGGTGGTCTTCGCGAACGCCTCGCCGGAGCCGCCGAACTGCTTCTCGAGCTCCTTGAGGATGATCTTCTGCGCGCCCATGACGTTGCCCCCGTCGACCAGGGACTTGATGGTCTTCTTCTGCTGCTCAGTGAAGGACACGCCGACCCGGGAGAGCGCGCCGACGCCCTTGATGGGGTCGTTGAGGGCCTTGCCGAGCTGGATCGCGGCGGCCTTCGGCTCGGTGCCCATGGCGCGGGCCAGGTCGACCATCGCCCCGGTGGTCCGGTCGAAGATCGCGTTGCCCTTGCCGGCCTCGTTGCGGATGTTCGTGAACGTCAGCAGGAGGTTGGCGCCCTCCTGGGTCGCCTCGGCCTCGGTGGTGGTGAGGCCCTCGAGCTTGTTGCCGAGGTTCTCGACGTGCTTGGCGGTGACGCCGGCTGCGCCGCCGGTGGACTTCACGACCGCTTGGGTCTGGGCGTTGATGCGCTCGACGTTGGAGACGGCCTTGAGCGCCCCGGCACCGATGGCACCGATGCCCGCCCCGACCGCGAGGGCGGGCACGAGGGCCTTCTTGAAGCCGCCCCCGATCTTCTGGGCGGCGGTGGCGGTCTGCTCGAACTCGGCGCGGGCCTGCTTGCCGTTGGCGAGGATCGCGATGGTG
This sequence comes from Nocardioides marmoraquaticus, assembly GCF_054777915.1. Classification (NCBI taxonomy): domain Bacteria; kingdom Bacillati; phylum Actinomycetota; class Actinomycetes; order Propionibacteriales; family Nocardioidaceae; genus Nocardioides; species Nocardioides marmoraquaticus. Next base: position 58,603 of record NZ_BAAHAA010000003.1, on the reverse strand, counting down.
ATCGCGTTGCTCATCGCGGGGTCCTCTCGGCTTGGTGGTCAGCGGCGGATGCGGCGGGCGGCGCGTAGGAACGCTTGGCGCTCGCCCCGGGTGAGGTGGGGGTAGTCCCGGGGCGAGACGCCGGTCACGAGGCAGAAGGCGGCGAACTCGTCATCGGCGTCGCGCTGGGCTGCGGCTCTTTTCCCAAGGCGCTGCTCTCGGCGAAGGGGTCGCGGTCGTCGACGTCGTCCTCGACGGCGAAGAGGTCCTGCAGCGAGCCCTGGGTCATGCTCATCACGCTGTGGTAGGCGTCGCGGTCGCCCTGGCCGCTGCGGCGCATCAGCACGAACCCGCAGGCGCGGGCCACGGTGATGGGGTCGAGCTGGTCGAGGCTGTTGCCGAACGCCTGTTTGATGGCGATCTCGTCGAAGCCGGTGAGGCTGTTGGCGACCTCCTGGCCGGTCAGCTTCGCCGAGGTCGCCGGCGTCGCCAGCGATGCCGGGGCAGGGTCGGGCTGTGCGCCCGTGGCGGGGTCGACGGGCGGGGCGGTGAACCCGCCGTACGGCTGGGGTGCGGTCGGGTCGAAGTGCTCGGTCATGTGAGGCCCCTCCTACGGGCTGCGGCGTTGATCTCGTCTTGCAGGAGCTGCACCGCCTGGGGGCGCAGCTCCTCGTCCGTCTTCTGCATGAAGCCGGAGGCGCTGATGTTGCGGGCGGGCCAGCCGTAGTTGATGGGCCCGGCGTACGGCACCGCTGCGCGGCCGGCGACGACGACGGCTTTCGACTGGGCGCGGTTGCCGCGCACCGATCCGGACAGGCGTCCGGACTTCTTCGGTGCGTGGCGTGCGGCTGTCTCGGCACCCAGGGCGCTGAGCTTCGAGAAGGCGTTCTTGAGGTCGTCGACGTCGAGGCCGAGGGCCTTGAGCTCGCGTACGACGCGAGACAGACCCTCGACCTTGAACCCGTCGCGACCGGCCACGGCTCAGGCCGTGATCTTGTTGGGCTTCGCGGTCAGCGGCCACTCGCACTCGATGGTGAACTTCGCGGTGGCGGAGGCGTCGGCCTCGCCGCCGAGGAAGTCGCCGTCGGGCTCGGTGATGATCGCGTTGAAGCCGTAGTGCGGCTGCGCGACCGTGGGGGTGGTGTTGCCGTAGGGCCGCAGGATGCAGGCCACGGTGGCGCCGGGGTTGGACCACACCCGGTCCCACACGCTGCCGGTGACGGCGTCCTGGGCGGCGGTGAACGCGAGCTTGTACTCCCGCGCCCCACCAGCGGCGGCGTCGGCGAAGGTCACGAAGTCGGAGTCGGACTCGCCGCTCGTGATCCGGGCCTGGGACAGCTCGGCGCGTGCCTCGGTGCCGCCGATGCTGATGGTCAGGGATCGGGTGCCGATCTGGGCCATGGGTCAGTCCTCTTCTCGAGAGCCGTTGATGAAGACGCACGGCACCTCGCCGGCGCCGGGGAAGATGAGTCGTTCGGGCCGCACCCGAGTGACGGTCATGTGCTCGGCCAGCGCCCGGCGCACGTCGGGGACGTACTGCTCGATCCACCGCTCGGCGTCGTCGAGGCTCTGCGGGAGGAGCAGGACGACGTTCCAGTAGCAGACGCCGCCGAACGGGTTCGGGTACTCGATGCGCTCGAGCCGCACGAAGCCGTCGCCGGGCTTGGTGGTCTGGCGGTAGTAGGGCGACACGGTGCCGACGCCGCCGGCCTGGGTGGCTGCGGTGGCGAGGAGGTCGCGGACGGTGGTCATCCGACGGGCAGCTTCCGGTAGGGCCCCTCGAGCCGGCGGATCTCGCTGTCGAGCCGCGAAACCGGGATGCCGCCGGCCTCGGACATCTGCACGCCGAGGGGCAGGTTGCGGCGGGCGAGGTTGCAGGCCACGCGCCGCTTCAGCGCCTCGAGAAGGTCGTGGCTGTACGTCGACGTGCGACATGCCATGGCTTGGGCGGCTGCCTCCGCAGTGAGGGCGTCGTCGACGCCGCGCAGGTCCGCGGAGGACGCGCTGCAGTAGTCCGCTACCGCGCCGAGGTCGACCTCGACCCCACCGATCTCGACCACCATGGCTCAGCCGACCTCGATGGCGACGCCGTCGACCACGTGCACGCCGGGCACGTCGAGAACGTAGCCGTCGCCGGACACGGTGTGGTGGCTGCCGTCAGGGCGGGTGACCTTGCAGAGATCGTTGACCGGGACGACGTCGCCGACCGCGCCGGTCTCGGTGGGCTCCGGCGCCTCGTCCTGGGCCGCTGGGGGCTCTGAGGTGGTGACGGGGCCGTCGGTCGGCTCGTCGTTGCTGGTGCCGCTCACAGCTGCTCCTCGTCCTCTTCGGCGGCCTTCTCGGCGGCCTCGACGGCGGTGAGGCCGTCGATGTCGCGCTTGGCCTTGGTGTGGTCCTCCGCGGGCCCGATGGCACGACCGTGGGGGTCGGTGCCGGTGTGGGTCTCGAGGCCGGTCTTCTTGGGCTCCTCGGTGGCGACCGTGAAGTCGGCGGACTCCGGCGCCTCGCCGAACGCGAAGGGAGCCGGGCCGTTGCCGGCGAGCTCGGGGGTGTGGGTGGCCCCCGAGCTCGCCTTCCTCGGGGCGCCCATCAGGCGTCCGCGGAGGTGTAGTCGAGCCGCTTGACGTCGCTGTCGCGCAGGACGGCCGACGCGGTGTAGCCCCAGATGGCGAGGTCGATCGCGGCGACGCGGTACTCGAAGACGAACTTCTTCGGGGCCGACGCCCACGCCCACACCGAGGAGGGCACGAAGAGGTAGCTGTTGGAGCTGTTCGCCGCGCCGAGGGCCCAGGCGGCGCGGCCGGTGAGGGTGCCGAGCTGCACGCGGTCGAAGGCGCCCTCGATGGTGCCCTGGGCGTTCTGCGGGGACAGGACGGGCAGCAGCTTGCGGCCGGAGCCGTCGGCGGCGTTGACGAGCGCCTTGAAGAGCTGACCGTCGAGCGCCATGCGGGTGTAGCGGTTGCCGCCGCGGACGTACTGCAGGTCGACGAGGAGGTTGGTCACCTGGTTGACGAGGGCCGAGTCGACCGCCCCGGCGAAGTTGGTCTCGGTGAGGCTGAGGCCGTTGAGCAGCGTGGCGATGCGGGACTCGAGCGCCTCGAAGTAGGCGTTGAGCATCTCGCCCCAGATGATCTGGTCGGCCTGCGGCGAACCGCCCTGGTCCCAGACCTCGCGGACGATCTCGACCTTGCCGGAGACCGGGGCCGGCGTGACGGTCTGCGACGTGGCGGTGAAGGCGCCCGGAGTGGGCTCGACACCCTCGGTGTGGGGGCCGACCAGGCCGGACGCGGAGGAGAACTTCGGGATGGTGAAGGGCGTCTTGTCGGTGACGACGCCGGTGGAGACCATCTCCCACAGCGGGCGGGTGAACGTCAGGTTCGGCACGAACAGATCGGGCCGGCTCTGGGTGGGGTTGAGCGTGCTGACGTTGCTGGAGGTCACCGCGAAGGTGAAGGCGTCCTCCATGAACGTCTCGAGCCGCTGGCGGGCGTCGGAGTCGCTGTTGTAGCTGCGGAGGTCCTCGGAGAAGGACTCGGCGCCCTCGGTGCCGTCGAAGCGGTAGGGCGACGGCTCGTTGATCTCGAGGCCGCCGTGGCTGATGACGGTGGGGCCGTCGCCGTTGCTGCCGAGGGCGGCGAAGCCGGCGGTGATGGCCTCGGCGATCGGGGTGGCGTCGAAGGTGGGGCCGGCGTTGCTGGCCTCGAAGGCCGCGACGTCGTCGGCCTTGCACTCGGTGACGCCGCTCGCGTGGACGACGCCGCACTTGGTGCACTTCATGGTGACTCCGTTCTCCGCGGCGCTGGCCGCGACTGCGTGGACCCGTGCGTCATCGAACGCGGGGGCTGGGGTGAGGCTGATCTCCATCAGCGGGGCCTCGACGGCGTGCTGGACGCCGTCCTTGGTCTGCCATTTGCCGCCCTGGCGCAGGCCGATCGAGAGGCCGTCGAGGACCTTGTCCTCGGCGAGCGAGAGGGCCTGGTCGCCTTCGGGGCCGCGGGCGACCTTGAAGGTGGCCACGAGGCCGTGGTCGGTGTCCTCGAGCTGGGTGGCGACGCCGACGGCGCGGGTGGGGTCGTGCTGGACCCAGAGCTTCACGCGGCTGACGTCGGCGTAGGTGATGGTGCCCTTGGCGAACTGGAACGCCATGCCACCGGACAGGCCGGCCTTGCCATACGGGACGGCGAGGCCGCGGATGGTGCGCTTCTCGGCGTTGACCTCGAAGACCTCGGCACCGGGGGCGTCGAGGCGGCGGGCGGGGCCGTCGCCGTCGAAGGTGATGGCGGGTAGGCAGCCATTGGTCATGCCGTCTGCTCCTCGGGTGTCGGGCGCGCCGCGGGGAGGGCGCGCACGTTCTCGGCCGGTACGCCCTCGAGCTCGGCGATCCGCTCGTCGGTGATGGCCCCGACCTCGCGGCCGACCTTGTACGCCTCGTAACGGCTCTTCGCGTCAGCGCGCAGCAGCTGGTCGACGTTGAGCTGGGCGCGGTAGCCGCGCTGGGTGACGTTGTCCATCGAGAGGGCGTCCTGCACCGCGACCATGAAGGGGGCGAGGGTGTAGTCGATGAGTGCCTTCCGACGCTCGACGCCGTTCTGGTAGGTCCGCGAGGTGGTGGAGACTCCGACGTCCTCGGCGTCAACGCCGACGAGGCGGGAGATCTCGAGGACGGCGTGCTGGCGGGCCTCGGCGAGCTGCAGCTTGTCGGGGTCGACGCCGCCGGAGTGGTAGATCAGCGCGGCAGGGACGTACGCGGCGGTGCGCTTGCGGCGGGCTTCCTGCCAGTCGTCGAGGAAGGCGGCGATGGTGTCGTCGTCGGCCGGGTCGACGTTGTCGGCGGGGGTGAAGTACTCGACGGGCGGGATGCCGTCGGCGATGCGGGCAGCGGCCTGGTCGAGCATCAGACAGGTGCGGATGGCGCGGGCGCCGGCGAGGAGGAGACCGTCGGTCGGGGAGTCGAAGCGGATGAGGTCGGCGTCGGGGACGTGGCGGCCGTCGACGTAGATCCGACCGTCTTCGCCCTTCTGGACCTTGGCCGGGTCGAGGCGCTTCACGTACACGGGCCAGCCGCGGTACTCGCGCTCGACGACCCGCCACCACGCGACGCCCTCGAACAGCATGTTCTCGAAGGTCTTCGCCATCGTGACCGACCGCGGCACGTCACGCTCGGGCTGGTCGAACAGCGGCCAGCGGGCCAGGCGTCGGTCGGGACCGACGAGCTCGAGCGGGAGGGTGCCGAGGGTGCCGGCGATGAGGTCGCGGATCCGCTTGACGGCGGGGACCTGCATGGCGCGCTTGCGGTCGATGCGCGGGGCGATCGAGCCGAGGGCGTCGTAGGACTCCATGCCGACGACGGACGGCGGGAAGGCGACGTCGTCGACGGCGAAGGTGGGCGCCTCAGCAGAGCCGGGCGGCGCGTAGCCGGCCGGGCCGAAGACGAGGTCACGGATCCGCCCCACGTTGCCGAAGGTCGCACCGGCCGGCGGGCCCGGGTCGGGTCTTGACCCAGACGGTCAAGTCACCTGACAGATACCGTCAGACCGCCGGTCGACGCACACTGGCGGGCAGCACGATCCGAAGCTCACCGCGACCGGTGGCGCGGCACTTCCCCGCGGCCCACACGGCGGCCTTGATGGCGTCGGCGCGGCCACGGGACACGACCCGGGCGCCGTCGGGGCCGGGCTGGGTGCGGACGGACAAGACCTGTCCGGTGAGGTGGTCGCCAGCGTCGTGGCGGAGCCCGTCCTCGGTCAGCAGCCGGTCGAGCTCGGTGACGGCGGCGGCGACGCGGCCCTCGCCGGCCTTCACGCGGATGCCCTTGAGGGCGGGGTCGTCGGCCAGCGACGAGCCGACGGTGACGGTGCCGCGGTACCCGGACTCCTTCACGGCGGCGACGGCGGCGGTCAGGTCGGGGTGGTCGCTGACGGAGACGACGGCCCGGGTGCCCTGGCGCCAGCCGAGCGCGACGGAGACGCCGTCGGCGAACCAGGACTCGACCGCGACGGCGTCGGGCAGCGCAAGGGGCGGCGGCTCGACCAGCGCGGTCCAGGCGTCCTCGGCGACGACGCTGTCGCCCTTGTCGGGCTTGGCTGCCCGCAGCCGCCACACGTTCGTGTACTGCGCCACGAAGCCGGCCATCGGGTCGGGGTCGTCGGCCGTCGGGTCGACCTCGCCAGCGAGCGCCTTGGCGTACTTCGCGGCGATCATGCGGCGGCGATCCTCCGACCAGTGCGGCGACGCGGCCCGCCACGTCTCCTCGGCGCCCGGGTCGTCCTGCGGCCTGGCGCCCCACAGCAGCAGCAGCGTCTCGCCGTCCTCGGCCGCCAGCGCGTTCGCGACGCGACGCGGCATCAGCGACGTCGCCCGCCGGTGCGCCGTCGACGTCAGCAGCAGCTGCGGCGACAACCGCTCCATCGTGGACGGCTCAAGGCCCTCGTCGAACGGCCCGGGCTCGACCGCCCACGCCTCGTCAACCATGCCCAGCGTCGTGTCGTAGCCGTACACCTGCTCGGTCGACCGCACCAGCCACCGATGCTCGGCCTCCTCGGTCGTGTGAGCGATCTCCTCCTGGCCGGCGCCGCGACGTACGACCCAGCCGCGGGCGATGGCCCACTGCCACGCCTGCCGATGGATCTCCTTGACGATCTCTCGGTCCTTGCCGGTGTGGATCACCAGCTGCCGCTCACCGAACAGGTCCCAGTGCGCCACCCGCCACAGCGCCATGGCCCGCAGCCGCACGCTCTTGCCGGCACGGCGGGGGCACGACTCGACGATGACCCGCCACACCAGCGCCCCGTCGGCGTCGTGCTCGAGCTGGCGGACGAACGCGAGCTTCTGCCACCAGCGCAGCTCGACCTTGAGGTGCTCGCGGACCCAGTCGATCGCGTCCCAGCCGTACGAGCCGGTCGCCCGCGGATGCACCGGCGTCATCGCCAACGGCACAGCAGCATCCCCAGGAACCGTGAGGACGTCGGAGAGCCACGGAGCCGCAGAGAGGCGCTCGACGGACCAGGAGAGAGCTTCGCGGACCTCCAGAGGCTCACCAGCGACCCCCAGTGTGTGTACGGGCAGGTTCGGGGGCTGCGTGGGGTCGTTCTCTTGGGAAAAATCGGACGTCGACATGCCAGTCGGGTTCCGATCAGCATGTTCGCGGAGGGCGTCTTGCTTGGCCTTCGCGATGACGGCGGCCTGGCTGGTCTTGTCGGAGCAGGCGCGGTGCTCGACCTGCCAGTTCGAGATCTCCCACGTGAGCTCGGGGTGGGTGATGCGTGGCTTGATGTGGCCGACGACCCACCGGTCTCGGGTCGTGACGGTGATGCTGCACTGGCCGCAGGGTGCGGGGAGCCAGGTGGCGACGTGTTCTCGGGCCTTGCGTACGGCGTTGCCCGACCAGCTGTTAGCCACCAAACACCTGGCTCATCTGAGCCACCTGTCTCATGTGGGACACCTGATGCAGGCGCATCACCTGCGAGGCGCCTCGCACCCGTTCAGGTGGGAACCGGGTTCCCACCTGTTGCACACGCAACAGGCGAGCTGGGTTGCTCACCTGCCGTGGGCTAAGCGGTGCTGAGGTCATCGGGGTGTCGGTACTGCCGACACCCGTGGGGGTGCGGATCTTGCACACCCCTGGGGTACGCGCGTTCTGCGTACCCCTCATCGGTGGCTCGCTGGGCAGGTGGGGTCGGGGACCACGGCGCGGGTGAGGACGAGGCAGCGGGAGCTGCTGCTGCTGTGGAGGTAGCGGGCGTCGATGGCTTGGCTGATGGCTCGGCTTATCTGGGACTGGTGGAGGGTGGGGTCGAGGCCGCGGTGCAGTTGGCCGGGGGTGAGGGGGCAGTGGCCGGTGGGTCCTGACCAGGCTTCGGCGTAGGCGTGGACTCGGAGCCACAGGGGGAGGCGGGGGTTGCGGGCTCGTTCTGCCCACTCGAGGTCGACGGCGGTGGTCATCGTGCACCCCCCGGGTGGTGTGGGACGGGGGACGGGCTTGAGGGGCTGTGGAGGTGCCCTCTTCCTGTCCCGTCCCCGTCCCCCTTATAGGAGGGGACGGGGGACGGGCCTACGGAAGCCCCGTCCGGGACGGCGTGGGACGGGCTTGGGACGGGGGACGGATGGTCAGTCATCGGTGTCTCCGTCCCACGGCTTGAGGAGCTCGTGCGGAGTGCCGTCGCTGAGGTAGCCCTCGACCTGCAGCAGGGTGCGTGCGGTGCGGATCGCGGTCGCCTTGCCGCGAACGAGCGCCTCGAGCTTCGTGCTCGTGAGGGGCCCGTGCTCGCTGATCTTGCGGCAGATTTCGCCCATGAGGTGAGTGGGTCGGAAGTCCTCGTCGCGGGCCGATGGGGCGGTGATCTCGACCTCGGCGAAGCCTTCTTTGTGGGAAGCGAGGACGAGGTCGCCCATCCAGTGCAACCCCCCGGATGAGGGGAGGGCGTGGCGTCGGAGCTGTCCTGGGCGGTCCTTGGCGATCTTGATGGTGGAGCGTCCGGTGAGGCCGCGGCCGAAGCTGGTGCGGTTCTCGAGGAGGTAGGCGGCGCCGTCGAGTCCATTGAGCTTGTGGACGCCGCCGATGCTGTAGCGGCCGCGGGTCTCGCTGGACTTGGTGACGTGGTCGAGGCAGACGCCGGCTGCGCCGGCCTCGGAGAGCCGGCGGGGGAGGATGCGGCCGAACTTGGCGACGTCCTGGTTGCTGTTGGCGTCGAGGCCGTGGAGGGTCATCGCTTCGGTGACGCCGTCGACGACCGCGAGGGTCGGCTGTACGTCGCGGAGCAGGCTGGTGAGGTCGTCGTGGTGGATGCCGGTGCCCAGCGGGTCCTCGGGGCGGATGTAGTGGAAGTGGTAGTAGAGGTTGTTCGGTCTGCCGCCGAGGTCGAGGAGTCGGCTGGTGACGCCGCCTTCGTCGTCCTCGAAGTCGAGGTAGACGACGTCGTTGCCGGCAGCGATCTCGTGGAGTACCACGGCGAGCATGAACCACGTCTTGCCGGCCTCGGACTCGCTCGAGACGGTGTGGAGCTTGCCGGGGTAGAACAGGCCGACTCCGTCGCTCCTGCGGCCGACGGTGGGTTCGGCCGGCTTCCACTCGCCGCTGAGGACGGGCCCGAGGTCACGGGTCTTCCACGAGCGCCGGAAGGTGCCGTCGTCGGCCTCGTACGGCGACGGACCGGGGTCACCCCAGTCGTCGGCGATGGCGACCCCCATCAGTCGGTGTTCGCCTGGCGCAGGAACGCGAGCAGTGTGTCGCGGAACTCGACGTCGGCGGCGCTGGTGAGGTCGGCACGGTTGCGGCATGCCTGGGCGATCTCGTCGCAGCTGGGGGTGCCGACCTCCGCGAACTGCTCGGCGCGCTTGAGCCAGAACGCCCGGTCACCCTGGACCCAGGCGTCGTGGAGTACGTCGACGAGGAACTCCGCGACGCTCTGCCGCACGGGGGTGGGTTCGGTCTGCTGCTGTCCGCGTGGGGTGAGCCGGGTGACGCGGGTGGATCCGCAGCTGCAACTCCAGGGTGAGGTGAGGGTGCCGCACTGGTTGCAGCGGACGCGGTAGACGTCGTCGAGCGTGAGGTCGCTCATCGTGCTCACGCCCCCCGCCGTGCGGTGGGAATGGGGGAGAGCAGGGCGTCGAGGTCGTTGCGGTCGATCCGCACGAGCCGCGAGCCCTTGACGCGGTGCCCCTTGAGGTCACCGCGAGCGATGTAGGACCGGATGGTGCGGTCGGTGACGCCGAGGTACTCGGCGGCCTCCTGCTGGCTGAGCCAGCGACGAGGGTGCGTCTTGGGAGTGGAGTTGTTCATCTTGCGCCTCCTGGGCGGTGGCGTCGTCTGCATTTGGGCATGACGACGACCCCCGTGAGCCGGCAGGCGTCGCGGGGGTGCAGGGGTGGATAGCGCTGAGAGCAGGCGTCTCAGGGGAGACGCAAGAACCTCACCGGGGCCTGCGCTGGTGGTCCGGGAGAGGGCATGCAAAAGGCCCGGTCGGTGGGTACCGAGCGGGCCTTGGTGATGGCAGAGTTATCCGCCGCAAAAGTTGCATTCGCCAGATTCGAGTCCGACTGTCTGCTGGCTGCAGCGTGTCAGAGGTTGGTCGGCCTGGCAAGCGGTACGGCTGAGCGGAAGGCTACGGACGCCTCGTCGCCATCTCGGAGAGCTTGCGGGCGATCGCTGCGTCGCGCTCGTCGGCCGCGTGCTGGTAGCGCATCGCGGCCCCCGGCGTGGAGTGCCCGAGCCGGCCCATGAGCTCAGCCAGGGTGGCGCCGGTCTGGGCGGCCATGACGGCGCCGGTGTGGCGCAGGTCGTGCCAGCGTAGGTCTGGGCGGCCGGCGGCCTCGCGTGCCGGGTAGAAGGCGCGGTAGAGCGTGGAGGGAGCGAGGTGGCCCCCGCTGGCGGCGGGGAACAGCAGGCCGTCCTTGCCGGGCTGGGTGTGCTGCAGCTGGTGCTCGCGCACGAGCGGCATCAGGTGGGGCGGGATGGCGACGTCGCGAATCCCGGCGTCGGACTTCGGGGTCTTCACGATGGTCTCCCCGTCGGCACGCACGACGCCGCGGCGTACGTGGATGACGCCGCGCTTGGTGTCGATGTCGTTGCGACGGAGCTCGGCGAGCTCACCGAACCGCAGGGCGCACCAGGACGAGAGGAGCGCGGCGAGGCGGTAGCGCTCGGGGAGGTTCTTGACGAGGGTCTCGAGCTCGTCGAGCTCGAGGGGGCGGACCTTGCGGACTCGGCTGGTGGAGCCGGCGCCGCGGATCTTCGCCGGGTTGAAAGGGATGAGGTTCCGTTCGGCCGCGGTGCCGAGGATGGTCCGCAGCAGCGAGTAGGCGTGTGCCTGCAAGGTGGGTTGGCCGACGGCGGTGATGGCGTGCCACTCGTCGACCATCTCGGGGGTGATGTAGCGCATCGGCATCGGGCCGAAGGTCGGCAGGATGTGGGTGTCGAGCAGCGACCGGTAGTGCGACCGCGTGCGGGCGGCGAGTGGCTTGCCCTTGACGCGGCGACCGGCGAGCCAGGCGTCGGTGTAGCCGGCGAACTGCAGAGCCTTGGGGCCGGTCTGCGCGGACGGCGGCAGCCACTTCTCGCGCACGATGTCCGTGCGGACGGTGGCGAGCCACTCGTCCGCATCGTCCTTCGTGTCGAAAGTCGTGTGGGCCTTGTGAGGGAGGCCGTCGGGGCCGGTGTAGCGGGCCTGCCAGCGCCCTGAGGGCAGTTGGCGGATGTTCCCCCAGCCGGTACGGCTGCGCTTCTGGGTCGACAACAGTTTCGCCTCTCGTGCCATCTGCGTGCCATAGGAGGCTAACACTCGATGCCGTTGCATTCCCGTTACTGCCGCGCTACTGTTTCGCTGCGTCGCAGGTCAGCGGCCTAAAATCCCAGGTCAGCGCCAGTGACGCCAGATCGACTGGAAACTGGTTCGAACCCAGTATCGCCCACCGACAGCCACGGCCCCCGGGTCTCCGCAGCACGCGGAGCCCGGGGGCCGTCGGCGTTCCCTGGCCGGCTCAGCTGGCCCGTGCGCGCCGGGCGCGCAGCCCGAGCGCCACGTCGACCGCCAGGAACACCAGCAGGCTCACCCCGAGCAGCGGGACGAACCAGCCGACCGCGGCCGCGACGACGGCCACGCCCACCAGCTGCGCGGGCGACGCTTCGCGCCAGGCACCCCGACGGGCCGGGCGCCCGAGCCGCCGGCCGCCGCGGGTGGGGCGACGCTGCCACCACATCCGGTAGCCGAGCACCGTCATGGCCGCGATGCCGAGCGCCAGCACGAGCAGCGCCACCTGGTTGGCGAGGCCGAAGAGCACGCCCATGTGCAGGTCGATGCCCCAGCTCGCGAGCTTCGCCACGACGGGCCAGTCGGCGAAGCGCACCACGTCGACCACCCGCCCGGCCTGGTCGACCGAGACGACGTCGGCCCGCGTCGGCCACGAGGTGTCGAGCTCGGAGACCACGTAGGTGCCGCTGCGGCTGGTCGGCCGCGTGATCTCTAGGGGACCCGAGAGGCCTTGCCCGCTGGCGACGGCCTCGGCTCGCTGGAATCCGATCCCGGGGGAGTCGGGCATCGGGGCCGCGGAGTCGGCCTCGCTCGTCCCTCCGCCGTGACCGGCGTGGCCCTCGTGCGTGCCGTCCCCCGCCGCGGTGTCGGAGACGACGACCGGGGTGGTCCAGTCGAGGGCCGCGCGCAGCTCGCTGACGTGGGCACCTGCGTACGTCGACCACGTCAGGCCCGTGGCCGACAGCATCAGCATCCCCAGGACGAGCCACGTGCCGAGCACGCCGTGCCACGACAGCGTGCGGCGACGGCCGGACGCGGTGCCGTCGGGCCGCCAGCGCGACCGGGTGCGCCGCCGGCCCGTCCACCACAGCGCCAGGCCGGCCAGCGCGACCACGCCCAGCCACGAGGCCGCGAGCTCGGAGTAGAGCCGCCCCGGCTCACCGAGCAGCAGGTTGCGGTGGAGCTCGTCGATCCAGGTGCGCACCGGCAGCGCGCCCGAGCCGCCGTACGACGTGAGCTCGCCCTGCACCTGCCCGTCGACGGGGTCGACGAAGACGGCCAGCCGGCGGAACTGCTCCGTGCGGCCGTCGTCGAGGAGGACGCGCGTGGTGTCGCCCGGCTCCGCCGCGGGCCGTACGGCGAGCAGCGGCAGGTCGGGCTGTGCCGACCGGGCGGCGGCGACCTGCTCGTCGATGCTGAGGGCGGGCCCGCGCGAGTCGGTGGTCAGCTCGTCGTGGTGCACCCACGCCTCGAGCTGCGGCGAGACGGCGTACAGCGCGCCGCTGAGCGCGGCGACCAGGACGAACGGCGCCACCAGGACGCCGGCGTAGAAGTGCAGCCGCAGCAGCAGCGGACGCAGCGAGCGGCGTCTCGTCGGCGGCGACGCGGGGGGAGGGGTGTCGTGCTCGAGCAGGGTCATGGGAGATCCTTCGCGACGGCAGGGCGCGCTCGGGAGGTCGTCCGGGCGCGAACGGTCTGCTCGACCGCGGCGTCCGGGAGAGGGGCCGGACGGGTCAGCCGAGCGCGAGGACGCTCGGCGGGGCGCGCAGCGGGCGCGCAGGGTCGTGCGGCGTGGCCTCGGGCACGCGCGCCAGGGCGGCGCGGGCCGGTACGGCGCGTGGTGCCACGGGCAGCGTGACCGCGCGCGCGAGAGCGGGACGGACCACCCCGAGCAGCCAGTCGAGGGCGCGGGCGAGGGTGCGTTCGAGCCCCGCGGCCACCGCGGCGGCGACCGCGGCGGCAACCAGGTGGTGCACCGCCATCACGGAGGTGTCGACGTGGTGGGCCATGGCCCCCGGGGCGGCGCCGGCCGTGAAGGCGGCGTGCCAGACGACCTGCGCGACCAGCGAGAGCGCGAGCATCCGCGCGGGGTCGACGGCGCGGCCGAGCAGCACCGGAGCCAGGCCGACCGAGGTCACGAGCGTGAGCAGGGCGGCGAGCGCGGTCACGTCACCGCCCGCCGTCTGGTGCGCCGTCATCGCCCCGACCGCGCACGTCAGCCCGGCCAGCCCGTGCCGGAGCCCGGGGGCCCGGCGGGCCGGACCCGCGATCGTCGCCTGCGCCGTCGGCACCCGGGGATCGTAGGTCATCGCCGTGACGGGCTCGTGGCGCGGCCACGGCGCGGGTACGCCGGGGGCGTGACCCCCTCGCCGCCCGTCGACCACACTGCAGCCGCCCCTCGCGCCGGGATCGTCGTGACCGGCACCGAGGTGCTGACCGGGCGCGTCGCCGACGCCAACGGGCCGTGGCTGGCCGAGCAGCTGCTGGGTGCGGGCGTCGACGTGGGACGCATCGTCGTGGTGGGCGACCGGCCCGGCGACCTCGTCGCCGCGGTGCGCTCCCTCGACGACCACGACCTGGTCATTACGAGCGGCGGGCTCGGTCCGACCGCCGACGACCTCACCGCCCAGGTGGTCGCCGACCTCCGGGGCCGGCCGATGCGGCTGGTGCCCGAGCTCGTCGAGCTCGTCGGCGATGTCGTCGACCGGCTGGCCGCGCTCCGCGGCTGGGACGTCGGCGACGCGGGCCGTCGCGCCGAGATGAACGAGGGGGTCCGCAAGCAGGCGCACGTGCCCGAGGGCGCCGCCTGGCTGGCACCGGTGGGCACCGCGCCGGGCCTGGTCGTCCCCGGCCGCGACGGCTCGCCGCCGGTCGTGGTGCTCCCGGGTCCGCCAGGCGAGCTGCGGCCGATGTGGCCCGAGGCGCTGCGACACCCGGTGGTCGCCGAGGCGCTGGCCGGCGCGACGGGGCTGCGGCAGGCCACGGTGCGGATCTGGGGCCCCCCGGAGGCCGAGCTGGCCGGTCTGCTCCGCGACCTGGAGCGCGACCGCCCGGGCGCGCTCGACGCGCTCGAGGTCACCACGTGCCTGCGCGACGGCGAGCTCGAGGTGGTCTCGCGCTTCGGTCCCGACGGCCGCGCCGCCGCGGACGTCCTGGGGGAGGCCCTGGCGGAGCGGTTCGGCGACGCCGTCTACAGCCCCGACGGACGCACCGTCGACGAGGTGCTGGCCGACCTGCTCGTCGCCCGGGGAGCGACGGTCGCCACGGCCGAGTCGTGCACGGCGGGCCTCGTCGCCGGCCGGCTCGCCGACCGGCCCGGCTCGTCGGCCTACTTGCGCGGCGGGGTCGTCGCCTACGCGAACGACGTCAAGACCGAGCACGTGGGCGTCCCCGCCGAGACCATCGAGCGCGTCGGCGCGGTCAGCGAGGAGGTGGCTGTCGCGCTGGCGCGGGGCGCGCGCGAGCGCTTCACGACGACGTACGGGATCGGGGTCACGGGCGTCGCGGGTCCCGGAGGGGGCACGCCCGAGAAGCCCGTCGGCCTGGTGCACGTGTGCGTGTCGGGTCCCGACGGCGACCACCCGCGGGTGCTGCGGCTGGGCGGCGGGCGCGACGCGGTGCGCCGCCGTACGGTGGCGAGCTGCCTGCACCTGCTGCGCGAGGTCGTGTCCGCGACCTAGGCGTGCGGAAACCGGGTCGGGCGCGTCGTTACGATCGACGCGCTCGACGTCCCCTTCACGCCAGGAGCCCCACCGTGCCCGACATCCAGGTCACCCTCGTCCGCGCCGACGGCTGCGAGGAGCTGACCACGACGGCGGGCACCAAGGCCTGGGAGCTGTTCCGCGACGACGCCGACGTCATCGCGGCCCGGGTCGACGGCGCGCTGGTCGACCTCGCGCGCGAGCTGGCCGACGGCGAGGTGGTCGAGGGCGTCGCCATCGACAGCCCCGACGGCCACGACATCCTGCGGCACTCGACCGCCCACGTCATGGCGCAGGCGGTGCAGGAGCTCTTCCCCGACGCCAGGCTGGGCATCGGGCCGCCGGTCACCGACGGCTTCTACTACGACTTCGACGTCGCGACCCCCTTCGTGCCCGAGGACCTCGAGAAGATCGAGTCGCGGATGCGCAAGATCATCAAGGCCAACCAGCGCTTCTCGCGTCGCGTCACCACCGACGACGACGCGCGGGTCGAGCTCGCCGACGAGCCCTACAAGCTCGAGCTCATCGGCCTCAAGGGCGGCGCCGCCGAGGCGGCCGAGGGCGCGGGGGCCGAGGTCGGCGCCGGCGAGCTGACGATCTACGACAACCTCGACCGCAACGGCGAGGTGGCGTGGAAGGACCTCTGCCGCGGTCCGCACCTGCCGACGACCAAGCGGATCCCGGCCTTCAAGCTGATGCGCTCCGCCGCGGCGTACTGGCGCGGTGACGAGAAGAACAAGCAGCTGCAACGGGTCTACGGCACCGCGTGGGAGAGCAAGGAGGCACTCGACGCCCACCTGCACCGGCTCGAGGAGGCCGAGAAGCGCGACCACCGCAAGCTGGGCCGCGACCTCGACCTGTTCAGCTTCCCCGACGAGATCGGCTCGGGCCTGCCGGTCTTCCACCCCAAGGGCGGCGTGCTCAAGCGCGTGATGGAGGACTACGTCCGCACCCGCCACGTCGAGGAGGGATTCGACTACGTCGGCACGCCGCACATCTCCAAGGAGCAGACCTTCCACCTGTCGGGGCACCTGCCGTACTACGCCGACGGCATGTTCCCGCCCATGGAGATGGAGGGCGCCAACTACTACCTCAAGGCCATGAACTGCCCGATGCACAACCTGATCTTCGGGTCGCGCGGGCGGTCCTACCGCGAGCTGCCGCTGCGCTTCTTCGAGTTCGGCCACGTCTACCGCAACGAGAAGTCGGGCGTCATCCACGGGCTGACGCGCGTGCGCGGCTTCGCCCAGGACGACTCGCACTCCTACGTCACCCGCGAGCAGGCCCCGGGCGAGATCAAGCACCTGCTCGACTTCGTGCTCGGTCTGCTGCGCGATTTCGGGCTCGACGACTTCTACCTCGAGATCTCCACGCGCGACGACTCCAAGCCCGACAAGTTCGTCGGCAGCGACGAGGACTGGGCGACCGCGACCCAGGTCCTGGAGGACGTCTGCACGGCCTCCGGTCTCGAGCTCGTGCCCGACCCGGGTGGTGCCGCGTTCTACGGCCCCAAGGTGTCGGTGCAGGCGCGCGACGCCATCGGCCGTACCTGGCAGATGTCGACCATCCAGTACGACTTCAACCAGCCCCGCGGCTTCGACCTGCAGTACCAGGCCGCCGACGGCACGCGTCAGCAGCCGGTGATGATCCACTCCGCGAAGTTCGGCTCCATCGAGCGCTTCGTGGGCGTGCTCACCGAGCACTACGCCGGCGCCTTCCCGCCCTGGCTCGCGCCGGTGCAGGTGCAGGGCATCCCGATCGCCGAGCGCCACGGCGACTACCTGCAGGACGTCGCCCGGCAGCTGCGGGCGCGGGGCCTGCGGGTCGAGGTCGACCACTCCGACGACCGGATGCAGAAGAAGATCCGCAACGCCCAGCTGCAGAAGGTGCCCTTCATGGTCATCGCGGGCGACCAGGACGTCGAGGCCGGCGCGGTGAGCTTCCGCTACCGCGACGGCCGCCAGGACAACGGCGTGCCCGTGGCCGAGGCCATCGAGCGCGTCGCCCAGGCGGTCGCCGACCGGGTGCAGGTGTGACCCACCCGGCGCTCGACCCGGGCGGGACCGAGCGTGACGGGTTCGAGGGCTTCGACCGGCTCTGGACGCCGCACCGGATGGCGTACGTCGCCCCCGAGCGGCCGGGGGACGACGCCGGGTGCCCGTTCTGCGCGATGGTCGACGACCTGCCGCCGGGCGCCGGGCCGGTGCCGGAGCGGCGCGACGAGTCCGACCTCGTGGTGGCGACGGGGGAGCGGTGCTTCGTGGTGCTCAACCTGCACCCCTACAACCCCGGACACCTCATGGTGCTGCCGCGGCGTCACGTCGCGGACCTCGAGGACCTCACCGACGACGAGGCGGTCGAGGTCACCCGGCTGACGCAGCACGCCCTTCGGGTGCTGCGGCACACGAGCGGGCCGCACGCGTTCAACGTCGGCCTCAACCTCGGCGGCGTCGCCGGCGGCTCGCTGTCGCAGCACCTGCACCAGCACGTCGTGCCGCGGTGGTCGGGCGACGCCAACTTCATCACCGTCGTGGGCGGCACCAAGACGCTGCCGATGCTCCTCGCCGACACGCGTGACCTGCTCGCCAGCGCCTGGACCTCCGAGCCCTAGGGTCGGCGCGAGATGTTGGAACGGTTCAGGCACTTCTGGCAGGACATCGTCCTCGGCCCCGTCGTCCGCGTGCTGCTGCGCTGGCAGGTGAGCCCCGACGTCGTCACCCTGGTCGGCACCCTCGGTGTCGCGGTCGGGGCGCTGGTGTTCTTCCCGCAGGGCATGCTGCTGGCCGGGGTCCTGTTCATCACCGCCTTCGTCTTCTCCGACCTCGTCGACGGCGCCATGGCGCGCGAGCTCGGACGCAGCTCGCGGTTCGGCTCGTTCCTCGACTCCACGCTCGACCGCATCGGTGACGCGGCGATCTTCGGCGGGTTGGTGCTCTTCTACGCCGGCCCCGGCGACAGCTATCTCTACCTGTGCCTGGCGCTGTGGAACCTCGCCACCGGAGCCGTCACGTCCTACGCCCGGGCCAAGGCCGAGTCGCTCGGCCTCGACGCCCACGGTGGCATCGCCGAGCGCGCCGACCGCCTCGTGTCCATCCTGGTGATGACGGGGTTCTCCGCGCTGCTCGGGCTGCCGATCCTCATGGAGCTGACGCTGTGGGTGCTGGCGGCGGCGAGCACCGTCACGGTGGTGCAGCGCATCCTCATGGTGCGGCGCCAGGTGGTGGCCTCGGAAGGGGTGTAACGACCCCTCGAACGGGGCGTTACGCAACCTCCCGAGCCTGTCTAGGCCAGGCTCCGCGAGTTGTCGCGAAGCCCTTTTGTCCAGTTTTCGACTGCGGCACAGTGGTGGCACATCGCACCGAGCGATGAGCTGGAAGACCCGGACCGAGCGCCACCGCGGGGGAGGCGCCCTCCCCGGGTCCTCCGGCTCCGTCGGGGCCGGTGGTGGCGTCGCCGCGGGGGAGACGTCAACGCCGGCCCCGACCCCGACGGGCGCTCGGCGTGACGCCACCGCGGGGGAGGCGCCACGTCGAGCGCCAGGGCGCGGTTCCCGCTCAGCGGGAGCCGCGCCCTCTCGTCGTTCAGGGCCCCGTGCGGGTGGTCGGGGGCTCACCACCGCGGGCGGGGGCGTCGTACGCCGGTAGGCTGGCGACGTCCGTGTGGCTCCCGCCGACCGGCGCGCGAGCCCGGACCACCGACAGCGTGCCGACAGCGTGCCTGCGGGCCGAGGAAGGGGAGCTCATGTCCGGCCACTCCAAGTGGGCGACCACCAAGCACAAGAAGGCCGTCATCGATGCCCGACGGGGCAAGATGTTCGCCAAGCTCATCAAGAACATCGAGGTCGCGGCCCGCATGGGCGGTGGCGACCCGTCGGGCAACCCCACGCTCTACGACGCGATCCAGAAGGCCAAGAAGTCGTCGGTCCCCAACGACAACATCGACCGCGCGGTCAAGCGCGGCTCGGGCGCCGAGGCGGGCGGTGCCGACTACTCGACGATCATGTACGAGGGCTACGGCCCGAGCGGCGTGGCGATCCTCGTCGAGTGCCTCACCGACAACAAGAACCGTGCCGCCATGGAGGTCCGCACCGCCATGACCCGCAACGGCGGCTCGCTCGCCGACCCGGGCTCGGTCGCCTACATGTTCCACCGCAAGGGCGTGGTCATCGTCCCGACCGACCAGGAGGGGCGACAGGTCTCCGAGGACGACGTGCTCGAGGCCACGCTCGACGCCGGCGCCGAGGACGTCAACGACCTCGGCGAGTCCTTCGAGGTCGTCTCGGAGGCCACCGACCTGGTGCCGGTGCGCAACGCCGTCAAGGAGGCCGGTCTCGACTACGACTCCGCCGAGGCCGCATTCGTGCCGACCATGCAGGTCCAGCTCGACGCCGACGGCGCCGGCAAGGTCTTCCGCCTCATCGAGGCCCTCGAGGACCTCGACGACGTGCAGAACGTCTTCGCCAACTTCGACGTCTCCGACGAGGTCATGGCGACCGTCGACGCCTGAGGCCGCAGGCGACCCGGCTTTTCGGACGAAACGCTCGCGACACGCCGTGCTTAGGGGTGCGGATCGGTCGGAAACCGGCACCGGAGGTGCGTTTCGCTCGAAAAGCCCCGCCGGGCCGGAGCGTGTTGCTCACGGCTCCACCCCGGCGGCCTCGGTAGCCTCCGAACACCTGTTCGTACGGCGCGAGGGAGCGACGGATGCGCGTGCTGGGAGTCGACCCCGGCCTGACCCGGTGCGGGATCGGCGTGGTCGAGGGCGCGCTCGGACGGCCGTTGTCGCTCGTCGACGTCGGAGTCGTGCGCACCAGCGCCGACCTGCCCGTCGAGCAGCGGTTGCACGCCGTGGAGCAGGGGCTCGAGGAGTGGGTACGACGCACCTCGCCCGACGCCGTCGCGGTCGAGCGGGTCTTCGCCCAGCACAACCTGCGCACCGTGATGGGCACGGCGCAGGCGAGCGGGATCGCGCTGCTCGTCGCCGCCCGGCACGGGCTGCCGGTCGCGCTGCACACCCCCAGCGAGGTCAAGGCCGCCGTGACGGGTGAGGGTCGGGCCGACAAGGCTCAGGTCGGTGCCATGGTCGCCCGGCTGCTGCGGCTCCCGGAGGCGCCGAAGCCGGCCGACGCCGCCGACTCGCTCGCGCTCGCGATCTGCCACCTGTGGCGCGGCTCCGCGCAGAGCCGCATCGCCGCGGCGGTGGCAGCCCAGAAGCAGGTCCAGAAGCAGGCCCAGAAGCACGCCCGCACGCAGGCCCAAGAGCGGCCGGCGGTGCACCGGTGATCGCCTCCGTGCGGGGCCGCGTGCTCCAGCTCGGCCTGACCAACGCCGTCGTCGAGGTCGGGGGCGTGGGTCTCGAGCTGCAGTGCACCCCCGACACGCTCGCCGGACTGCGCCACGGCCAGGAGGTGCTGCTGCCCACGAGCCTGGTCGTGCGCGAGGACTCGCTCACGCTGTTCGGCTTCGCCGACGACGACGAGCGTCAGCTCTTCGAGCTCGTGCAGACGGCCAGCGGCGTCGGGCCCAAGCTCGCGCAGGCCATGCTCGCGGTGCTCCGCCCCGACGTGCTGCGCATGGCCGTGGCCGGCGAGGACGTCCGCACCCTGACGACGGTGCCCGGCATCGGGCAGAAGGGTGCGCAGCGCATCATCCTCGAGCTCAAGGACCGCATCGGTGTGCCCACGGGCGGCGCCGCCGCTCCTGCACCCACCGCCGGCGCGGTGTCTGCGTGGCAGGGGCAGGTGCACGCCGGCCTGGTCGGGCTCGGCTGGACCCCCAAGGAGGCCGACAAGGCCGTCGCCGCGGTCGCCCCCGAGGCCGAGCAGGCCCCTCAGCCCGACGTCGCGACGCTGCTGCGCAGCGCCCTGCGCAGCCTGAGCCGGAGCTGAGGGGCGCGTGGAGGAGCAGCAGCTCGAGGCCGCCGAGGCGGCGTACGTCGCCGAGCGGGAGGAGGGCGCCCGGCTCACCGCCGCGGAGGCCGACGGCGACGAGCGGGTGGTCGAGGCGGCGCTGCGACCACGCAGCCTCGACGCGGTCATCGGCCAGGAGCGCGTCCGCGAGCAGCTCGGGCTGGTGCTCGACGCGGCGAAGGCGCGTGGGCGGGTGCCCGACCACGTGCTGCTCAGCGGTCCCCCCGGCCTCGGCAAGACGACGCTCGCCATGATCATCGCCGCCGAGATGGGCGCGCCCCTGCGGCTCACCTCCGGCCCGGCCCTGACCCACGCGGGCGACCTCGCGGCCGTGCTGTCGGGGCTGAACGAGGGCGACGTGCTGTTCGTCGACGAGATCCACCGCACCGCGCGGCCCGCCGAGGAGCTGCTCTACATGGCGATGGAGGACTTCCGGGTCGACGTCGTCATCGGCAAGGGTCCCGGGGCCACCGCCATCCCGCTCGAGATCCCGCCGTTCACGCTGGTGGGCGCCACCACGCGGGCCGGACTGCTGCCGAGCCCGTTGCGCGACCGCTTCGGTCTCACGGCCCACCTGGAGTACTACGAGCCCGACGAGCTGGAGCGCATCGTGCGCCGCTCGGCCGACCTGCTCGACGTCGAGCTGCGTCCCGACGGCTCCGCCGAGATCGCCGGCCGCTCCCGCGGCACGCCGCGCATCGCCAACCGGCTGCTGCGCCGCGTCCGCGACTACGCCCAGGTACGCGCCGACGGCGTCGTCGGGCGCGAGGTCGCGCGCCGCGCCCTCGACCTGTTCGAGGTCGACGAGTCGGGCCTCGACCGGCTCGACCGCGGGGTGCTCGACGCCCTGTGTCGCCGCTTCGGTGGCGGGCCGGTCGGTCTCTCCACGCTCGCGGTCGCCGTGGGGGAGGAGCGGGAGACCGTCGAGGAGGTGGCAGAGCCGTTCCTGGTGCGCCTCGGTCTGCTCGCGCGGACGCCGCGGGGGCGGGTGGCCACCCCGGCGGCCTGGGCCCACCTCGGCCTGGAGCCGCCCGCGGGGAGTGCCGACGAGACGGCGCTGTTCGGGATGCCGCCCGGCTGAGCGAAGGCACCGACGAGCACCTGGGGCTCGCGGCTGCCGGTGCGGTGCCCGGCGTACCCGGCGAGCCCGGTTACACTCCCCGTTCGTGCCCCGGCGACAGCGGCGAGGCTCGCGGTCCGCCCGCGCAGCCGCTGGTCAGGGCCCCGACGTCGTCTTCCCCGTGGGAGTTGGATCCGTTGTCTGACGCAGCGCCGCTGCTGTTCCTGTTCCTCGCGCTGGTGGTCTTCTGGCTGCTGGTGATGCGCCCTGCCCGCAACCAGCAGCGCAAGGTGCAGCAGGTGCAGGCCTCGCTCGAGCCGGGCCAGGAGGTCGTGCTGTCCTCGGGCATCTTCGGCACCATCCGCGGCCTGACCGAGGCCCGCGCCGAGGTCGAGATCGCCCCCGGCACCGTCGTCACCGTGGCCCGCCAGGTGATCGTGCGTCGCAGCGACGAGCTCGCCGACGACAACGCGGCCAGCCGGGCCCCCGCGGCGTCCGACGCCGGGGACGACGCCGGGGACGACGCACGTCGCGACGTCGCAGACCGCCCCCGCACCGAGGGCGGCACCGACGCGCCCGGCCAGGCCTGAGGAGACCGAGCACCGTGGCCCAGAACCGCGACCCGCGGCCCGTCCGCACGCTGGTGGTCTTCGGACTGTCGCTCGTGCTGCTGTTCGGGCTCGCTGCCCTCGGCAAGACCTGGAAGCCCCAGCTCGGCCTCGACCTCGAGGGCGGCACCCGGATCACCCTGTCGGCGCTCGACAACCGCGCGGTGACCCCCGAGAACCTCCGCCAGGCCGCGTCGATCATCGACCAGCGCGTCAACGGCACCGGTGTCGCCGAGGCCGAGGTGACCACCCAGGGCGACCGCAACGTCATCGTCGAGATCCCCGGCCCCACGCGCGACGACATCGTCGAGTCCGTCTCCCGCACCGCCCAGCTGCGCTTCCGCATCGTGGCCGGTGCCGCCCCGGGCCGGGCCTCGGCGCAGCAGCCGGCCCCGACCGAGAGCCCCTCCGGGAGCCCCTCCGGCAGCCCCTCCGGCAGCCCTTCGGCCCAGCCGTCCGAGGGGGGCGACCAGGTCGAGCCCGGCGGTGACGGCAACGGCGACGGTGGTGGCAACGGCGGGCCCGCACCTGCCGACGACGAGGCCACGCCCCGCCCCCGACCCGCCCCGGCGGTCGACGTGGTGCAGAACCAGTCACCGACCGCGTCGCCCTCGGCCCAGCCGTCCGCCCAGCCGTCCGACGGCGCCCCGCAGCAGCCCTCCGACGGGGCCTCCGCGGCACCTGGCGGCGGCGAGGGAGCCTCGATCGACGACCCGCTCGCGTGGGCGCAGAACCCCGGCACCGAGTTCCTGCAGCAGTTCACCGAGTTCACCTGCCCCGAGGAGGGCGAGGCCGCCGAGCCGCAGGCCGACGACCCGGACCAGCCGTTGGTGGCGTGCGACGAGGACGGCAACAAGTACCTCATGTCCAAGGCGGTCATCGAGGGCACCGAGCTGCGCGACGCCTCGTTCGGAATCCCGCAGAACGACACCCAGTACGCCGTCCAGCTCAGCTTCCGCGCCTCGGCGCGCGACACCTTCGGCGAGGTGACGACCGCCCTGCAGCGCACCGGCGGCACCTTCGCGATCGTGCTCGACGGCACCGTGCTCTCGGCACCGACCGTGCAGTCGCCGATCCTCGACGGCAACGCCCAGATCACCGGTGACTTCACCGAGGCCGAGGCGCAGTCGCTGTCCAACTCGCTGAAGTTCGGCGCGCTGCCGATCCGGTTCGCCGACCCGTCGGTCGAGACGGTCGGCCCCTCGCTGGCCGGCAACCAGCTCTCCGCGGGCATCTACGCCGGCGTCGCCGGCCTGCTGATCGTGATGATCTACTGCCTCGGCTACTACCGCGGCCTCGGCCTGGTGGTGATCGCCTCGCTGGTCGTCTCCGCGCTGATGACGTACGCCGCGGTGCTGGTGCTCGCGGTCGCCGCCAACTTCGCCCTGACGCTGCCCGGCATCGCCGGCCTGATCGTGGGTGTCGGCATCACCGCCGACTCGTTCATCGTCTACTTCGAACGCATCCGTGACGAGATGCGCGACGGGAAGTCGATGCGGGTGGCCGTCGAGACGGGCTGGAAGCGCGCCCGGCTGACCTGTCTGGCCGCCGATGCGGTGTCGTTCCTGGCCGCGGTGGTGCTCTTCATCTTCGCCATCGGCGTCGTGCGCGGCTTCGCGTTCGCGCTCGGCCTGAGCACCATCATCGACGTCGTCATCTTCTTCTTCTTCACCAAGCCGCTGATGACGCTGCTGGCGCGCTACCGGTTCTTCAACGGCGGCCACCGTCTGTCCGGGCTGTCGCGGGGCAGCCTCGGCGTCGACGGCCCACCGACGACCCGGGCGGCGCAGCCCGGCCTGGCGCGAGGGAGTGCCTGATGGGACGCATGAGCAGGCTCGGCAACGCGCTCTACGAGGGCGACGTCTCCGTCGACTTCGTGGGGCGCAAGTGGCTCTGGTACGCCGTCTCGGCGCTCATCGTGGTCGCCGCGGCCAGCGGGCTGCTCGTCAAGGGCCTCAACTTCGGCATCGAGTTCGAGGGCGGCGTCGAGTACCAGGCGCAGGTCAGCAGCGCAGCCGCCGGCGACGACGGCGTCGACGCGATCCGCGAGGCCGTGGCCGACACCGGCATCGGGGCCGCCTCCAACCCGCAGGTGACGACCGCGAGCAGCGGCGGGGGCACCTCGGTGCGGGTGCAGACCGAGGCGATGCCCAACAGCGACGCCCAGCAGGTGCGTGATGCGATCGCGGAGGCGGCCGGCGTCGACGAGGGCGACATCTCGACCACCGAGATCGGGCCCAGCTGGGGCGCGCAGGTCGCCGAGCGGGCGCTCACCGGCCTCGTGGTCTTCCTCGTCCTCGTCGTGCTGTTCATCTGGGCCTACTTCCGCGAGTGGAAGATGTCGGTCGCGGCGCTGGTGGCCCTCGCCCACGACGTCATCATCACCGTCGGCGTCTACGCCTGGTCGGGCTTCGAGGTCACCCCGTCGACGGTGACGGGCCTGCTGACGATCCTGGGCTTCTCGCTCTACGACACCGTCGTCGTGTTCGACAAGGTGCGCGAGAACACCCGCAACCTCGCCCGCGGCAACCGCACCTACGCCCAGCAGGCCAACCTCGCCGTCAACCAGACGCTGGTCCGCTCGGTCAACACCTCGATCGTCGCGCTCCTGCCCGTCTTCGTCATCCTCTGGGTCAGCATCACCACGCTCGGTGGCAGCGGGTCGCTGCAGGACCTCGCGCTGTCGCTGTTCGTCGGCATGGCGGCGGGTGCCTATTCCTCGGTCTTCATCGCCACCCCGCTCGCGGTGCACCTCAAGCAGGGCGAGAAGGAGATCGCGCGGGCCGACGACCGGGCGCGGTCCCGGGCCCGCCGCGGCGCCGACCGCTACGCCGACGTGCCGGTCTTCCACGACGGCATGGCCGCCGACGACGAGCAGGCGGCGTACGACCCCGAGGCCGACGACGGCGAGCCCGGTCGGGATCGGTCTCCCCGCTCGAGCATGACGACGCAGCCCCGCACCGACCGCCTCGGCTCCGGTCGCACCGTGCCCGAGAGCAAGGCGCCGATGGGCGAGGGCGGCTCGTCCAAGCGCAGCCAGCCGCGGCGCGAGCCGCGCTCGAAGCGGAAGTGAGGCGCCGGTGAGCGAGCAGACGACCACTGCGACCGACCCCGGGCTCGACGAGCTCGTCGGCTCGCTGGTGCGCGACGTGCCCGACTTCCCCAAGCCGGGCGTGGTCTTCAAGGACATCACCCCGGTGCTCGACCACCACGAGGCGTTCACCCGCGTCGTGACCGCGCTGGCCGCGGCCGGGCGCGACGAGTCCGGGGCGGTCCTGGTCGACCGGGTCGTCGGCATGGAGGCCCGCGGCTTCATCCTGGCCGCGCCGGTGGCGCTCGCCCTCGGGGTGGGCTTCGTGCCCGTGCGCAAGCCCGGCAAGCTCCCCTGGGAGACGCGGGCCGTCTCCTACGCGCTCGAGTACGGCGAGGAGACCCTCGAGATGCACGTCGACGCGCTCGCCCCGGGCGACCGGGTGCTCGTCGTCGACGACGTGCTCGCCACGGGGGGCACGGCCCAGGCCACACGCGAGCTCGTCGAGCAGGGCGGCGGCACGGTGGCGGGGGTGGCCGTGCTGATGGAGCTCAGCTTCCTGCCCGGGCGCGAGGCGATTGGCGACCTGCCGCTCACCGTCCTGCACACCGTCTGAGGACCCGCGGCCGCCTCGGGTCGTCGTACGCCTCGGCCGGCTGCCTAGACTGGGCCCACACCCACCGGCGAAGGGATGCCCCATGGCCGAGGACCCGGTGCGGACCGCGTCCCCCTCCACGGCGGACGACGAGTCCGCCGTCGAGGAGGTCCGCGCGCCCGTGACCCGGCCGGCCCCGTCGGTCCAGCGTCCCGCCGCCCCGGCCCGGGCGCCCGAGCGGGTCCCGGTGCTCACCGGGCGCGGCGTACGCGCCCGGCTCGCCCGGATGAGCAGCAGCAAGCAGGTCGGCAACCCGGTGCTCGAGCCGTTGTTCCGCACCGTGCGCGCCAACCACCCCAAGGCCGACCTGGCGCTGCTCGAGCGCGCCTACGACACGGCCGAGACGTTCCACCGGGGCCAGGTCCGCAAGAGCGGAGACCCCTACATCACCCACCCGCTCGCCGTCACGACCATCCTCGCCGACATCGGCATGACCGAGCCCACCCTCGTGGCCGCGCTGCTGCACGACACCGTCGAGGACACGCCCTACACCCTCGACCAGCTGCGCAAGGACTTCGGTGACGAGGTCGCCCTCCTGGTCGACGGCGTCACCAAGCTCGACAAGGTCAAGTACGGCGACTCGGCGCAGGCCGAGACCATCCGCAAGATGATCGTGGCGATGAGTCGCGACATCCGCGTGCTCGTCATCAAGCTCGCCGACCGGCTGCACAACATGCGCACGCTGCGCTACGTCAAGGCCGAGACGCAGGAGCGCAAGAGCCGCGAGACCCTCGAGATCTACGCCCCGCTCGCGCACCGGCTCGGCATGAACACGCTGAAGTGGGAGCTCGAGGACCTCGCGTTCGCCACCATGCACCCCAAGATCTACGACGAGATCGTGCGGCTCGTCGCCGAGCGGGCCCCCTCGCGCGACCAGTTCCTGACCCAGGTCATCGCCCAGGTCGAGCAGGACCTCAGGACCGCGCGCATCAACGCCCGCGTGACCGGCCGGCCCAAGCACTACTACTCGATCTACCAGAAGATGATCCACGGGGGCCGTGAGTTCTCCGACATCTACGACCTCGTCGGCATCCGCATCCTGGTCGACTCCGACCGCGAGTGCTACGGCGTCCTCGGCGTGCTGCACAACCGCTGGAACCCCCTGACCGGGCGGTTCAAGGACTACGTCGCGATGCCGAAGTTCAACATGTACCAGTCGCTGCACACGACGGTCATCGGCCCGCAGGGCAAGCCCGTCGAGATGCAGATCCGCACCGTCTCCATGCACCGCCGCGCCGAGTACGGCGTCGCGGCGCACTGGAAGTACAAGGAGGACAAGCGCACCGGCGGCGACGGCGACGCCACCGCCTCCGACGCCGAGATGCCGTGGCTGCGGCAGCTGCTCGACTGGCAGAACGAGGTCGAGGACCCGGGGGAGTTCCTCGACTCGCTGCGCTTCGAGATCAACAGCGCCGAGGTCTTCGTCTTCACGCCGCGCGGCGACGTGATGGGCCTGCCCACCGGGTCGACCCCGATCGACTTCGCCTATGCCGTGCACACCGAGGTCGGCCACCGCGCCATCGGCGCGCGGGTCAACGGCCGGCTGGTGCCGCTGGAGTCGCAGCTCGAGCACGGCGACGTGGTCGAGGTGTTCACCTCCAAGGCCGACAACGCCGGCCCCTCGCGCGACTGGCTGCAGTTCGTCCGCTCGCCGCGGGCCCGCAGCAAGATCCGCCACTGGTTCACCAAGGAGCGGCGCGAGGAGGCGATCGAGCAGGGCAAGGACCAGATCGGGCGGCTGCTGCGCAAGGAGGGCCTGCCCCTCAAGCGCGTGATGACCCACGAGTCGCTGACTGAGGTCGCCCGCGAGTTCCGCGTCGCCGACGTCTCCGCGCTGTACGCCGCCGTGGGCGAGGGCAACCTCGGCGCCCAGACGGTCGTGCGGAAGGTCATCGAGGTCTCCGGAGGCACGGCCGGTGCGGCCGAGGACCTCGCCGAGGCCGTGACGATCACCGGCCCCGCCGGGCCGGTCCGGACCTCCTCGGCGTCGTCCGACTCGGGCATCGTCGTCAAGGGTGTCTCCGACGTCCTGGTCAAGCTCGCCCGGTGCTGCACCCCGGTGCCGGGCGACGAGATCCTCGGCTTCGTCACCCGTGGTGACGGCATCTCGGTGCACCGTCGCGACTGCACCAACGCCAAGCAGCTGCTCGCGCAGCCCGAGCGGCTCGTCGAGGTCGAGTGGGCGCCGACCACCCAGTCGACGTTCCTGGTGCAGATCATGGTCGAGGCCCTCGACCGCGCCCGGCTGCTCTCCGACATCACCATGGTGCTGTCCGACCAGCACGTGAACATCCTCTCGGCCAGCCTCACGACCAGCCGCGACCGCGTCGCCAAGTCCCGCTTCGCCTTCGAGATGGGCGACCCCAAGCACCTCGGCCACGTCCTCAAGGCCGTCCGCCAGGTCGACGGCGTCTTCGACGCCTACCGCGTCACCTCCTGACCCACCCTCCTCCGCCCCGCCGAGGGGTCACTGCCTGGCGGTCGAGGAGTCACTGCCTGGCGGTCGAGGGGTCACTGCCTGGCGGTCGAGGGGTCACTGCCTGGCGGTCGAGGGGTCACTGCCTGGCGGTCGAGGGGTCACTGCCTGGCGGTCGAGGGGTCACCGCCCTGTCAGGGACCGACTTCTGGGCGGTCAGGGACTGACTTCTGGGCTGTCAGGGACTGACTTCTGGGCTGTCAGGGACTGACTCCTCGGCGGTCAGACGGAGAAGTCGGAGGCGGTGCGGCGGGCCATCTCGAGGAACTGGCGGCGGGAGGCGAGGGATGCCTCGAGCTCGGCGGTGCGCTTCGCGTCGCCGGCGTCGCGGGCCTGGTCGAGGTCGGCCTCGAGGGACTCGACGGCGCGCTCGAGCTGGCCGAGCATGTCGTCGGCGCGGGCCGACTTCTCGGGGTCGGAGCGCTGCCACTGGTCCTGCTCGACCTGGCGGATGGCCTGCTCGACCTTGCGCATGCGGCCCTCGAGGGTCTTGACCTGGTCGCGGGGGACCTTGCCGGCCTCGTCCCACTTCGCACCGATGTCGCGGAAGCGCCGCTTGACGTCGTCGAGGTTGTCGGTCGTGACGGGCAGCAGCGCCTCGGCCTCGGTCAGCAGGCCCTGCTTGACCTCCGCGTTGGCCGCGAACTCCTTGTCGACCTCGGCGTTGGCGGCGTCGCGGGCGCCGAAGAAGGCGTCCTGGGCACCGCGGAAGCGCCGCCACAGGCCGTCCTCGACGTCGCGCGGAGCCGGTCCGGCGGCCTTCCACTGCTGCATGAGGTCGCGGTAGCGGCCCGACGTGGGGCCCCACTCGGTCGACCCGCTCAGTGACTCGGCCTCGCGCACCAGGCGCTCCTTGACCGCTCGCGCGCCCTGGCGCCGGTCGTCGAGCTCGGCGAAGTGGGCCTTGCGGCGCCGGGTGTACGCCGTGCGGGCGCCGGAGAAGCGGTGCCACAGCGCGTCGTCGGTGCGCTTGTCGAGGCGGGGCAGCTTCTTCCACTCGTCGAGCAGGTCGCGCAGCCGGTTGACGCCGTTGCGCCAGTCGTCGCCCTCGGCGATGGTCTCGGCCTCGGCGACGATGCGCTCCTTGCCGTCCTTGGCCTCGGCCTGCTTGCGGGCCTTGTCCTCACGGCGCTGGCCGCGCTGGACCCCCAGGAGCGGACGCAGCGCGTCGAGCCGGGCGGTGAGCGACACCAGGTCGCCCACGGCTCGGGCCTCGGCGACCTGCTCGGCCACCTTGTCGATGGAGGACGACGCCTCGTCGGGGGTCAGCGCGCCGCCGCGGACCCGCTGCTCGAGGAGCTGCACCTCGAAGGCGAGGGCGTCGAAGCGCCGGGTGAAGAACGCCAGCGCCTCCTCGGGCGTGCCCTCGGGGTACTGCCCGACCTCGCGCTCCCCGTCGGGGAGGGTGACGTAGACGGTGCCGTCGCCGGTCACCCGGCCGTGCTCGACAGTGAGGGCCGTCTCCTGCGAGGTCACTGCTCTGCACCTGCCCTGGGTCGTCGTGCCTGGTCGTGGTGTGCTCGCCGTCGCGGTCCGCTGCCGGCCCGGACGCGGGCCACTCTAGCCCGCGGCCCCCGCGCGGGCGGGGGCGTGGCGGCCCCGACCCGATGAGTAGGCTGACGCGGGTGCCGGGCGGCCGGGGCGTGCGCCGGCGCGGGTGACCACCCCGACGAGGGACGACCACGGGCAGGAGCAGAGCAGGTGCTGATCGCAGGCTTCCCCGCCGGCCCCTGGGGCACCAACTGCTACGTCGCCGCCACGGGCCCCGGTGAGGAGTGCGTGGTCATCGACCCCGGCAAGGACGCCGCCGCGGGCGTCGCCGAGGTGGTGCGCGAGCAGCGGCTCAAGCCCGTCGCCGTGCTGGTGACCCACGGGCACGTCGACCACATGTGGTGCGTGACCCCCGTGGCCGGCAGCTACGACGCCACCGCGTGGATCCACCCCGCCGACCGCCACCTGCTGAGCGACCCGATGGCGGGCATGTCGCGCGAGACGCGCCAGATGCTCGCCGGCGGCCTGCTCGGCGGCACGCACGAGTTCGCCGAGCCCGACCGCGTCGAGGAGCTGAGCGACGGCCGCACGCTGTCGCTGGCGGGGCTCCGCTTCCACGTCGACCACACGCCGGGCCACACCGAGGGCTCGGTGACGTTCCGCTCGCCGTACCTGCAGGACGGCGTCTCCCAGGTGATGTTCTCGGGCGACCTGCTCTTCGCCGGGTCGATCGGCCGCACCGACCTGCCCGGGGGCGACCACCCGACCATGCTGCGCAGCCTGCGCGAGAAGGTGCTCACCCTCCCCGACGACATCGTGGTGCTGCCCGGGCACGGCGAGCAGACCAGCATCGCGCGCGAGCGCGCCACCAACCCGTTCCTGCGCGACCTGCAGGACGACGAGCCCGGGCGCACGGGCCCGGTCACCCGAGGACTCTGAGATGGCCCGCGTCACCCCGCTCAGCGGGTTCCCCGAGCTGCTGCCCGCCGAGCGCGTCGTCGAGCAGCAGGTGCTGGCCTCCCTGGCCGCCACCTTCGAGCTGCACGGCTTCGCCAACGTCGAGACCCGTGCCGTCGAGCCGCTCGAGCAGCTGCTGAGCAAGGGCGAGACCTCCAAGGAGGTCTACGTCCTGAAGCGGCTGCAGGACGCCGAGGGTGGGCTCGACCGCGAGAAGGGCCTCGGCCTGCACTTCGACCTGACCGTGCCGTTCGCGCGCTACGTGCTGGAGAACGCCGGACGGCTCGAGTTCCCGTTCCGCCGCTACCAGGTGCAGAAGGTCTGGCGCGGCGAGCGGCCCCAGGAGGGCCGCTACCGCGAGTTCACGCAGGCCGACATCGACGTCATCGGACGAGACACCCTCGCCTTCCACCACGACGTCGAGGTCGCCCGCGTCATGACCGACGCCCTCGGGCGCCTGGAGGTCCTGCCCGGCTTCACGCTGCAGGTCAACAACCGCAAGCTCATCCAGGGCTTCTACGCCGGCCTCGGCATCGGCGCCGGCTCGGGCGACCTCGACGCCGTCATGCGCCAGGTCGACAAGCTCGACAAGGCGAGCGAGGAGCAGGTGCGCGTCGCGCTCGTCGACGAGGCGGGGCTCAGCACCGAGCAGGCCGAGCAGTGCCTGGCGCTGGCCCGCATCTGCACCTCCGACACCTCGTTCGTCGAGCAGGTGCGCGCTCTCGGCGTCGAGCACCCGCTCCTCGACGAGGGTCTCGCCGAGCTCTCCGCCGTGGTCGAGGGCTGCGCCGCGCTGGTCACCGACCGGGTCGCGGTCACCGCCGACCTGCGCATCGCGCGCGGCCTCGACTACTACACCGGCACCGTCTTCGAGACGCGGCTGCGCGGGCACGAGGGCCTCGGGTCCATCTGCTCCGGCGGCCGGTACGACGCCCTGGCCACCGACGGCCGCACGACGTACCCCGGCGTCGGCATCTCCTTCGGGGTCAGCCGCACCCTCGTGCCCCTGCTGGCGCAGGGTGCGGTGGGCGCCAGCCGGTCGGTCCCGAGCGCCGTGCTGGTGGCCGTGGCCGACGAGGACGCACGGCCGGCGAGCGACGCGGTCGCCAGCGCGCTGCGCGCCCGCGGCATCCCCTGCGAGGTCGCGCCCGCGGCCGCCCGCCTGGGCAAGCAGATCCGCCACGCCGACCGGCGCGGCATCCCGTTCGTCTGGTTCCCCCCGGCCGACGCCACCGAGGGCAGCGGCCACCAGGTCAAGGACATCCGCGACGGGAACCAGGTCGACGCCGACCCGGCGACCTGGACACCGTCGAGCGACGACCTGCGACCGCAGGTGGTCTCGACAGGCTCGACCAGCGAAGCGAGCAGTTCGACCAGCGAAGCGAGCGGTTCGACCAGCGAAGCGAGCAGCTCGACGGGCGAAGCGAGCGGCTCGACCCACGACAGCAGCACCCCCAGCACCGAGGAGACCCACCCGTGATCCGCACCCACGACGCCGGCAGCCTGCGCGCCGAGCACGTCGGCCAGACCGTCACCCTCGCCGGCTGGGTGGCCCGCCGCCGCGACCACGGCGGGGTGGCCTTCCTCGACCTGCGCGACGCCAGCGGCGTGGTGCAGGTCGTGGTGCGCGACGAGGAGGTCGCCCACAGCCTGCGCAACGAGTTCTGCGTCAGGGTGGTCGGCGAGGTGAGCGCCCGCAAGGAGGGCGCTGCCAACGCCAACCTCGCGACCGGTGACGTCGAGGTCGTCACCACCGAGCTCGAGGTGCTCTCGACCGCCGCGCCACTGCCGTTCCCCATCGACGACCACGTGGAGGTGGGGGAGGAGGCGCGACTGCGCCACCGCTACCTCGACCTGCGCCGCAGCGGCCCGGCGGCTGCGCTGCGGCTGCGCAGCGAGGTCAACCGGGCGGCCCGCGAGGTGCTGCACGGCCACGACTTCGTCGAGGTCGAGACGCCGACGCTGACCCGCTCGACGCCGGAGGGCGCGCGCGACTTCCTGGTGCCGGCACGTCTCCAGCCCGGCAGCTGGTACGCCCTGCCGCAGAGCCCGCAGCTGTTCAAGCAGCTGCTCATGGTCGCGGGCATGGAGCGCTACTTCCAGATCGCGCGCTGCTACCGCGACGAGGACTTCCGCGCCGACCGCCAGCCCGAGTTCACCCAGCTCGACATCGAGATGTCGTTCGTCGAGCAGGACGACGTCATCGCGCTGACCGAGGAGATCCTCGCGGCGCTGTGGAAGCTGATCGACGTCGAGATCCCGTCGAGCTTCCCGCGGCTGACCTACGCCGAGGCGATGGCCCGCTACGGCTCCGACAAGCCCGACCTGCGCCTCGACCTCGAGCTGGTCGACTGCACCGAGTTCTTCGCCGACACGCCGTTCCGCGTCTTCCAGGCGCCGTACGTCGGTGCGGTCGTCATGCCCGGCGGGGCCTCGCAGCCTCGCAAGCAGCTGGACGCCTGGCAGGAGTGGGCCAAGCAGCGCGGCGCCCGGGGCCTGGCCTACCTGCTCGTCAAGGACGACGGCGGGCTCGCCGGCCCGGTCGCGAAGAACGTCAGCGAGGCCGAGCAGGCCGGCATCGCCGCTCATGTCGGCGCCAAGCCGGGCGACTGCATCTTCTTCGGTGCCGGCGCCCCGAAGTCGAGCCGGGCCCTGCTCGGCGCCGCGCGCCTCGAGGTGGGACGCCGCTGCGGCCTGCTCGACGAGGACGCCTGGGCGTTCTGCTGGGTCGTCGACGCGCCGCTGTTCGAGCCCGCCTCCGACGCGGTGGCGGCCGGTGACGTCGCGGTCGGTGGCGGGCAGTGGACCGCCGTCCACCACGCCTTCACCAGCCCGCAGGACCCCGACGGCTTCGACGCCGACCCCGGGGAGGCGCTCGCCTGGGCCTACGACGTCGTCTGCAACGGCAACGAGATCGGTGGCGGGTCCATCCGTATCCACCGTCGCGACGTGCAGGAGCGGGTCTTCGCGCTGATGGGCCTCGACGCCGAGGCGGCGCAGGAGAAGTTCGGCTTCCTGCTCGACGCCTTCGCGTACGGCGCCCCGCCGCACGGCGGCATCGCGTTCGGCTGGGACCGCATCTGCGCCCTGCTCAGCGGCACCGACTCGATCCGCGAGGTCATCGCGTTCCCCAAGAGCGGCGGCGGCTTCGACCCGCTGACCCAGGCGCCCGCGCCGATCACCCCCCAGCAGCGCAAGGAGGCCGGTGTCGACGCGCCGGCCAAGGCGGCCGAGAAGGACGCCGAGAAGAGCGCCGAGAAGAGCGCCGAGAAGAGCGCTGGGTAGGCGCCAGCAAAGGACCCCGCGCCGCCGTACGCCCGACCCGGGCGCTGCCCCCAGGCGGCGTACGCCCCGCTGACCTCGGTGCGCACCCAGGCCGCATGGCGTCCTGGGTTTCGAGCCGTGGGGTCACGGTTCGGTCACGTCCGCGCCAGGCTCCTGGCGCGGGCAGGCGTCCCGTGCTCGGCGGCGTACGACGCACGACGTCCGGCGGTGGACGTCCGTCCACGCAGGTCATCCGGTCCGACCCATGGGACGGCTGGCCAGGTGACGAGACGCGCAACCGGGCCAGCACGGGGTAGATCGCGCCTTGGTAACGATCCGGTCGAGACCAGGTCACAACCCTTATCCCCGGCACGGGGGTGTGCCTACTGTCTCCCCGGATCAGTCCCACCGGGCTGGGCCTACGACCGCTGGCGCGGTGTCCGCACCGGGGCCACACCAAAGGAGACCACGTGAGAAAGAAGCGCTTGTTCGCATCCGCCGGGGTGCTCGCGTCGCTGACGCTGATCGGCACCGCCTGCTCCGCGCCGGGCACCGGTGACGGGGGCGGCGACGGAGGCAGCGGTGAGAGCTCGCAGCCGACCTCGATCACGCTCGGCTGGAACCAGCCCTTCTACTCGTACAACGAGAACAGCGCGACCGGCAACGCGACGGCCAACTCGGTCATCAAGTACCTCATGAACAACAACTTCTGGTACGTCGACCAGGAGGGCAACATCCAGGAGGACACCGACTTCGGCACCTACGAGCAGACCAGCGAGGACCCGCTGACGGTCGAGTACACCGTCAACGAGGAGACCACCTGGTCCGACGGCACCCCCGTCGACGCGGCCGACCTGCTGCTCACCTGGGCCGCGCAGAGCGGCAACGTCAACGACGAGGGCGAGAACGGCAAGGTCGCCTTCACCGGTTCCTCCATCGGTCTCTCCCGCGTCACCGAGGTGCCCGAGATCTCGGAGGACGGCAAGGGCCTGACCCTCGTCTACGACCAGCCCTTCGCCGACTGGCAGTACGACATGTCGGTCCCGGTGCCGGCTCACGTGGTCGCCATGAACGCGCTTGGCATCGACGACCCGATGGAGGCCAAGCAGGCCCTCATCACGGCCATCCAGGACGACGACCGCGCCGCCCTGGCCAAGATCGCGAAGTTCTGGAACACCGGCTTCGACTACACCTCCTTCCCCGACGACGAGAACCTCGCCCTCTCCAACGGCGCCTACGTCATGACGGAGATGGAGGAGAACCAGTTCGTCACCCTGGAGCGCAACGACGACTTCGAGGGCGACAAGGACGCCTCCTTCGACACCATCACGGTGCGCTGGGAAGGTGACCCGCTGGCCCAGGTCCAGGCGCTGCAGAACGGCGAGATCGACATGATGGCCCCGCAGGCCACCGTCGACCTGCTCCAGGCGGCCCAGCAGGTCGAGAACGCCGACATCCAGACCGGCGACGACGGCACCTACGAGCACATCGACCTGGTGCAGAACAACGGCGGCCCGTTCACCCCGGAGGCCTACGGCGGCGACGCCGAGAAGGCCAACCAGGTCCGCAAGGCGTTCCTGCTGGCCATCCCGCGCCAGCAGATCGTCGAGCGCCTGATCCAGCCGATCAACCCCGACGCCGTCGTGCGCGACTCCTTCAACATCACCACGGGTCTCGCGGGCTACGACGAGATGATTGCCGAGAACGGCTCCGAGGAGTTCGCCGAGCCCGACCCGCAGGCGGCCCAGCAGCTGCTGCAGCAGGCCGGCGTCGACACGCCGATCGACGTGCGGTTCCTCTTCGACCCGACCAACGCCCGCCGCGTGAGCGAGTTCGAGCTGCTCAAGCCCGCGCTCGCCGAGGCCGGCTTCAACCTGATCGACAGCTCCGACCCCAACTGGGGCGAGCTGCTGGCGCAGTCCGACACGTACGACGCGTCGCTGTTCGGCTGGCAGTCGACCACGCTCGCCGTGAGCGCCAGCGCGGAGAACTTCGTGACCGGTGGTCAGAACAACTTCACCGGCTACAGCAACGAGGAGGTCGACGCCCTCTACGACCAGCTCGTGGAGACCACCGACGAGGCCGAGCAGCTCGAGCTGCAGATCCAGATCGAGCAGCAGCTGTTCGAGGACGCCTTCGGCATCACGATCTTCCAGTTCCCGGGCACCACGGTGTCCAACGAGACCCGGGTGACGAACGTCAACCCCGGCACGCTCAACCCGACCATGTTCTACGGGTTCTGGGACTGGGAGGCCCCCGAGAGCTGAGCCTCTCGGCGGTGACCGGCGCCTGAGGGCTGCCGCTCGCGCCAGCGCACCCCCACGTGGTGGGCCCCGGCCTCGCGCCAGGGCCCGCCACGTGGGATGTTCGATGCCGTCACGACGGCCCCGTCATCTCGCGGACCCGAATCAGGTGGTTCCTGCCCCATGGTTGTGTTCTTCGTCAAGCGGCTGCTGATGTCGCTGCTCGTGGTGCTCGTCTCCACGTTGGTCATGTACGTGCTGGTCGACATCTCGATCGACCCGCTGCGCGACCTGCGGCAGAGCCAGGCCCCCAACAAGCAGGAGCTGATCGACGCGCGCATCGCCCAGCTCGACCTCGACCAGTCGGTGTTCGTGCGCTACCTCGACTGGTTGCGCGGCGCGACGGGTTGCCTGTACGGCCAGTGCGACCTCGGGACCAACTGGATCACCGGGCGCGAGGTGACCTCGCTGCTCTCGGGTGCAGTCACGACGACCATCCAGCTGGTGACGGTCTCGACCCTGCTGGCGATCGTGCTGGGGGCGCTGGTCGGCATCGTCAGCGCGCTGCGCCAGTACAGCGGCTTCGACTACTCGATCACGTTCCTCAGCTTCCTGCTCTACTCGCTGCCCGTCTTCTGGGTGGCGGTCCTGGCCAAGGTCTTCCTGGCCATCGACGCCAACGACTTCCTGAGCCGGGAGGACCCGGGTCTCGGACCCGTGACCATCGTCGTGGTCGCGCTGTTCGTCGGTCTGGTCGTCTCGGCCGCGGTCGCGGGGGAGACCCGCGCGCGGCTGCGCAACTTCGGCATCGCCACGGGTGTCACCGCTCTCGTGCTCGTCTACCTCAACGTCACCAACTGGTACGCCAACCCGTCGGTCGGCATCGTGGTCATCGCCGTCAGCGCGGTGGGCTGGGCGTTCGTCATGACGATCCTGTCCACCGGCCTGCGCAACCGGCGCGCGCTGTACGCCGCGCTGACGGTCGCGGGCCTCGGCATCGTGCTGTGGTGGCCGATGCTCTTCGTCTGGTACTACGCCAGCGAGGCCGGGATCCTCGGCTGGCCACTCGTGGTCGGTCTCTTCGTGCTCGGCGTGGTCGTCAGCATCGGTGTCGGCCTCGCCTGGGGTGGGCCCGACCGGGGGGCGTCGGCCCGCACCGCCGCGCTGACATCGGTCCCGATCGCGGTCACGCTGTTCGTCGACCGGCTCCTGATGAGCTGGGGCGACTACAACGACAACCCGCTGATCCGCGGCCGTCCCATCGCCACCGTCGGTCGTACGACGCCCAACCTCGAGGGTGACTTCTGGATCCGGACGCTCGACCTCGGCACCCACCTGATCCTGCCGACCGCGACGCTCATCCTGATCTCGTTCGCCACCTACACCCGTTACACCCGGGCCTCGATGCTCGAGGTGATGAACCAGGACTACATCCGCACGGCTCGGTCGAAGGGGTTGACCGAGCGCACCGTGGTGATGCGTCACGCCTTCCGCAACGCGTTGCTGCCGCTGGCCTCGATCGTGCCCGTCGACATCATCACGCTCATCGGCGGCGCGGTGATCACCGAGACCATCTTCGGCTGGTTCGGCATGGGACGCCTGTTCGTGATCTCCCTCGGCGACAACCAGCAGTACCCGGTGATGGCGTACATCCTGATCGTCGGCATCCTCGCGGTCGTGGCCAACATCGTGGCCGACCTCATCTACGCGGTGCTCGACCCGCGGATCCGGGTGGCGGCATGAGCGCCCCCGCCACCGTCCCGACGTCGGCCCGCCCGACCCCCACCGTCCGACCGGCAGGAGCGTCGCGATGACCATGGCGAACGACCCCACGCCGGTGGGGGACACCAACGAGAACGCGATCGAGCTGCGCGAGGTCGAGGGCCTCTCGCAGGGCCAGATCGTCCGGCGCCGCTTCTTCCGCCATCGAGGCGCGCTCGCCGGCATCGTCGCTCTGGCCCTGGTCGCCCTGCTCGCGTGCAGCTCCATCGGGATCCTCGGGCTGCCGGGCTGGTGGAAGTACGACTCGGTGCGCACCACCGACATCGTCAACGGCGGGCGGCCCACGCTGGGCCTGCCGGGGTGGCTCGGTGGCAGCGGGCTGTCGTGGGGAGAGCACCCCTTCGGCCAGGACGACATCGGCCGCGACGTCTTCGCGCGGACGATGCGCGGCGCGCAGACCTCGTTGATGGTGATGCTCGTCGTGAGCGGCATCGCGATGGTCATCGGCATGGTGGTCGGTGCGCTCTCCGGCTTCTACCGTGGCGCGACCGACAACGCCCTGATGCGGCTGACCGACCTGTTCCTGACCTTCCCGGTCATCGTGATCGGCGCGGTGCTCGGCAACGTCGCCGGCGGCGCCGGCGTCTTCTGGCTGGCCGTGGTGCTGGGCCTCGTCACCTGGCCCACGCTGGCCCGACTGGTGCGCGGGGAGTTCCTGTCGCTCCGGGAGCGCGAGTTCGTCGACGCCGCGCGCGTGGCGGGGGCCAGCGACGTCCGGATCATGCGCAAGCACATGATCCCGAACGCCATCGGCGTCATCATCGTCAACACCACGCTGCTCGCCTCGGCAGCCGTGCTGCTGGAGGCCGCACTCAGCTTCCTCGGCTTCGGCGTGCGCTCGCCCGACGTCTCGCTCGGCACGATGATCAGCGACTACCAGTCGGCGTTCTCGACCCGGCCCAACCTGTTCTGGTGGCCCGGCTTCTTCATCATCGTCATCGCGCTGTCGGTCAACTTCATCGGCGACGGCCTGCGGGACGCGTTCGACCCGCGCCAGAAGCGGATCCCGTCGGCGCGCAAGATGCGCAAGGCCCTCGAGGCCGGCGGCGCCGACGGCACGGGAGCGGGTCGGTGACCCCCGACGTCGGGTCAGCCCAGCGCCAGCGTCAACGCGGCGAGCAGCGGCAGCACCACCAGTGCGGCCACCGTGCCGCGGTGCCAGGTGACGGGCAGGCGTTGCTGCTCGAGCCGGCCGCCGTCGAGGTGGCCCGCGTCGCGCAGCCGCTCCCAACGCTCGCGCACCACCTGGGCGGCCTCACCCTCGCGCCCACCGGCACGACCACGACCCGAGGGGGCCTGGGCGCCCCAGGCCTGCACCGTGCCCCACGCCGTGCGCAGGGTCAGGCCGTAGCGGCCCTCGACCTCGTCGACGGCCGGCCACGGCACCAGCACCGTGCGCAGGGTGTTGACGACGCGCACGCCGCCGTCGGAGACCTCGACGTACGGCTGCCAGAACGCTGCCCAGCCCAGCACGCCGAAGAGCACCACGAGCGGCCCCCACGTGACCACGGCGTCGGCCCCGTCGGTCGCGACCGCCAGGAGCACCAGGCCGGCGATGGCCACCATGACCGCACCGAGCGCCCGCGAGGCCGACGAGCGCACCACCACGGTCGGTCCCATGGGAGCAGCCTCCCAGAGGGTCCGGCCCGGACCTCCGCACAGCCCCGCCACGCCCAGGGAAGAGGTGGCACCGCATGAGCACGCACGCCGACAGCACCGACCAGCCCGTCGATGACCTCGACCGGCTCGGCTCCGCCGACGCCGCGAGCGAGGACTACGGCGACGAGTCCGAGCGGCTGCTCGAGGTCGAGGACCTCGACGTCGCGTTCTACGTCGACGGCGAGTGGATCCCGGCCGCCCGCAACCTCAGCTACCACGTCGACCCGGGCGAGGTGCTCGCCATCGTCGGCGAGTCAGGCTCCGGCAAGACGCAGTCGTCGATGTCGCTGCTGGGGCTGCTGCCGCCCAACGGCCGCGCCAGCGGGAGCGCCCGGTTGCGCGGCAAGGAGCTGCTGGGCCTGAGCGGCGCCGGGATGCGCCGCGTGCGCGGCCGTGAGATCGCGGTGATCTTCCAGGAGCCCATGACGGCGATGAACCCCGTCTACACGGTGGGCTTCCAGATCGTCGAGACGCTGCGCTCGCACTTCGACATCGGGCCCAAGGCGGCCAAGGAGCGCGCGCTCGAGCTGCTGCGCCTCGTCGAGATCCCGGAGCCGGAGCGCCGGTTCGACAGCTTCCCCCACCAGCTCTCCGGCGGTCAGCGACAGCGCGCGATGATCGCGCAGGCGCTGGCGTGCGAGCCGCAGCTGCTGGTGGCCGACGAGCCCACCACCGCGCTCGACGTGACGGTGCAGGCCGAGATCCTCAAGCTGATGCGCGACCTGCGCCACCGGGTCAACGCCGGCATCGTGCTCATCACCCACGACATGGGCGTGGTCGCCGACATGGCCGACCGCATCATCGTGATGCAGCACGGCCGGATCGTCGAGCAGGGCACCGCCGACCGCATCTTCAACCACGCCGAGCACCCGTACACCCAGCAGCTGCTCGGCTCGGTGCCGCACTTCGGTGCGGCCACCACCCGCAGCACCGAGCAGGCCCCGGCCGCGACGACGCCGACCGAGACCCGCGAGCCGATCTTCGTCGCCGAGAACCTCGTGCTCGAGTACCCCAAGCGTGGCCGTCAGCCGGTCTTCCGCGCCATCGACGACGTCTCTCTGTCCGTCGGTCGCGGCGAGGTCGTCGGCCTGGTGGGGGAGTCGGGCTCGGGCAAGACCACCATCGGTCGGGCCGCGGTCGGGCTGCTGCCGGTCGCCGGCGGCCGCTTCGACGTGGCCGGCGTGCAGCTCGCCGGGGCCAAGCGCAAGGACCTGCGGCCGCTGCGGGACAAGGTCGGCATCGTCTTCCAGGACCCCGGCTCCTCGCTCAACCCGCGCTTCCCGATCGGCGAGTCGATCGGCGAGCCGCTGCTGCTCCACCGGGGCATGAAGGGCCCCGAGCTCAGCAAGGAGGTCGAGCGGCTGCTCGACCTGGTGCAGCTGCAGCGCGGCTTCCGCAACCGCTACCCCCACGAGCTCTCCGGCGGTCAGCGCCAGCGCGTCGGCATCGCCCGCGCGCTCGCGCTCCAGCCCGACCTGCTCGTGGCCGACGAGCCGACGTCCGCGCTCGACGTCTCGGTGCAGGCCAAGGTGCTCGACCTGTTCCAGGAGCTACAGCGCGAGCAGGGCTTCGCCTGCCTGTTCATCAGCCACGACCTCGGCGTCGTCGAGCTGCTCGCCTCCCGGATCGCGGTGCTCTACCACGGCAAGCTCGTCGAGGTCGGCCCCACCGAGCAGGTCGTGCACCGGCCGCAGCACGCGTACACCCAGCGGCTCGTGGCCGCCGTGCCCGTGCCCGACCCCGACGAGCAGCGCCGTCGCCGCGAGGCCCGCGACGCGCTGCTCTCGCGCACCGGAGCGTCCTGAGGGGCTCGCGGACAGATCCGTACCGGCGTCGAGCACCCACCTGCGCCCGCCTCGTAGGGTCGGGCGGTGATGGACGGTCTCTTCGAGTACGACGACCCGCGCGCGGACAGCACAGGCGGGTCGGGCGGCACGCTGGCCGGCAACGACCACGCGTCGGCGCCGCTCGCGGTGCGGATGCGGCCGCGCACGCTCGAGGAGCTGGTCGGGCAGCAGCACCTGCTCGAGCCGGGCTCGCCGCTGCGCCGGCTCGTCGAGGCCGACCAGCCGATGTCGCTGCTGCTGTGGGGGCCGCCGGGCACCGGCAAGACGACCATCGCCTCGGTGCTGAGCCGACAGACCGACCGCCACTTCGTCGAGGTCTCGGCGGTCGCGGCGGGGGTCAAGGAGGTCCGGGCGGCCATCGACGGGGCACGCAAGCGCCTGGTGCGCAGCGGCCAGGAGACGGTGCTGTTCGTCGACGAGGTGCACCGCTTCACCAAGGCCCAGCAGGACGCCCTGCTCCCCGGCGTCGAGAACCGCTGGGTCACGCTCGTCGCCGCCACCACCGAGAACCCCTTCTTCTCGGTCATCTCCCCGCTGCTGTCGCGCTCGCTGCTGCTGACGCTCGAGCCCCTCGGCGACGACGACGTGCGTGACGTCGTACGCCGCGCGACCGTCGACGAGCGCGGACTGGCCGGCGCCGTGGTGCTCGACGACGACGCCGT
Source organism: Nocardioides marmoraquaticus (assembly GCF_054777915.1). NCBI lineage: Bacteria > Bacillati > Actinomycetota > Actinomycetes > Propionibacteriales > Nocardioidaceae > Nocardioides > Nocardioides marmoraquaticus. Next base: position 16,034 of record NZ_BAAHAA010000003.1, on the reverse strand, counting down.
CGACCACCTGGTGCGGCTCGCCGGCGGCGACGCCCGGCGGGCACTGACCTACCTCGAGGCGGCTGCGGGTGCCGCTGCCCCTCGTGACGCCCCCTCGTCCCTCGGGCGCTCCTCGGGGAGCGGGGACGGGGGGGCCTCGGGGGGCGTGGCGGTCGTCGACCTGGCCACGGCCGAGCGGGCCGTCGACCGGGCGGCGGTGCGCTACGACCGGCAGGGCGACCAGCACTACGACGTCACCAGCGCCTTCATCAAGTCGGTGCGCGGCTCCGACGCCGACGCGGCCATGCACTACCTGGCGCGAATGGTCGAGGCGGGGGAGGACCCGCGCTTCATCGCGCGTCGTCTCGTGGTGCTGGCCAGCGAGGACGTGGGTCTGGCCGACCCGACTGCCCTCGGCGTCGCCGTCGCGGCGGCCCAGGCCGTGCAGCTGATCGGCATGCCGGAGGCCCGGCTCAACCTCGCGCAGGCCACCCTGCACCTCGCGCTCGCGCCGAAGTCCAACGCCGTCATCAAGGCCATCGACGCCGCCGCCTCCGACGTGCGCGCCGGCAAGGTCGGTCCGGTGCCGTCCCACCTGCGCGACGCCCACTACTCGGGGTCCAAGAAGCTCGGCCACGGGCAGGGCTACCGCTACGCCCACGACCACCCCTTCGGCGTGGCCGAGCAGCAGTACTCCCCCGACGTCGTCGCCGACGCCGTCTACTACGAGCCGACCGCGCTCGGCGCCGAGGCGGGCCTCAAGGAGCGCTGGGAGCGGATCAAGCGGCTGCTCCGCGGTCGGTAGGCGGCAGGTAGGGTCGTGCGCCATGGACACCACCCCCACCGCCACCGCGCTCGTCGCGGTCCTGGCCGTGCTGGTGGTCGCCTGCGTCGTCGCCCTCGCCCTGCTGGGCAGCCGAGCCCGCCGCGAGCGCAGGGCCGCGCTCGCCGAGGTAGCCGCCGCGCGTGCCGAGACCGCCCGTCTCGCCGAGCAGCTGGGCGCCCTGGGCGACCAGGTCGCCCGCCTCCGCGCCCCGGGCGCGCACGACGGGGCGGCGTACGTCATCACCGACGCAGGTCGCGCCGACGACAGCGTCGCGCCCGACACCCGCCCGATGGTGCGCGACACCTTCGTGCTCAACGCCGCCCTCGGCGAGCCCTTGGTGCGCGCCGCGGCGCTCACGCACGGCGTGCGCCGCGCCCTGTCGCCCGAGAGCCGGGCCCGGATCCGCTCCGCCGTGCGACAGGAGACGCGCCGCTCGCGCAAGGAGCGCCGCCGCGAGATGCGCGAGGTGTGGCTGGCCCACAAGCGCGCCGAGCGGGCCGCCGCCCGTGCAGCAAAACCAGCAGCGGCACCCGCGACCGCACGCCCGGCCGACGCCGCATGAGCCGGGCGGTCTGGTTCGTCGCGGGAGCGGCGACCGGGGTCTACGGCGCCTTCCGGGCGCGCCGCACCGTCGAGAGCCTCACCCCCGACGGCCTGCGCGACCGGGCGGCCGGTCTCGGCGTCGGGGCCCAGCTCTTCGTCGCCGAGGTCCGCGCCGGCGCGGCCGAGAAGGAGACCGAGCTCCGCTCGCGGCTCCAGCCCGTCGCCTCACGGTCCGAGCTCGGCGCCGCGCCCGCCCATCACTCCCAGCACCACTCCCAGCACCACCCCCACGAGCAGCACCAGCACCAGGAGGACAGCTAGGCATGGACAGCGCCGAGATCCGTCGCCGCTTCGTCGCCCACTTCGAGGCGGCCGGCCACACCCCGGTGCCGTCGGCGTCCCTGCTGGTGCCCGACCCGACGCTGCTGTTCGTCAACGCCGGCATGGTGCCGTTCAAGCCCTACTTCCTGGGCCAGGAGACGCCGCCGTACCCCCGGGCGACCAGCGTGCAGAAGTGCATCCGCACCCCCGACATCGAGGACGTCGGCAAGACGACGCGCCACGGCACCTTCTTCGAGATGTGCGGCAACTTCAGCTTCGGCGACTACTTCAAGGAGCGCGCCATCGAGCTGGCGTGGGAGCTGGTCACCAAACCCGTCGCCGACGGCGGCTGGGGCCTGGAGGAGAGCCGGCTGTGGCCGTCGGTGCTGCACGGCGACGACGAGGCCCTCGCGCTCTGGACCAAGGTCACCGGCCTGTCCGAGAAGCGCATCGTCAAGCTCGGCCCCAAGGAGAACTACTGGTCGATGGGCGTGCCCGGTCCGGGCGGCCCGTGCTCGGAGATCCTCTACGACCGCGGCCCCGAGCACGGCCCCGAGGCCGACTTCGAGGCCATGGGCACCGACATGGCGCCCGAGCTCGAGGACCGCTACCTCGAGATCTGGAACCTCGTCTTCATGCAGGACGAGCTCTCCGACGTCCGCTCCAAGTCCGACTTCGACGTCGCCGGCTCGCTGCCGAGCAAGAACATCGACACCGGCATGGGCCTCGAGCGGGTCGCGTTCCTGCTGCAGGGCCGCGACAACATGTACGAGATCGACACCATGTTCCCGGTGATCGAGCGGGCGCAGGCGCTCACCGGTCGCCGCTACGGTGCCGACCGTGGCGACGACGTGCGCTTCCGCGTCGTCGCCGACCACGTCCGCTCGTCGATGATGCTCATCGGCGACGGCGTGACCCCTGGCAACGAGGGCCGCGGCTACGTGCTGCGACGGCTGCTGCGGCGTGCGGTCCGCTCGATGCGGCTGCTCGGGTACGCCGACCCCGCGCTGCCGGAGCTGCTGCCGGTCAGCCGCGACAAGATGGGCGAGACCTACGGCGAGCTGCACACCGACTGGGAGCGGATCGCCCGGGTGGCCTACGCCGAGGAGGAGGTCTTCCGCCAGACCCTCCAGACCGGCACCACCATCTTCGACACCGCGGCGGCCGAGGTGCGCAGCAGTGGGGGCTCCTCGCTGTCGGGGGCGCAGGCCTTCACGCTGCACGACACCTACGGCTTCCCCATCGACCTCACCCTCGAGATGGCGGCCGAGAAGGGTCTCGAGGTCGACGAGGCCGGCTTCCGGGGCCTGATGACCGAGCAGCGCGAGCGGGCCAAGGCCGACGCGCGCGCCAAGCGCGGCAAGCACGCCGACACCGGCGCCTACCGCGGCATCCTCGACGGCTCCGGCCCGACCGAGTGGCTCGCCTACGAGACCCTGCGCACCGAGTCGGCGGTGCTGGCGGTGCTGCGCGAGGGCGCACCGGTCGACGCGCTCGGCGCTGGCGAGGTCGGCGAGCTCGTGCTCGACCGCACCCCGTTCTACGCCGAGTCCGGTGGCCAGGCCGCCGACGCCGGTCGCATCGAGTGGGACGGCGGCACCCTCGAGGTGCTCGACGTCCAGCGCCCGGTGCGCGGCCTCGTCGTGCACCAGGTCCGGGTCGCCGAGGGCGAGCTGCGCGCGGGCGTCCCCGTCGTCGCCCAGGTCGACCCGCAGTGGCGGCTCGGCGCCCGCCAGGCCCACTCCGGCACCCACGTCGTGCACGCCGCGCTGCGCGAGGTGCTCGGCCCCTCGGCGTTGCAGTCGGGCTCGTTCAACCGCCCCGGCTACCTCCGCCTCGACTACGGCTGGAACGCCGCGCTGACCCCCGAGCAGCTCAGCGCCGTCGAGGGGGCCTCCAACGCCGCGCTGCGCGAGGACCTCCCGGTGTCGTGGCAGTACATGACGCTCGACGAGGCCAAGGAGTGGGGCGCGATCGCCCTCTTCGGCGAGACCTACGACAACACCCAGGTGCGGGTCGTCGAGATCGGCGGGCCGTGGTCGCGCGAGCTGTGCGGCGGCACGCACGTCGACCACGCGTCGCAGGTCGGCACCGTGGTGCTGACCTCCGAGTCGTCCGTCGGGTCCGGCAACCGCCGCGTCGAGGCGCTCGTCGGTCTCGAGGGCTACGCCTACCTCGCCCGCGAGCGCGACCTGGTCCACCAGCTCACCTCGCTGCTCAAGGTGCAGCCCGACCAGCTGGCCACCCGCGTCGGCGACGTGGTCGAGCGGCTGCGAGCCACCGAGAAGGAGCTGGAGCGGCTGCGGCTGGCCCAGCTGCTGGGCTCGGCGGCCGACCTGGTGGCGGCCGCCGAGGACCTCGACGGCGTGTCGTTCGTCGGCACCGTCGCGTCCGGCGCCTCGGGAGGCGACGTGCGCACGCTCGCCCTCGACGTGCGCGGGCGGCTGGCCTCCGACCGGCCCGGCGTGTCGGCGGTGATCGGCGAGAGCAAGGGCCGGCCCGCCCTCGTCGTCGCCGTCAACGACGCCGCCCGCAAGGCCGGTGTGACGGCCAACGCCCTCGTCGCGGTCGGCTCGGCCGAGCTCGGCGGCAAGGGCGGTGGCAAGGACGACGTCGCCCAGGGCGGCGGCACCGACCCCGCCCGGGCCGACGACGCCCTCGACGCGATCCGCCGCGCCGTGCGCGCGGCGCGCGCCTGATCGGCCGCCCCCTCGTGGGCGACCCGGCGCCGGAGCGCGGCGTACGCCTCGGCATTGATCCGGGCGAGGCCCGGATCGGCGTCGCGGCCAGCGACCCGGCCGGGGTGCTGGCCACCCCGGTCGAGACCGTCCAGCGCGGTGACGGCGACGTCGAGCGCATCGCCGTCCTCGCCGCGGAGCGCGACGCCGTGCTGCTGTACGTCGGTCTGCCGCGCTCGATGTCCGGGGGAGAAGGCCCCTCGGCGGGTAGGGTTCGAGCGTTCGTCGCCGACCTGGCCGGGCGGGTGCACCCCCTCCCGGTGCGGTTGACCGACGAGCGCCTGAGCACCGTGACCGCGGAAGCGCAGCTGCGGGGCCAGGGCCGCAAGGGCAGGAAGCGACGCGCCGTGGTCGACCAGGCCGCGGCCGTGGTGATCCTGCAGAGCGCGCTGGAGCGTGAGCGGCTGACCGGTCTGGCCGCCGGGGAGCCGGTCCGGGTCTCCGGCACTGACGAAGGCGGATGACACCGGTGGACGACGACGGCCGCACCGACGTGCAGGACGACCGGCACCACCCCGAGGAGTCCCTCCTCGGCACCGACGGCACGTGGGAGCCGTCCGAGCCGCGCACCCGTCGGCTCCGCGGCTGCCTCCCGGTGCTGCTCGTGCTGGCAGTCGTGGGCTCGGGCCTGTGGTTCGGCGGCAACTGGGCCTACGACGAGCTGAGCACCCGCCTGGCCGACGCCCCCGACTACGAGGGTCCCGGCACGGGGCAGGTGCTGTTCCAGGTCGCCGAGGGCGCCACCTCGGCGCAGATCGGCCGCGAGCTCAAGGAGGAGGGGGTCGTCGCCAGCGTCGACGCCTTCACCGCCGCGGCCCGCGAGGACGCCGACTCCGTCAACATCCAGGTCGGCTACTACGAGCTGCAGGAGAAGATGCCGGCCGCCGACGCCCTGGCCGTGCTGATCGACCCCGCCAACCTGGTGCAGTCGCTCGTCACCGTGCGGGAGGGGGCTCGCGTCCCGCAGATCGTCGACGAGATCGCCGACAAGACCGAGATCCCGCGGCGCCAGGTGACCCGCGCCCTCGAGGCGCCCGGACGGATCGGCCTGCCCGACGTGGCCCGTGGCAACGCCGAGGGCTGGCTCTACCCCGCGACCTACTCGGTGCCCCCCGGCACCACGGCGCGGGATCTGCTCGGCCAGATGGTCGCCAAGACCGTGCAGGTCGCCGAGGACCTCGACATCGCCGACCGCGCCCAGCGTCTCGGGCTCACGGCCGAGGAGGTCATCACCGTGGCGAGCCTGCTGGAGTACGAGGCCAACCGCGCCGCCGACTACCCCAAGGTCGCGCGCGTCATCTACAACCGGCTCGCCGACGACATGCCGCTGCAGTTCGACTCCACGGTCACCTACATCACCGGGCGCACCGGCGACGTCTACACCACGGCCGAGGAGCGCGAGATCGACTCGCCGTACAACACCTACCGCTACCCGGGGCTCCCGGCCGGGCCCATCGGGTCGCCGGGCGAGGAGACCATCGAGGCGGCGCTCAAGCCCGCCGACGGCGACTGGCTCTACTTCGTGCCCGACTTCGAGGACGACACGACGCGGTTCTCGGAGACCTACGCCGAGCACCAGCAGTGGGTGGAGAAGCTCGCGGCGTACTGCCGGCAGAGTGATGACTGCTGAGATCCCTCCCGCGGGCCGTACCCGGTGCGCGGTTCTGGGCTCGCCCGTGGCCCACTCGCTGTCGCCCGCGATGCACCGGGCGGCGTACGACGCGGCGGGGCTCGACGGCTGGACCTACGACGCGGTCCGGGTCGGCGAGGACGAGCTGGCCGCGTTCGTCGAGGGGCTCGACGACACGTGGCGGGGGCTGTCGCTGACGATGCCGCTCAAGCGGCGCGCGATGGGCCTCGTCGACCACGCCGACGAGTGGGCCGAGCTGTCCGGCGTCGCCAACACGGTGCTGCTGACGCAGCGCAGCCGGCTGGGGCTCAACACCGACGTGCCAGGGGCGATGGCGGCGCTGCTCGAGCGGGTGCACGACCCCGTGCGCGAGGTCGTGGTGCTCGGTGGCGGGGCCACCGCCACCTCCACGCTCCTGGCCGCGGTCGAGCTCGGCTGCACCTCCGCCCGGCTGCTGGTGCGCGACCCCGCTCGGGCGGCCGAGACGCTGGCGCAGGTGCAGGCCCACCGCAGGGCTCCCGACGTCACGGTGCAGCGGCTCGACGAGTCCGTCGCCGGTGGCGTGGCGGCCGACCTGCTCGTGTCCACGGTGCCGGTGAGCGCGCAGACGCCCGAGCTGGTCGCCGCCGTCGCCGACGTGCCGGCGGTCTTCGACGTCGTCTACGACCCGTGGCCGACGCCGCTCACCCACGCCGCCGGCGAGGCGGGACGCACGGTGGTCACCGGCCTCGACCTGCTCGCGCACCAGGCCGTGCTCCAGGTGCAGGTCATGACCGGGCACGCGGTCTCCGCCGACCTGCTGCGCGCCGCGGCCCTGCGCGAGCTCCACCGCCGCGGCCGGGCTGTGGAGAAGCCCGCGAGCGGCGTCGGCACCGCCTAGCCTCCAGACGTGCTCGACTCCGTGCTGCCCGCGCTCGTCGCCGCGCTGATCGGTGGTGTCCTCGCCGTGCCCGCGCCGCGGTGGCTGGCCCGGGTGCCCGAGCCGGTGCCCGCTCCCGCGGGCGAGGTGTCGGGACCGCTCGGACCGCCGCCCGCCAAGGAGCCGTACGCCGACATCGCCGCGCTGCCGTGGTTCGCACCGGTCGTCGCCGTCGCGAGCGCGATCGTGTCCGGCGTCTTCGGCGCCGCGCTGGGGTGGACCGGCGCCCTGGTGCTGCTCGTGCCGCTGGTCCCCGTGGGCGTGGTCCTGCTGGTGGTCGACGCCCGCACCACGCTCCTGCCCACCCGCGTCATCCACCCGACGTACGCCGCGCTGGCGGTGCTGCTGCCCCTCGCGGCCCTGGTCGACCGCGACCTCGACGCGCTGGTGCGTGCCGCGCTGGGCTGGCTGGTGGTCGGCGGCTGGTTCTGGGTCTTCTGGTGGCTGCTCGGGGCGTGGGGGTTCGGCGACGTGAGGCTCGCGCGCGTGCTCGGCCCGGTGCTCGGCTACCTGGGCTGGTCCGAGGTCGTGGTCGGGCTGCTGCTCATGGTCCTGCTCGGGGGCGTCGCCGGGGTGGTGCTCACCGCCCGTGATCGCGACCTGCGCCGCCGCTTCCCCTTCGGGCCCGCGATGCTCGTCGGCGCGGCCCTCGCGGTCCCGCTCGCCGCCCCCCTCGCCCGCGCCGCCGGTTACCCCGTCTCCTGACCCCCATCCCGCCGAGGGGTCACTGCCTGTCGGTCGAGGGGTCAGTCGCTGTCGGTCGAGAAGTCACTGCCTGGCGGTCGAGGGGTCAGTCGCTGGCGGTCGAGGGGTCACTGCCTGCCATTCGAAGTGTCAGGGAGTGACTCCTCGCGTGTCAGGGAGTGACTCCTCGCGTGTCAGGGAGTGACTCCTCGCGTGTCAGGGACTGACCTCTCGCGTGTCAGGGAGTGACCTCTCACGTGCCAGGGAGTGACCTCTCGGCGGTCGTGGACTGGCCTCCGGGCTGGCGGAGGAGGCGTGGGAGGATCGGGGCATGCTGCGATGGCTCACCGCGGGGGAGTCCCACGGCCCCCTGCTCACCGCGATCCTCGAGGGCCTGCCCGCCCACGTGCAGGTCACGACCGACGACCTCGCCGACGCGCTGGCGCGGCGGCGGCTGGGCTACGGCCGCGGTGCGCGGATGAAGTTCGAGCAGGACGAGGTCCGCCTCGTGGGCGGCGTACGACATGGCCTGAGCCAGGGCGGCCCCGTCGCCATCGAGGTCGGCAACACCGAGTGGCCCAAGTGGGAGCAGGTGATGTCGGCCGACCCGGTGGCGCCCGAGGTGCTCGAGGGGTCGGCCCGCAACGCCCCGCTGACCCGGCCGCGACCGGGCCACGCCGACCTCGTGGGCATGCAGAAGTACGGCTTCGACGAGGCGCGCCCGGTGCTGGAGCGGGCCTCGGCGCGCGAGACCGCGGCCCGCGTCGCGCTCGGACGGGTCGCCAGCGCCTTCCTCGAGCAGGCCACCGGAGCCCGGATCGTCTCCCACGTCGTCGAGCTGGGCGGCGTCCCCGCGCCCGCGGGCTCGGTGCCCGGTCCCGACGACGTCGCCCGGCTCGACGACGACCCCGTGCGCTGCCTCGACGCCGAGGCCTCGAAGCGGATGGTGGAGCGGGTCGACCAGGCCCACAAGGACGGCGACACCCTCGGCGGCGTCGTCGAGGTCGTCGTGCACGGCCTGCCACCGGGTCTCGGCTCCCACGTGCACTGGGACCGACGCCTCGACGCCCGCCTCGCGGGCGCGCTGATGGGCATCCAGGCCATCAAGGGCGTCGAGGTCGGCGACGGCTTCGCGCTGGCGGCGACCCCCGGCTCGCTGGCCCACGACGAGATCGTGGAGGAGGACGGCAGCCTGCGCCGCGCCACCGGTCGCTCCGGCGGCACCGAGGGCGGCATGACGACCGGCGAGGTGCTGCGCGTGCGCGCGGCCATGAAGCCGATCGCCACCGTCCCGCGGGCGCTGCGCACCGTCGACGTCTCCACCGGCGAGGCGACCGTCGCGCACCACCAGCGCTCCGACGTCTGCGCCGTGCCGGCCGCCGGCATCGTGGCCGAGGCGATGGTGGCGCTGGTGCTGGCCGACGCGGTGCTCGAGAAGTTCGGCGGCGACTCGGTGCAGGAGACGCGTCGCAACGTCGGCACCTACCTCGACACCCTGCGCTACCGGTGAGCCCGCGGGTGGTGCTCGTCGGCGTCATGGGCGCCGGCAAGTCGACGGTCGGTGGGCTGCTGGCCGAGCGGTGGGGCGTCGGCTTCCGCGACACCGACACCGACGTCGAGGCCTCGCAGGGCCGCACCGTGCAGGAGATCTTCGTCGACGAGGGCGAGCCCGCCTTCCGCGCGCTGGAGCGCGACGCCGTCGCGACCGCGCTGGAGGAGCACGACGGGGTGCTCGCCCTCGGCGGGGGCGCGGTGCTCGACCCCGAGACGCAACGCCGGCTCGACGGCCACCCGGTGGTCTTCCTCCGGGTCGGCCTCGCCGACGCCGCGGGCCGGGTGGGCCTGGGGGTGGCGCGCCCGCTGCTGCTCGGCAACGTGCGCGGCAGCCTGAAGCGCTTCATCGACGAGCGGGCGCCCGTCTACGAGCAGGTGGCCCGCCACGTCGTCGACACCGACGGTGCCGACGCCGCGACCGTGGCGCAGCGCGTGGCGGAGGTGCTCGAATCGTGAGCACGGCGACCACGATCCACGTCGCGAGCGCGGCGCCGTACGACGTCGTCGTCGGCCACGACGTGCTCGGCGCCCTGCCCGCCCTGCTGGGTGAGGGCGTACGCCGCGTCGCCGTCGCGCACGCCGCCGAGCTGCCCGCGATCACCGACCGCGTGATCGCCGCCCTGCCCGCCGACGTCGAGGTGCTGCGCCTGCCGCTGCCCGACGGCGAGGCCGCCAAGACGGCCGCCGTCGCGGTCGAGGCCTGGGAGCGTCTCGGCGCGGCCGGCTTCACGCGCAGCGACGCCGTCGTCACCGTGGGCGGCGGTGCCACCACCGACATGGGCGGCTTCGTCGCCGCGACCTGGCTGCGCGGCGTGAAGGTCGTGCACGTGCCCACGACGCTGCTCGCGATGGTCGACGCGGCCGTCGGCGGGAAGACCGGCATGAACACCGGGGCCGGCAAGAACCTCGTGGGCGCCTTCCACGAGCCCGCCGGCGTGCTGTGCGACCTCGACCTGCTCGCCACGCTGCCGCGGCCCGAGCTCGTCGCCGGGATGGCCGAGGTCGTCAAGTGCGGCTTCGTCGCCGACCCCGAGGTCGTGGCCCTCGTCGAGCGCGACCCGGCCGCCGCGCTCGACCCGACCGGTCCGGTGCTGCGCGAGCTCGTCGAGCGGGCCGTGCGGGTCAAGGCCGAGGTCGTCGCGGCCGACCTGCGCGAGACCGGGGGAGCCGACGGCCACCCCGGCCGCGAGGTGCTCAACTACGGCCACACCATGGGTCACGCGCTCGAGCGCCACAGCGACTACCGGCTGCGCCACGGCGAGGCGGTGGCCCTGGGGATGGTCTACGTCGCCGAGCTCGCGCGCCGGGCCGGGCACCTCGACGACGCCACCGCGGCCCGCCACGCCGCGGTGCTCGACCTGGTGGGCCTGCCGACCCGGGTCGAGGTGCCGCCGGCGTTCGACGACCTCCACGCGCTGATGCGCGTCGACAAGAAGTCGCGGGGCGCCACGCTGCGCTTCGTCGTGCTCGACGGGCTGGCGGTGCCGCGCGTGCTGGCCGGACCCGACGACGACCTGCTGCGGGCGTCGTACGCCGCGATCGGAGGCCGCGCGTGACCGCCTCGAAGGTGCTCGTGCTCAACGGACCCAACCTCGGCCGGCTCGGCCGCCGGCAGCCCGAGATCTACGGCCGCACGACGCACGACGAGCTCGTCGAGCTGTGCGTCGGGTGGGGTCTCGAGCTGGGTCTCGAGGTGGAGGTGCGCCAGACCAACCACGAGGGCGTCATGGTCGACTGGCTCAACGCCGCGGCCGACGACGGCACGCCGGTCGCCCTCAACGCCGCCGCCTGGACCCACTACTCGATCGCGGTCCACGACGCCTGCGCCCAGCTGACGGCGCCGCTGGTCGAGGTGCACCTCAGCGAGCCGCTCGAGCGACCCGAGACCTTCCGCCACACCTCCTACGTCACCCCGCACGCCGCCCTGGTGGTGGCGGGTCACGGCGTCGACTCCTACCGGCTGGCCCTGGAGCACCTCGCCGGTCGCTGAGCCGGGTGTGACGGGCGGCGTGCCCGGGGTACGGGAGGCCGTGCGTCGCTGCGACGTACCGCCCTCGACGTTCAGCTCCGAGCGTCGGCCCTCCGCCGACGCCGTGCGTCGGCCTGTCGCGCGGGAGTCGACATGAGCCTGGTCCGTCTCGGCACGGGCGCGCCCGCGGGGCTGCTGGAGGACGTCGCCGACCGGGCCGCCGCCGCCGCGACGGGGGGAACCGTCGACCTTCAGGCGGCGCTGGGGCTGGCCCACGACCTGGGCGGGCGCCTCGGCGCCGACCACACCGGCAGCCTGGCGACCCGCTGGAGCGTGCTCGCCACCCTGGGTGCCGCCGACCTGACGGTCGCCCGGGCCGTCGAGCCCCACCTCGACGCCGTGGCGATCCTGCACGAGGCCGAGCAGGCCGGACTCGTGGGCGACGCCGCCTGGGGCGTGTACGCCGCCGAGGGACCCGACCGGCTCGAGGCGTCGCAGACGCCCGACGGCTGGCGGCTGACCGGCGTGAAGCCGTGGTGCTCACTGGCCGGTCGCGTCGACCGCGCGCTGGTGACGGCGTGGGCCGGCGACGAGCGGGCGCTCTTCGCCGTGCGCCTCGACGACCCGGGGGTGCGCCCCCTCGACGGACCCGCCTGGGTCGCCCGGGGCCTGGCGCAGGTCGACAGCACCGGCCTGCGGCTCGGCGACGTGGCCGCGGAGCCGGTCGGCGGGCCGGGCTGGTACCTGCGACGGCCCGGGTTCTGGCGTGGCGGCATCGGCGTCGCCGCGGTCTGGTACGGCGCCACGGTCGCCCTCGCGCGCCGGTTGCGGGAGGCGGCGGGTCGCCGTGAGCCCGACCAGGTCGCCCTGCTGCTGCTCGGCCGGGTCGACAGCCGTCTGGTCGCCGCCCGCGCGGTGCTGGACGGGGCCATCGCCGTCGCGGGGCTCGAGGACACCGACGGTGCCCTGCTGGCGCTGCGGTCCCGGCAGGCCGTGGCCGACGCGGTGGAAGACGTCGTCGGCGCGGTGGGTCGGGGCCTGGGTCCCGCACCGCTGACCACCGACGAGGAGCACGCCCGCCGGGTCGCCGACCTGCAGGTCTACGTGCGCCAGCACCACGGCGAGCGCGACCTCGTGCGGCAGGGCGAGCACGTGCTGGCGGGGGCGGACTGGTGAGGCCGCCGACGTTCCACCACGCCGAGCCCGGCACCCCGGCGGCTCGGTGGCTCGACGCCCCGGGTCGGGCGTCGTCCGAGCCGATCGACCTCGACGGCGTCGCGCACCTCGTCGTGGTGGCGGCGCACCCCGACGACGAGGCGCTCGGGGCCGGCGGCCTCATCGCGGTCGCGGCCGCCCACGGCATCGGGGTCTCGGTGGTGTGCGCGAGCGACGGCGAGGCCAGCCACCCCTCGTCGCCCACGGTCTCGCGGCACGAGCTGGCCCGGATCCGTGGCGCCGAGGCGCGGGCCGGGCTGCTCGAGCTCGGCGTGCCCGAGCACCACCTGGTGCGGCTGCACCTGCCCGACGGGGCTCTGGCGCGCCACCAGACCGCACTGACCGCAGCGGTGGTGCGGCAGGTCGGCACGGCCGGCCGGCGCACGGTCGTCGCTGCGCCCTGGCGGGAGGACGGCCACCCCGACCACGAGGCCGTCGGCCGCGCGGCCGCGGCGGCGTGCCGGCGCACCGACGCGACGCTGTGGGAGTACCCGGTCTGGTACTGGCACTGGGCCGAGCCCGCCGACGCGCCGTGGCACCGGCTGCAGTCGTGGACGGTGCCGGAGGACGCGCGGGTGGCCAAGGCGGCCGCCGTGGCGGCCCACCGCAGCCAGGTGGCCCCGCTGTCGGACCAGCCCGGCGACGAGGCGGTCGTCGGCCCCGAGATGGTCGCGCGCGCCGCCGACCCGGTGGAGCACTTCGTGGTCACCCCGGGCGCCGACTGCCCCGACCACGACCTCGACTCGCTCCACGCCGGCGACGACGACCCGTGGGGCACCCGGCGGAGGTGGTACGAGCGGCGCAAGCGCGACCTGCTGCTCGCGGCCCTGCCCAAGGCGCAGCACGGCCGCACCCTCGAGGTCGGCTGCTCTGTCGGTGAGCTCGCGGCGTCGCTGGCGCCCCGGGTCGACGCGCTGGTCGCCGTCGACAGCTCCGCGACGGCCACCCGGCTCGCGGCGCGCCGCCTCGGCGACGGCGCCGACGTACGACTGCTCGACGTGCCGCGCGAGTGGCCCGAGGGCGAGTTCGACCTCGTGGTGGTCTCCGAGGTCGGCTACTTCCTGTCGCCGGCCGCGCTCGAGGAGCTCGTCGACCGCATCGAGGGCTCGCTCGCCGACGGCGGCACGCTCGCGCTGTGCCACTGGCGCCATCCCGTCGAGGGGTGGCCGCTCGACGGGCCCGAGGTGCACCGCCGGGTCGCGCACCGCACCCGCTGGCCGCTGCAGGCGGCGTACGTCGACCGCGACGTCGAGATCCGGCTGCACGCCGCCGACGCCACCTGGCCGGAGGCGAGCCGGTGAGCGGTCTGCCGCGGGCGCTGCACGTCGTGGTGCCCTGCCGCGACGAGGCCGACCACCTGCCGGACCACCTCGCCGCCATGTCGCGGGCGGTGGCGCGGTGCGCCCGACTGCTGCCGGGCGTGGCCGTCGACGTGACCGTGGTGCTCGACGGCTGCCGCGACCTCTCCGCCGAGGTCGTCGCGCGGCACCGTCGCACCCGGCCGTGGCTGCGTGCCCTCGAGGTCGAGCGTGGTCGCGTCGGGGCGGTGCGCGCCGACGGCGTACGTCAGGCGCGCCGGTACGCCGCCGCGCCCGACGCCGAGACGTGGCTCGCCCACACCGACGCCGACTCGTGCGTGCCCGAGCACTGGTTGCTCCACCACGCAGCTGTCGCCGCGCGCGGCGACGACCTCTGGCTCGGCACCGTCCGCCCGGCCGTGCCCGCGCCGGTGCTGCAGGTGTGGTCGTCGCTGCACGGGCTGGGGGAGGGCCACCGGCACGTCCACGGCGCCAACCTCGGCGTGCGCGCGTCGGCGTACGACGCGGTCGGCGGCTTCGCCCCGCTCACCAGCGGCGAGGACGTCCGGCTGGTCGAGTCGCTGCTCGACCGTCGCGTCCGCGTCGGCGCCGACGACCTCGCCCCGGTGCGGACCTCGGCCCGGCTCGTGGGTCGCGCACCGGCCGGCTTCGCCTCGTTCCTGCGCGACCGACAGCTCGTGGGAGGCTGAGCGCCGATGCAGTCCTACGTCTGCCGCACCTGCGGCCAGCAGCTCTACTTCGAGAACTCCCGCTGCGTCAGCTGCGGCAGCCGGCTCGGCTTCTCCCGCACCGAGCGGGCGATCGTGCCGGTGGACGCCGACGGCCACCACACCGACGCCGACGGGCGCGACTGGTGGGTCTGCCGCAACCTGCGGCTCTCGGGTTGCACCTGGCTGGTCGCCGAGCAGGGCGGGCAGTGCGACAGCTGCGACCTGACGCGCACCCGACCCCACGACGACGACGCCGTCGGGCTCGCGCAGTTCTGGGACGCCGAGCGCGCCAAGCGGCACCTCGTCGTCGAGCTCGACACCCTGGGCTTCCCCGTGGTCGGCAAGCACCAGGACCCCGACCAGGGACTCTGCTTCGACATGCTCTCGAGCGTCGCCGAGCAGGTGACCATCGGCCACGCCGACGGCGTCATCACCATCGACCTCGCCGAGTCGCAGGACTCCCACCGCGCCAGGCTCCGCGAGCAGCTCGACGAGCCCTACCGCACCATGCTCGGCCACCTGCGCCACGAGTCCGGCCACTACTACCAGTGGCAGCTGGTGCGCGGCGACGAGCTCGAGACCCGGTCGCGGGAGCTCTTCGGCGACGAGCGGGCGTCGTACGCCGACGCGCTGTCGCGGCACTACGACCAGGGGCCTCCGGAGGGCTGGGAGGCGTCGCACATCTCGGCGTACGCCACGATGCACCCCTTCGAGGACTTCGCCGAGACCTGGGCGCACTACCTCCACGTCGCCGACACCGTCGAGACGGCGTCGGCGTACGGCCTGACCACGGTGGGGTCGGTCACGACGTTCTCCCGCTTCAGCGACGTGGTGCGCGGCATCTGGGTGCCGCTGTCGATCGGGCTCAACATGGTCAACCGCAGCATGGGCCAGCACGACCTCTACCCGTTCGTCATCCCGCAGCCGGTGCTCGAGAAGCTCGACTTCGTCGCCTCGCTCGGCGGCGTGGCGAGGTCGGCGACCTGAACCGGCCGCCACCCTGCCGAGGTGGAGCAGGGTGAGGGGGACCTGGCGGAGCGCCTCGTGCGCCGCTTCCTGCTCGTGTGCGAGAACCCCCGCACCCGCGACCGCGCCGTACGTCTCGTGCAGGGCTCGGTGGCCGACGCGGGCGCCGGCCGACGGTTCTACGCCCTGGTCAACCGGCTCGTGGTGCTCCCGGTGCTGCGCACCTCCCGGGTGCGGACCTCCGCCGTGCGGGTCGAGGTGGTCGGCGCCCAGCTGATCGGTGTCGCGATGCTCCGCTACGTGCTCGAGGTCGAGCCCATCGCCTCCCTCGACATCGACGAGCTGGTGTCCCTGCTCGCCCCACCCCTCCGCGCCGCCCTCCGCACCGCCCCCACCCCCGCTCTCGCGCGTTCGTACGCCGCTGCTCCCTGAGGCGCTCTCGCAGCGACCGTCTCGCAGGGCCGCGGCGGTGGTCACCGGGTCTCGAGGCTCGTCGCCCAGGGGCTCCTCGCACCTCGACCACCCAGGACACCCGCTGGTCGAGGTGCGACGAGCGCCAGCGAGGAGCCTCGAGACTGTGAGTCTTGGCATCGGCCCCGGGATCGTGTGGGGTCGGGTCGACGGCTGGTGGTGTGACCCACCTCGAGACTGACCCCAGCGT